>CAZTSL010000149.1:0-10452 GCA_964616915.1 uncultured bacterium
CGCGGATGGGATCTCCTGCGTCGGGTGCCACCTCGACAGCCGGGGAAACATTCTCGGCGGCGAGTCGGAGGGGGAGGGAGACTTCGCCAAGGAGGAGGAGCATCCCGTCCGGGGAAGCCGGGCCTTCGCCGATGGCGTCACGCTCTGCGCCAACTGCCACAACGATCCGGTCTTCGGCTCCTTCACGCAGACGGCCGACGAGTTCTTCGCCCAGCGACCCCGTTCGGGAGAAGGCAACTTCACCTGTGTGGGATGCCACATGCCCGCCACCCGTGGGGGAGACGACGACCGGCGTTCGCACGCCTTCCCAGGGGGGATGAGTGCAGCCTTCCGGGAGCAGGCGCTCCGGGTGACCCTCCCCACGACCCTCACCGCAGGACGAGAACTCACCATCGACGTGGAGAACGTCGGCGCTGGCCACAACGTCCCCACCGGTGACACCTTCCGGGCCTTCTCCCTCCAGGTGAGCGTGGAAGATCCCGGGGGAACCCCCGTGCTCGACCACGAGGTCTTCATCACGAAACGCTCGAAGACCCCCCTCTACACGGAGGTGGTGGACTACGACCGCATCGAACCGATCGGGTACGGTGAGCGCCGCTCGGTCGGCTTCGGCACGCTGCCGGCGGGGAGCTACACCCTCCACGTCGATCTCCGCTACTACCAGATCAAACCGACCGTGCTGGCGTGGCGGACGAAACCGCGGGAAGAGGTCGAGGCCTACGGCGTCTCCACCGTGAAGTCGTGGGACGTTGCGCTCGATGTGACGCCATGAAGCCGGACCATCCGTGATCGGTCGGGAACCTGTCATCCTCTGCTCCAGAGGAACCGATCGTGGCTGGAAGCCGGACGAAGTACCACTTTGCCCCTGGATTTTCCTTCCCGAATTTTTCCCCCCCGAACTTTTCCCTGAAGTTTTCCGTCCGAAATGCCGATGAGGCATTCGAGTGGGATCTTTCTGCCGGTGATCCCTACTCCCTTCGTTGACAGGGATTGCCAGGCTCCTTATCATCGTTTCCCGAATCCTCCATTTGCTTCTGGGGAGGCAGGGGTCCGACGTTCCCGGACGCCCCTCCCGGAAAGACCCATCCCCTGGAGGATGGAGGACCGAGGGGGTCTTGCCATGCTCCTTCGGTCGTGAACGATGCGGGAAGAAAGGAGCCGATATGTTTCGCCATCTCGATCTTCAGGTGCAAGGGGACGTGGCCTACGTCGGTCTCAACCGGCCCGATGTCCACAACGCCTTCAACGAGGCGCTCATCGCGGAACTCACCGAGTGCTTCACCACGCTCGCCACGGATCCGGCGGTCCGGGCCGTCGTCCTCTTCGGGCATGGGAAGAGTTTCTGTGCCGGCGCGGATCTCAAATGGATGCAACGGGCCGCCGCCTACACCGAGGCGGAGAACATCGAAGATGCCCGGGTCTTCTCCCGAATGCTCGACGCGATCGACACCTGCCCCCATCCCGTGATCGGAAGGATCCACGGCGTCGCCCTCGGCGGAGCGATGGGGCTCGTATCGTGTTGCGATATCGCGATCGCCGCGGAAGGAACCCGCTTCGGGATCACGGAGGTGCGCCTCGGGATCATCCCCGCCGTGATATCCCCCTACCTCGTCCGGAAGATCGGGATCTCCCAGGCCAGATCCCTGGCCCTCACCGGAGCGTTCTTCGATGCCCGGCGCGCACAGGCCGCCGGGGCGATCCACGAAGTCGTCCCCGCCGAAAGGCTCGATGCCGCCGTGGCCGAAAAAATCGAGGCGATCCGCCAATGCGGGCCGGAGGCCGTCACCCACTGCAAGAAGATCCTCCACTTCGTGGGCAACGTCTCCTTCGAGGAAGGGAAGGAGGCCATGCCCCGCGAACTGGCCCTCCGGCGCCGCAGCCAGGAGGCCCAGGAACGGATGGCGGCGTTCTTCGCCGCGCGAGAGAGGAAGAGGAAGAAATGAACTGGATTCTCGGACTCGAGCGTTTCGCCCGGCGGTTGGGATGGCGCTACCCCCTTCTCATCGTTGTCCTCTACACGGCCGCCTTCACGCTGCTCTTCTTCACGTTACCCAACCCCCTCAATGCGCAACAACTCGCCTTCCTCCCGGTGGCGCTCCTCGCCTGGCATGCCGGTTTCCCCAGGGGGGCCGTCGTGGGAGGGCTCACCCTCCCCTTCCATACCCTCCTCATCAACCTCCTCGGTATCCGCGGATGGGACGTGGCTCTGATCGGTTCCGGCGCGATCAACCTCGTGGCACTCTTCTGGATCGGAGGCGTGATCGGCGGGCTACGCGACCTGCGAGAACAACTCGATCGCAAGATCTCTCAACTCGAGATCACCCGCCAGCAACTCTCCAGGAGTGAAAGCCGTTGGCGCGTACTCTTCGAGGCGATTCCCGACTCGATCCTCCGGATCGGACACGACGGCACCTTCCTCGACTTCAAGGCCTCCCAGGACGCCAGCGTGTTGATGCCTCCCCACTTCTTCCTCGGCAAATCGATCGAAGAGGTCCTCCCCGGTGCCGCCGAGGATGCAGCCCGGACGATCGCGCGCGCCTTGGAGAGCGGAGAGGTCGAACGCTTCGACTACCGCCTCCTCGTCGATGGGAGCGAGCGCGACTACGAGGCCCAGATCGTGGCGATCAACGACCGGGAAGTCCTCTCGATCTCGCGGGACATCACGCACCGGAAACGGATGGAGGCCCGGCTCCAGGCCCAACTCGAACTCGAAACCGCGATCGCCACGGTCGCGCGGACCTTCCTCGCCCAGCCGGATCCCGATCTCTCGGAGATCCTCGGGCTCGTGGCAAAACCCCTCGGCGTGCCCTATGCCGAGATCGTCCAGTTCCAGGAGATGTCCCGTCGGGTGGGGCGGGTGACCGCCTGGCCAGGGGAACCCCTCTGCCATCGGGAAGGGGAGGAACTCCCCCCATGGTGGATCGAGGCCCTCGAAGGGGGACGAATCGTCCTCGATCGAGACAGGACATTCCCACCCGAGGCGGAAGAGATCTCCCAATGCATGCGCGAACGGGGATTCCTGCGTTCCATCGCCCTGCCGATCCGTTCCCAGGCCGACACCCTCCTCGGCTTCGTCGCCTGCTACGATACGAAAGGGGGGGAAGCGTGGCTGGACGAGGAGATCCAGGCCCTTCAGATCCTCGCGGAGATCATCGGGATCGACTGGCAACGCCGGCTCACCCAAACCGCACTCGAGATCTCGGAACGGCGCTTCGAGATCGTCTTCGCCGCCTCCCCCGATCCGATCCTCCTCCTCGATCCCACCGGCGGCCAGGTCCTTCAGGTCAATCCGGCGTGTTCCAAGACCTTCGGTCCTTGCGCGGATCGTCTCGTCGGGTCCCATTACGGCGATCTCTTCTCCCCGGACGAGGCATCCGAAGAGATCCCCCTCCTCGAGACGGTCCGTGAGCGGGGGTCGGCCACCGCCACCGGTATCGTGAGGTGTGACGATTGTACGACACGCCGGGTGGCCTTGACCGCCGTCCTGATCCCATGGGGGGGATCGGAGGCGGTCTTCACCACCTTCCGGGACATCACGGAGCAATACGAGGCGGAAAAAGCCCGCCGGCAACTTGCGGAGCGGCACCGCCGGTTCTTCGAGGAGGATCTGACCGGGGATTTCATCGCCTCCCCCCAGGGAGAAGTCCTCTTCTGCAACAGCGCCTTCGCCCGGATCCTCGGTTTCTCCTCCGTGGAGGCGGTCATACACGTCCACCTCGCCGATTTCTGGCGCGACCGGAGGGCCTTCGAGGAGTTCCGCTCCCGGCTCCTCGACGAGGGGAGGCTCCTCAACCACGAGTTCGAGCTGATCGATCGGGAGGGACGGGTCCGATACATCATCGGAAACGTCTTCGTCCGCTTCGGGGAGACGGGAGAAACAGAGGAGATCCAGGGCTACTTCTTCGACAACTCCGAGCGCAAGGAACTCGAACGCCAACTCCTCCACGCGGGAAAGATGGAGGCCATCGGCCGCCTCACCCAGGGGATCGCGCACGAGTTCAAGAACTGGCTCACCTGCATCAACGGTTTCGCCGAACTCCTCCTCGCAGAGACCCGGGAGGGACACCCACTCCGGGAAAAGATCCTGAAGATCCGCGAAGGGGGAGAGAAGGCCTTCGAGCTGACCCGGGCGTTGCTCGCCTTCGGACGCCGGCAGGAACTCCACCTCCGCCACATCGACCCCAATGAGGTCGTCGAAGGGGTGAACCGCATGATCGGCCAGATCCTCGGAAGCTCGATCGAATGCACCCTCCGCCTCGATCCCGCGGTGAAAGGGGTGAAGGCCGATCCCGGACAGATCGAGCAGGTCCTCGTCAACCTCGTGATCAACGCCCGCGATGCGATGGGGGGCGGGGGCAGACTGACGATCGAAACCGCCAACGTCCACCTCGACCGCGACTATGCCGCCCGTCACGTCGGCGTGAAGCCGGGGGACTACACGATGATCGCGGTCACCGATACCGGTTGCGGAATGGACCGGGACACCCTCGCCCATGTCTTCGACCCCTTCTTCACGACGAAACCGGAGGGGGAAGGAACGGGTCTGGGCCTGGCCACGGCCTACGGGATCGTGAAGCAGAGTGGTGGGAACATCTGGGCATACAGCGAGCCGGGAAAGGGGACGACCTTCAAGGTCTATCTCCCCCACGCCAAGGAGGAGGAAACCTTGGAGGTCGCCTCGAACGACCCGTTACAGCCGGCGTCGTCCCCGCAGGCCGAACCATCGGGGGGAAACGGCCGCGGGGCCGTTTCGGAGAACCCGTCGCAGCCGGATCCTTCCCTGCGGGAAGCTGCACCATCGGTGCCGGAGGGGGACGACGCCACCCTCCCCTCCTCCGCCGCTCCCTCGGAGCCAGGGGGACGGCAGATTCTCGTCGTCGATGACATGGCCGTGGTCCGGGACCTGGCGCGGGAAATCCTCGAAGAGTACGGCTACCACGTCATCGAGGCGCCCGACGGGCGGGCGGCGCTCGAGTTGCTCGAACGCCATCCCCACGATATCGCCCTCGTCCTCTCCGACCTCACGATGCCCGAGATGGACGGGGGGGAACTCGCCCGGGCGATGCAGTCACGCAATCCGGAAATCAAGTTCCTCTTCATGTCGGGCTATGCTCCTGGCGCGGTCTTCGAAAACGGCCTCCTCGATCCCCCGAACGCCTTCATCGAGAAACCCTTCTCCCCCGAACGCCTCATCGAAACCGTCGATTCCCTCCTGAAGGGAACGCCGGTGCACGGTTCAGGGGGGGAAGGGGCGGATCGAGACGTCGATCGCGCTATTCCCGGCATTCGGGAAGGGTAGATCCCCCCCGGGCCTCCGTGCGGCAGGCGGTGAAGGTGCCCGGAAGCGAGAACCCGAAGCGGGGAATCCCCACCTCGATACGCCCCGCGAAGCTCGTGAGAAGATGTCGGTTCGTGACTCCCTCGAAGGGGTGATCGAAGAACTCGACGCTTCCGATCCGATCCCCGAACAGCTCGATCTCGAGTTCGGTGACGACGATCCGGTCACCCACGGGCAAGGGCACCTCGAAGAAGGTGAAGGGGGAGATCTCGATCCGATCCCCCTCGATCGGCGCGGAAATGTTGCTCGTCGTGTAGTCGATCGGCGTCGTTCCCACCTCGTAGAGGAAGACGAGGTCGATCGTGCCAGTAAAGCCCGCGCCGAAAGCGGCCTTCTCGATGTTGGCATTCATGACGAGGACGAGGGGGGCGGACAGGTCGATCGCAGTGCCGTCGATGAGGGCACGCGTTGCGTAGGTGCCATCGGTGAGGAGGAGTTGCTTGGCGTAGCCGCTCCCTTCCATCTCCGCGGTCGTCTCCGCCGTACCGAGCACGAGGGACTCCGTGCCCCCACAGGCAGAGAGGAGGGGGAGCGAGAGGAGAAGCACGACCACTGGAAATCCGCGAGACCTCATCGGGGGGCAACCTTTCTCACTGCGTCGATCACGGTCCCATCGACCCACTTGATCGCCGCCACGATCTGGGGATCCCGCTGCGGCCGGGCCGGCGGCCCTCCGCAGATCTCCTCCACCTCGGCCTTGATCTCCTCGAGGGAACGCAACGGCAGCGAACTCCCCCGCAAGTTGTCGAGGAGGTCCGTCCGGTTCGGATTGACGGCCACCCCCCGCTCCGTGACGACGACATCGATGAGGGAACCGGGACCACAGAGCGTCGTGACCTCATCGACGATCACGGGGATCCGGTCGCGGAAGGCGGGAACGAGGAGCATCGTGCATTTCGCGAAGAGGCAGTTCTGCCACCCCCCGATCCCGTGGAGGAGCCGGCCGTCGGAGTGGGTGACGACGTTGGCGTTGAAGCCGAGATCGACCTCGGTGGCACCGAGCACCACGACATCGACGAGGGAGGCGAAGTTCCCCTTGCCGTGGTAGTTGTAACTCGTGAAGGGGCTCGTATCGACGTGCCGGGGATTCTCCCGCATCGAGCGGACCCCCGTGAGATCGAAGGTCTGGCCGTCGAGGATGTAGTCGATCAACCCCTCTTCGAGCATCTCCACGAGATAGCGGTTGCTCCCCGCCCGGGCGAAGCGGGCCCGGCACCCCGTCTCGCGCATCTGCTGCGCAAGAAAGAGGGCAAAGGCGAGCGTGGTCCCCCCCGCCCCCGCCTGGAAGGAGAAGCCGTCGCGCAGGATCCCCGCCTCCCGGACGAAGCGCGCCGCCGTGGCCGCAATCATCAGACGGTCGGGACTCTTCGTGACCTCCGTCGTCCCCGATACGATCTTCGAGGGGTCGCCGATGCGGTCGAGCACCACGACGAAGTCCACGTAGTTCCCATGGATCTGCCAGGGGATGCAGGGGAAATCGACGAGGTGGTCGGTCACCACGATCACCCGGTCCGCATACTGGGCATCGGCGAGCGCGAATCCGAGGAGGCCGCAGGCGGAAGGGCCTTCGAGCCCGTTGGCGTTGCCGAAGGGGTCGGCGGTGGGGGCCGCGATCACCGCGATGTCGATATGGACCTCCCCATCCTGCACCGCCTGGTAACGCCCTCCGTGCGAGCGAAGCACGGCCATCCCCCGCATCTTCCCCTCCGAGCAGTAGTCCCCGAGCGGGCCGTTCATGCTCCCCTCGATGTGGTGGACCACGCCATCCTCGAGATGCCGGATGATCGGGGCGTGGCAGGGGAAGGAGGCACTCGGGAACCAGACGAGGTCTTTGACCCCGAGTTTCGCGGCCGCGTCGAAGAGACGGTTGGCCACGAGATCGCCGTTTCGGAAGTGGTGGTGCGTGGAGATCGTCATCCCATCGCGCAGTCCCGCCCGTTGGAGCGCCTCCTCGAGGGAGGGGACGACCTTGTTGCCGTCGCTGGGGTAGTCCGCACACGAGGCGATCGGGGGGGCGGCTTTCCGCCCCGAGGGGCGGTACGCCCCTACGCCCTGGAAGGGGATCGCCTTCTTCCCGTTGATTTCGACGGGAACCTCGCGCCCCGCCGCGTTGCGGACCAGCTCACGCATCTTGCTCCACCTCCTCCCGCCACGTCTCCGGCAGGAGACCCATCTCCACGGCCATCCGGACGGTACGTTCGGCCCGTTTGACCACGGGGGGGTCGATCATCTTCGTTCCGAGGGTCACCACACCGCTCCCTTCGGCGACCCCCGCCTCGTAGGCGCGCACGATCCGGACGGCCCGTTCGATCTCCTCGGCGGTGGGCGCGAACGCCTCGTGGATCACGGCGATCTGCCGGGGGTGGATGCACCCCTTCCCCTCGAAGCCGAGCGATTTCGCCTCCCGGACGCTCTCCCGAAGGGCCGACATGTCGGCCACGTCGGAGAAGACGGAGTCGATCGGCTGGATCCCCGCGGCACGGGCGGCATGGACGATCATCGAGCGGGCCCAGAGGCTCTCTTTCCCCTCTGGCGTCCGGGCGCACCCGATATCCGCGGTGTAGTCCTCGAGACCGATCGTGAGCGCCACGACGAGGGGGGAGGCCTCGGCGATCTCCAGGGCGGCGAGCACGCCCCGCGCACTCTCCACGATCGGCATGAGGTAGACCGGTGCGGCGATCCCCTCCGCCTCGCGAATCGCCTCGATCCGTCGGGCCACCGCGGTCACGTCCTCCGCGGACTCGCACTTCGGGATGAGCACGACGTGGACGTTGTGGGGAACGACCGCTTCGAGATCCTCGAAACCGAGCGGGGGGGGGTTGATGCGCACCATCCGCTCCGATCCCTTGAAATCGACGGCGCGCAGCGCGTTCCGCACGAGGATCCGGGCCGCATCCTTCTCTGCCGGGGCCACGGAGTCCTCGAGGTCGAGGATGATGCCGTCGGCCTGGTAGAGCCCCGCATTGATGAAGAATTTCGGCTCGTTTCCGGGGAGGTAGAGCCGGGAGCGCCGGAAGCGTTCCCGCTGGGTCGTGCAGGCCTCGAAGGCGTTCTCCTTGCGCATCGGGGGAAGCCAGGGAGGAACCTCTCCGAGGGAACGCCGCACCGCGGTTTCGATCCGGGCCGCCAGGGTGAAGGGGAGCGCCCCCCGGTCCTCGATCGTGACCTCGCCGTGGTCCACCCCGAGGCTGGCGAGGACTTCCCGGGCCAGACGTTCGATCTCCCCGCCGTACATCGTGGCCACCTTGCTCTCCACCGTGAGGGCGATCCCCCCTTCCGTTCCGGGCCGGAAGGTGACCCGGCAGTCGGAGCGGACCTTGGCGCCATACTTTCCTGCCACCGATTCCCGTCGATCCATCGAATTCACCTCGCTTCTCCCCTGCCGGCCGGCACGATGGGGGGCGCCCTCCAGGTCACCCCTCACCCTCGGGGAAGTCGTCCGCTCCCTTTCCCCCCGCTGATCGTGGTCTACCCCCCCCTTTGCCGCGTCGATGACCGCCGCAGCGCAGGAGAAAATCCGCCGCAGCTACAGCGCAGCGATGATCGCATCGGTCATCTCGGTCGTGGATGCGGCGCCCTTCCCGAGCACGTCGGGTCCTCCGGGAAGCTGCATCATGTCGTAGGTGCGGACCTTTCCCTCCGCGACGACGTGGGCGATCGCATCGCGGATCCGGCGAGCCTTCTCCCCCTCGCCGAGGTGATCGAGCATCATGCAGGCGGAGAGGATCATCGCGATCGGGTTGACGATCGGAGGAGAGAGATGCTCATACTTGGGTGCCGAGCCGTGCGTCGGCTCGAAGATCGCGCAGCGTTCCCCCAGATTGGCGCTGCAAGCGAACCCCAGCCCGCCGACGAGGCCCCCGAAGCCGTCGGAGATGATGTCGCCGAACATGTTGCCCGCCACGATCACGCCGTAATCCTCCGGATTCTTCGTGAGCCACATCATCATCGCGTCGATGTTCGAGGACCAGAGCGCAACGTCGGGATAGCTCTCTGCGACCTTGCGTGCCTCCTCCTCCATCATGCCGGAGGTCTCCCGGATCACGTTCGGTTTCTCGCAGACCGTGACGCTCCTGTACCCATGTTCGCGGGCATAGGCGAAGGCCGCCTCCATGATCCTGCGACAGGCACGCCGCGTGAAGATTCGACACGAGATCGCGAGATCCTTGCCTGGGACTTCCTTGAAGGGCGCCATTTTGGGGTGTGTTTCGAGGGCATCTCTCACCTCCGCCGGAGGATCGGTCCATTCCACGCCCACGTAGAGCCCCTCCGTGTTCTGCCGGAAGATCACGACATCGACGGGGGGTTCGACGATCTCTCCCCCTTTGCGGCGGATGAAGTTGAGGGGATTGTTCGGAAAAGATCGGCAGGGGCGGATCGAGATGTCGAGGTTGAAGTGCTGGCGCAACTTGACGATCGGGCTGTAGTAGACGAAGCCCTTCCCCTGGAGTTCGGGGGAAAGTTCCCGGGCGGCCTCTCCCTTCGGTTTGGAGGTGATCGCACCGAAGAGACCGACGCCATGGGTTTCGAGGAGATCGATCGTCCGTTGGGGGAGAGGATTCCCCTCCTTGCACCAGAAGGCCCATCCGATATCCCCATGGACGTACTCTCCCTCGAAGCCGACGGCATCGAGGACCCGGATCGCTTCGGGGAGAACCACCTTTCCGATCCCGTCGCCCGGCATGGCCACGATCGTTCGCTTTCCCATCGCTCTCTTCTCCTCCAGGCTGCTTCCTTCCCGATCGGGAGGTTCGGGGTGCTCTTCCCGGCACGGCTCGTTCTCCCGATCCCACGCTCGAGAATGCGCCCAGAAGTAACCCATTTCCGGGGAGTTGTCAAGATTTCTTCGAAATTTTTCGGAGGGGGAGTGTCACCCTTCCGGGGAGGGGGGGAAGTGTCCCGCGATCATCGAAAGAGCAGATTCATCAGGCCCGCTCGATCCCCGCTTTCCCCGATCGAGGGGGGCATATTCAGCGTCGTCTTCCCTTGCCGGACCTTCTGGGCGTCGAGCGTCTCGAGGTAGAGCGCCCGCGCGACGTATTCCCGAAAGACGCGTTCATTGAGCACCTCATGGATGCTCTTGTACTCGATCAGGTTGTAGCTCCGAAGGTGAT
>CAZTSL010000150.1:0-10444 GCA_964616915.1 uncultured bacterium
TACCTTCCGTTGCGGGCGGGGCGGGGGGTGCTCCTCGATTGGGGGGATCCCGACGGGTGGGGGCGATTCGTGGCGGTGATGACGCAGGCGCAGTACCGCCAGAAGATCTTCTCCCCCGACCTGGCGCCGCGGATCGAGATGGCCCGGATCATCGGAGGGGCCTTCACTTCGGAGTTCGTCGCCCCCCTGATACCCGTTGCCCCGCAGGAGGGCGTGCGCGCGTGGTTCGCCCGGGGCGTCTATTGGACGAGTCGGGGGATCGTCCTGCTCCTCCTCCTTTCGGGATTCGGGCGCCTCTGGCGCCGGAGACGATGGCTGGCGGCAGGGATCGCGCTTGCGATCGTGGGGAATGCGACGCTCAAGATGAGCTACTACGGCGTGTGGGAGTTGAACCAGGTGTTGCGTTACCTCCTTCCAGCCTTCCTGCTCGCCGCACTCTGCATCGGCTTGGGCTACGCCCGGCTCCTTGGAGGGGAGCGGAGGTCCCTGCGACGCACCCTCCTTTCGCTCCTCCTTCTCTTCCCCCTGATCGTGGGAAACTTCTTCCGCCAGGACCGGAGCCGCCACTTCCTGGCCCGGGATCGGATCGCGGACATCCTCGCCTCGCTTCCCGAAGAGGCGGTCGTGCTCGTCAGTGGCGACAACGAGATCTTTCCGGCCTGGTACCTCCAACGGGTGGAGAAGTTCCGGGAGGACGTCGCGGTGATCCCCCGCAGTGCCTGGCAGGCAGGCTGGCTGATCGAGGACGTGGCCACCCGGAGCACGGCCCCTGGATGGCCCGAACGTCTCGACCTGCGGCGCCGTGGGGAAGCGATCCCCGCCTATCTCGAGGGAATCGTGGAAGGGGGGGAACGTCCCGTCTTCACCCTCTTCGAGGACACGAACGATCCGACACTCCGGAAGGTCTTCGAACGATGGCACGAAAAATTCCGATTCGACCCCTATGGGCTGGCCTTCCGGATCGTACGGAAGGAGGCACCGGAAAGGGATCTACTGGCCGAAAATATCGCGATTTTCCGGAACTATCGTCTGGCGGGACTTGCCACACTCCCCCACGATCCCCATACGGTATCGAGTCTGCACCGGTACGCGGCCGCCTTCAACCGGGTCGGTCTCCTGGCGATGGCCGCGGGGCGACTCGAAGTAGCCCGCGCGTGGTTCGAACGGGCCGTGGCCCTCGGGCTCGACGATCCTTCCCCGCGGATCAACCTCGCCACGGCGGTGTTGCGCTCGGGGGCCCTGAACCGGGGGATCGAGATCCTCGAAGGGATCGTCCGGGAGACCCCCGGGGTCTGGGAGGCATATTTCAACCTCGGCGCCGCCTATCTCGCCGCGGGAGAGCGAGAGAAGGCCCGGGAGGCATTCCAGGCCGTCCTGGCGGCAAGACCAGACCACCCCGAAGCCGCGGCCTACCTCGAACGGATCGAGACGATGGCCGACCCCGACGAAGAGACGCAGAGAAAGGAGGAAGACCTTGAAGGAATCGTTCCGACTCGCCGACGACCTCACCCGGATTGACGAGACTGCCTTCATCGCGCCGGGAGCGGTACTGGTCGGGGACGTACAGATCGCGGCGGAGGCGAGCATCTGGTTCGGCGTGACGATCCGGGGAGACTGCGAAGCGATCCGGATCGGACGGCGCTCGAACATCCAGGACAACACGGTGATCCACGCCGACCGGGGCTACCCCTGCATCGTGGGGGAGAACGTGACCGTGGGGCACCGGGCGATCCTCCATGGCACCCGGATCGAAGACGACGTCCTCGTCGGGATGGGCGCCATCCTGATGAATGGATCGCGGATCGGCTCCAATACCCTGATCGGGGCGGGAACCCTCATCCCGGAGGGACGGATCGTTCCGCCGAACTCCGTCGTCGTGGGAACCCCCGGAAGAATCGTCCGCCAAGCCACGACGCACGACATCGAGAAGATCCGCTACGGGGCCGCGCACTACGTAGCCGCAGGCGCGGCCTACCGGAAGCGCTTTCCATAGTCTTCCCCGCCACCCTTCGGCCCGCTTGCGGCTTCGAGGGACTCAGGAGGAGGAGGAGGCGGAGGGAGAAGATTTCGAAACGCGGGTGAGCGGGGGGGAATGGCGATAGCGGTGGAGCTTGTTGTGGATCGTCTTCAGGCTGATCCCCAGGGTCTTCGCCGTTTTCGTCTTGTTGCCCCCGTGGGCTTCGAGCGTCTTCTCGATCATGATCCGCTCCACGAGCGCCAGCGGCATGCCGATCGGAATGGCCAGCGTCTGTTCCCCCTCGCTCTGGGGGGGGAGGGAGCCAACAATGCGAGGGGGTGTGGCCGTGATGTGGGGGGGGAGATGCTCGACCGTGATCGTATCGCCGTCACAGACGATCACCGCCCGCTCGATCGTGTTCTTGAGTTCCCGGACGTTGCCGGGCCACGCGTACGACTTGAGGAGGATCTCGGCGTGCGGATCGATCCCCCGGATGTTCTTGTGGTTCGTCTTGTTGAAACGGTCGATGAACGTCCGGGCGATCAGGGGGATGTCATCGGCCCGCTCCGAGAGGGGGGGCGTTTCGATGTGAAAGACGTTCAGGCGGTAGTAGAGATCCTCCCGCAGCCGACGTTGCCGGATCGCCTCCTGGAAGTTCCGGTTGGATGCGGCGATCACCCGGACATCGACCGCAATCTCCTCCTTGCCCCCCAGACGCCGGAATTTGCGCTCCTCGAGGACACGGAGGAACTTCGACTGGAGTTCGATCGGCATCTCCGTGATCTCGTCGAGAAAGAGCGTGCCCCCGTGGGCCTGTTCGAAACATCCCGCCTTTCTGGCGATCGCACCGGTAAAGGCCCCCTTCTCGTGGCCGAAGAGTTCGCTTTCGAGCAGGGTGGCCGGGATCGCGGAGCAGTTGATCGCCACGTAGGGTTCCCGTTTGCGCGGACTCAGGTTGTGGATCGCCCTGGCCACCAGTTCCTTCCCCGTCCCACTCGGCCCCGAGATCAACACCGAAGCCGTGGAGGGGGCCACCTGTTCGATCAGATGAAACATCTCCTGCATCACCGGGGTGTTGCCGTTGAACCCCTCGAAGGCACCGTACTCCTTGAGTTTGTGACGCAACTGCCGAACTTCCGCCTGGATGCCGATCTTGTCCGAGATCTTCTCGAGCACGATCCGCAGGCGGAGCGGATCGATCGGTTTGTCGAGATAATCGAACGCTCCCGCCTTGATCGCCTCGAGGGCCGGCTCGAGGGCGGGACGGGTGGCAAGGAGGATGCAATAGATCCCGGGGTGCTCCCCCCGAAGGGAGCGCACGAGTTCCAATCCCCCGGTCGTTGGGATCGCCATGTCGATCATCACGATCGACGGTTCGAAGCGGGGAATCACCGCAAGACAATCCTCTGAAGTTTCCACGATTTCCGTCTGATATCCCCAGCGCGCCAGCAGCACCGCCAGCGTCTGCCGGTTCTTCTCGTCAGGATCTGCGATCAGAAGTCTCTTTCCGACCATCTTCGGCATCTTCCTTCCCGTCGTCATCTAGAACCCAAGAGGGAAGTTTTTTCCAAGGATGAAGTTTTTTCATCTTTCATCGGGCCACTCGAAGTAGCATGGTGTCTGCGCCGCTGTCAAGTTCGAATGCCCGGCTCCGGCCAGGCCCCGGGTAGCGTTTCCAGAGAGAGATCCGCCCCTCCCCTCCATGAGAGCGACATGAGGCCCCCCCAACGGACCCGTGGATCTGAAACCCGCCCGAGGGAGAAGGGATCATGAGCGGGATGCTGCGAGAGTGCCGGGGCCCTGGCCGAAATCTCCGGGAAACTTGACAAGTGGGCGGTGGCATGTCAAAACTGGTAACCAATCGTGGCGAGCGGACAGGGAAGCGCTCGTCGTCATGGACAAGGAGACAGGGATGGGCTATGGAGAGAAGCGAAGCAGGAAAGGCTGCTGGGGTTGTCTGGGCCTTGCGGTCGTCCTTCTCGTCTTCGGGGGAATCGTCTTCAAGATGCTCCTTCCGGGGCCACCCACACTCGAGAGGGGCACGATACTCGAACTCCGGGTGGCCGGCGAACTTGCCGAAGGTCCTCCCACGAACCCCCTGGCGGAGCTGATTCGCAGCGGGAGCCTCTCCCTCTGGGAAATCCGGAAAACCCTGGAATCGGCGGCCAAGGACGAACGGGTCGCGGGAGTGAAACTCGTCATCGAACCCTTCGGGGCGGGATGGGGCGCGATCGAAGAACTCCGGGATATCGTGAAGAAGTTCCGGGCCTCGGGCAAACCGGTCCATGCCTTCCTCGCCGGCGATATCTTCCAGGAGGCCGAATACGAGCTGGCCACCGCCGCGGACGAGATCTGGATGAACCCGGAGAGCGGCGGACTCCTCAACGGCATCGAGGCGGCCGTCACCTTCTTCCGCGGCTCGCTCGAGAAACTCCGGATCGAGCCGAACGTCCTCATGTTCAAGGAGTACAAGAGTGCGGGGGAACCCTTCGACCGCCGGGAGATGAGCCGCTACTACCGCGAGGCGCTCTCCGATCTCCTCGCCGACATCTACGAGCGTTTCGTAGAGGACGTGGCCACCCGACGGGGTATTGATCGGGAGCGTGCCCGTGGAGACCTCGACCGGGGGATGATGACCGCCCAGACGCTCCTCGAGGAGCATTGGGTCGATTCGCTCGGCTATCTCGATGAACTCGAGGAGGCGCTGCGCAAGGCCGCCGGCACGAAGCGCTACCAGGGCCTTGCGCTCCAGCGCTACCGCAACGTCCATCTCCTCCCGAAGCTGGGCAACCCGGAGACCCGGATCGCCGTCGTCTTCGGGGAGGGGCCGATCGTGGCCTCCTCCCAGAGCGATCTCTTCGCCGGCAGCCAGATCCTGGGACCGGTGATCGCCCAAGCGATCCGGGACGCCGCCAGGGACGATAGGGTCAAGGCGATCGTCTTCCGCGTCAACAGCCCCGGCGGATCGGCGGTCGGCTCCGATCTCATCTGGCGGGAGATCGAAAACGCCAAGGCCCGCGGGAAACCGGTCGTGGTGAGCATGTCGAGCGTGGCCGGCTCCGGCGGCTACTGGATCTCGATGGCCGCCGACGCCATCGTGGCACAACCGACCACGATCACCGGCTCGATCGGCGTCGTTGGGATGAAGTTCAACCTCAAGGGCCTCTACGAATGGCTCGGCACGAACATCGATACCTCCGTCTCCTTCGGCAAGAACGCCGACATCTGGAGTCCCTACGCCTCCTGGTCCCCTCAGCAACGCGAGATCGTCAAGGCATGGATGGGGGCGATCTACGCCGACTTCGTCGGAAAGGTCGCTCAGGGACGAAACCTCCCCGTCGAAAGGGTCGAAACGATCGCCAAAGGCCGGATCTGGAGCGGAAAGGACGCAAAGGAGAAGGGTCTCGTCGATGCGATCGGCGATCTCGACACCGCGATCGCCATTGCCCGGGAAAAGGCCGGAATCCCGAAGGATGCCGAGGTCTCCTTCGTCCTCTATCCGAAACGGAAAGGGCTTCTCGAACAGCTCTTCTCCGGGGAATTTTCGCTGGCGGAGGCACGGGCGTTCTACGAGGCATGGCGCGCCGGCGCCCTGGAGCGGGATCTCGCACGCCTCGAAGCCCTCCAGACGCCCCGCGTCTGGCTCTGGATGCCGGAGATCGAATTCCATTGAAGTCGTCGGCCACACGACGCCATTGCGTCCTACGGTGGGGAAAGAGGTTCCCCTGGGCGCATGGGCGGACTTCCAATGCAGAAACGAGGAGAACGATGATCCTGGGTGCACACGAGTCGGCCGCAGGGGGCCCATACAAGGCGATCGAACGCGCGGTCGAGGATTCCTGCGAAAGTCTCCAGATCTTCACGAAGAACAGCAACCGCTGGAAGAGCAAGGCCCTCGATCCGAAGGAGATCGCTCGCTTCCAGAAGGCGCTCTCGGAGAGTCCGATCGCGCCGGGAGCGGTGATGGCTCATGCCGCCTACCTCATCAACCTCGCCTCTCCCGATGACGAACTCTACGAGAAATCGATCGCGGCCCTGATCGATGAGACCCAGCGCTGCGCCCAGCTCGGGATTCCCCTCCTCGTCGTTCACCCCGGCGCCCATGTCGGTTCCGGGACGGAGGCGGGCATCGCCCGGGTCGTGGCCGCGGTCAACCGTGTCCACGCCGAAACCCGTGGGCTCCCCGTGGCGATCCTCCTCGAGAACACTGCGGGACAGGGAACGGTGCTCGGGCGAACCTTCGAGGAACTCGCCACGATGCTCGAAGGGATCGAAGAGGCCGACCGCACCGGCATCTGCTTCGACACTTGCCACGCCTTTGCGGCGGAGCTTCCGATCCATACCCCGAGCGGCTACGATGAGACCTTCGCGCGCTTCGACACCCTGATCGGGGTGAAACGGTTGCGCGCGATCCACTTGAACGATTCGAAGAAGCCGCTCGGCTGCCGGGTCGATCGACACGAGAACATCGGTGAGGGTCACCTCGGCATCGACTTCTTCGAGCGATTCGTCAACGATCCCGCTTTCACCGGGATTCCGGCGGTCCTCGAGACGCCGCCTCTCGAAGACGGGCGTCCCGGCTTCAAGGAGAATCTCTCCCGGCTGCGCGGCCTCCTGCGGGGGGCGCAGGCGTGAGGAACTCCGGCTCCTGTCGTGCTCCCTCGAACGCGACGGGGGATTGGTGGAACTTTCGATCCGAAATACCGTGAACCAGGGGGAAGGAATCTCATCCTTTTCCCCTGTACGAAAGGAGATGCAAACGATGGCAACCACGCTCAAAGTAGGGGATCCTGCTCCCGATTTCACTCTTCCTTCCAACCTCGACCGGGAGATCTCCCTCTCCGAGTTCCGGGGGACGAAGAAGGTGCTCCTCATCTTCTACCCCCTCGACTTCAGTCCGGTCTGTAGCGTCCAGCTCCCCGACTACCAGAAGCGGATCGATGCGTTCCCCGAGGATGTCCAACTCCTGGGGATCAGCCGGGACTCCGTCTTCTCGCACAAGGCCTGGGCCAAGGAACTCGGTCTCACCGACATCCCCCTGCTCGCCGACATGAACAACGAGGTCGCCAAGAAGTATGGTGTCTACCTCGAAGGCAAGGGGATCAACGGTCGCGCGATCTTCGGGATCGACAAGGAGGGGATCATCCGCTACATCCATGAGGAGGCCGAACTCAAGGATCGGCGTACCGCAGACGAAGTGATCGAGATCGCCAGAAATCTCTGATCCGTGGGGGGATCTACACGGTCACCCCCTCATGGGGGCGCAGGGGATCTCCGAGGAAGCCACATGAACTGGACACCGAGAATCGTGCTTTTGCTCCTGCTCCTTGCGCTCCTCTCCTCCCCCATCTCCATGGAGGAGGCCCAGGCCGCGCCTCCTCCTCCGGAAACACCGGTTCCCACGCTCTACTTCGATCTCGTGCTCCTCACGAAACAGGTCGTCACCCAGGGGAAGGGGGAGGGGAAGTTCACCGATCGACTCCTTCCCGAGTTCGAGGAGGTAAAGGGAATCCTCGGCAAGCAGGAGGAGAAACTTCATACTCTCATCGACACGGAGATCCTTCCTCCTCTACGGGATCTGGATCGCGCCCTTGCAACGAAGGGGGCCGAGCGAAAGAGGATCCTCACCTCGGTCACGGACCGTTTCGACCGGACGATCCTCGAACTGATGCAGGAGGTCCGTTTCTTCGATCACCTCGCCGGCCTGGCGAACTACCGAGCGGTTGGGCGATTGCCGAAACCGACCTTCAAGGATACGATCCAGCGCCTCCTTCGGATGAGTTCCTACGCCCCGCGTCAGGAGGCGTGCAAGAGCGCGGTGCTCGACATCACCTATGCCCACTTCCGGGACAACACCCGCAGAGGGATGATTGCGGGGTATCTGCAAATTCTGACGCACTTCCTGCGTCAGAACGCCGCCGCGATCGATGGCCGCCTCACGCTGGCCGCCCGGGGGAACCTCATCGACGCGATCGAGGCGACGCTCCAGCAGGAGGAACGCTGGATCTCGGGCGCGGTGAAACGGACGCAGCAGGAACTCGATACCCGCTGTCACGTCACCATGGGGGGCACGGCGATCGAACAGTACGCCCGGCTCTTTTCCCCCACGAAGGATCGACTCCTCCAACTCCTCGAAGTGGTTCCGCTCCTTCCCGCATCCTCGGGATAGATGGACACGACCCCTTCCGCTGGAGGGGGAAGGGGAAAGCTCAGGGGAGAGACGATGAAGCGGCAAGACTTCGGGATGGCGATCATGACGCTCCTGTACATGGGGGGGGGACTCCTGCTGGGACCCGGAGGGTGTCCGCCCCAGGAGACGTGGCGCAGTGCCCTCTATCCGGAGGGGTGGACCCCCGACTTCGAGGATGCGCGGGGGCGTTTCCTCCACGACTTCTCCTATGCGGGGTATCACAACAGTGAGATCCCCTTGCCGGAGGATCCGCCGGGTGCGCGTTTCGATGTCGTCGAAGCCGGCGCGGATCCAAGTGGCGTCCTCGATTCCACGGAAGCGGTGCAGCGTGCGATCGACGCGGCGAGTGCGGCCGGTGGGGGAATCGTCTTTTTCCCTGCGGGGCGTTACCACTTCGAGGGTACCCTCCTGATCCGCCACGATGGGGTCGTGTTGCGGGGCGAGGGTCCCCAGGCATCCCGGCTCTCCTTCACGCGCTTTGCCGGCATGACGGGGAAGAGCCACATCACCTTTCAGGGGGACGTCGAGGAGGGACCCGACCTCCTCCTCGTCGAGGACGGGATCGAGCGGGCCTCCTTCGTCGAGGTGGCGGATGCCACCTCCCTTGCCGTGGGTGACGATATCGCCGTGGGGTGGGTGATCACCGACGACTTCGTCGAGGAACACGGCATGAGCCTGAGCTGGCAGGCTTTCAACGGCACCTGGCGCCCCTTCTTCCGGAGAAGGGTCGTGGGGCTCGACCTGGTGAGCACGCCCCATCGCGTCTTCCTCGACGTTCCCCTCCGCTACCCGGCCAAGACCCGGGATTTCGCCAGCATCCGCAAGGAGACGGGTTATCTCTCCGAGGTCGGCATCGAATCGCTGGGCGTGGCCAACGCGGTCGGATGGGAGGACGCCTGGAGCGAGCTTCGCGTCCACGTCATCGACCTCATCGGGGTCAAGGATGGGTGGGTGCGCGACGTGGCCTCCTTCCCCGCTCCCGACCCCGCCGCCCAGGGGTATCACCTCCAGTCGGGGGGGATCCGGGTGCTCGCCTCGAAGCGGGTCACCGTGGCCGACTGCGTGATGGAGAAGGCCCAGAACCGGGGGGGCGGGGGATGTGGCTACCTCTACGAGATCTCCAAGAGCAACGAGATCCTCGTTCGCGATTCCGTGGGGCGCGACGGTCGCCACAACTTCATCCAGAACTGGGACTTCGGGACCACGGGGTGCGTCTTTCTGCGCTGTTCGAGTGCGGGGAGTCGAACCTTCGCCTCGATCTCCGATCCGGTCGGAACCCCCGCCTACAACGAGTATCACCATTCCCTGGCGATGGCCAACCTCGTCGATCGCTGTCACCTCGAGGATGGGTGGTACGGCGGGAACCGGGACGGCGCAAGTTCGGGGGCCGGGCATACCGTCACGCAGAGCGTCTATTGGAACACGAGCGGCGGGGGGGAGATCCTCTCCTGGCAGTACGGATGGGGCTATGTCATCGGGACGACCGACATGGCGGTCGTCACCCTGCTGGGGCCTCCTCGCTCTGCCGGGACCGCGCCGGCCGACTACGTGGAGGGGGAAAACCGGGGAGCGATGCTCGATCCCCCCTCCCTCTTCGAGGACCAGTTGCAGCGGCGCCTCTCCCTCCCGGAAGGATCGCAGTCCCTCCCGTGAACCCATCCCACTCACTTCAAGGCTGTGATCAACGATGCTCGAAGGCTCTATATGGGTTTCGGGCTCTTACTCCCCAGCAGCTCGATCAGCGAGTGGGAGACGCTCGTTTCCAGGCCGTTTTCCTCTCCGGGAGGTGCGTGGTATATTCAAACAGGGGGGCAGAACGAAAAAAATGGGGGGTCGTTTCCCTGGAGGAGGGACGCCGGGAAAAGGAGGGGTGTCGTGAAGTTTCCATACGGCCTGTGCGACTTCCAAAGAATCATCCGGGAGGGGTACTTCTACGTCGATCGTACGGAGAAAATCCGTCAAATCGAGGCTGCGGGAGAGACGCTGCTCTTCCTGCGGCCACGGCGCTTCGGCAAGAGCCTGCTCCTATCGATGCTGGAGAACTACTACGACGTGGCGCGCGCTGGGGAGTTCGGGGATCTCTTCGGGCAGCTTGCGATCGGGAAGGAACCCACCCCCCTGCACAGCCGCTACTTCATCCTGACCTGGGACTTCTCCTGCGTCGATCCATACGGGAGTATCGCGGAGATCAAGCGGTCACTCTTCAACCACGTCAATGCCTCGATCGAAGCGTTCGCCAGGCGATATTCCGGCTTCCTCGAGGATGAGATCACCGTAAACTACGAAGACCCTTTCAT
>CAZTSL010000151.1:0-10209 GCA_964616915.1 uncultured bacterium
CCCCCCCGCCCCGGAGGAGCATCTTCTCGTCGAAGGAGAAATCCTCCCCATCCATCCAATCGTCACGGGCGTTCCCCACGCCATCCTCTTCGTGAAGGACGTGGAGGAGGTCGATCCCGCCAGGGTGGGTCGCGCGATCCGGTATCATGAACGCTTCCACCCCGAGGGGACGAATGTCGATTTCGTTGCGCCCCTCCCGGGGAAGACGCTTGCGGTACGCACCTACGAACGAGGGGTCGAGGGGGAAACCCTGGCCTGCGGCACCGGGGCGATCGCCGCCGCCCTCGTGGGGTTTGCCCGCGGGATGACGAAACCGCCCGTCACGGTGCGGATGCCAGGCGGAACGCTACGGGTCTCCTTCACGGCAAGGGGGGATACCCTCCACGATCTCTTCCTCGAAGGCCCCGCAGAGGTGATCTACGAAGGCCACCTCTACGTGTCACCCGAAGCCACCGCAAGAGGCGCCACGCCATGATGCCCGGTGAAACGTCGCCGCAGCTCGCCTACCTCTCGATCGGATCGAACCTCGGCGACCGGCTCGCCCTCTGCACCGAAGCGATCACGCATCTCGACGCCACGGAGGGGATCTCGGTCGTTCGCGTCTCCTCCTTCTACGAGACGGAACCGGTCGATTTCCGGGATCAGCCATGGTTCCTCAATGCCGTGGTGGAGATCGTCACCCGGCTCGATCCTCATGCGCTCCTCGACGAACTGCAACGGATCGAGGCCCTCTTCGGGCGAGACCGGCGGATCCCCAAGGGGCCGCGGACGCTCGACCTCGATCTCCTCCTCTACGGCGACCGGCGCTCTTCGAGCCCCACGCTCGAGGTTCCCCACCCACGGATGCACCTTCGCCGCTTCGTCCTCGTTCCGCTCGCGGAGATCGCCGCCGACCTTCGCCACCCCCTCCTCGGTCGGACGATCGGCGAGTTGCTCGACGCGCTTCCCAGCAGGGAGCAGGTTCGCCGTTTCCTTCCACCCGGCGAGTTTGCCGGTGACCCCCCGGAGAAACGGCAGCTTTCAACCTGCGGCGGTTGAGGGGAGGATGGGACCTGCAATGACGATCTTCCCCCAGCACCGTAGCGAGATCTGGAGACCGAACCATGGAAAAACCCTATCCCCCGATCTATTACGCAGACTACCTCGCCCTCGAAGAGATCCTTTCCGCCCAGCATCCCAAGAGCGAGGCGTACGGCAGACCGGCCCACGACGAGATGCTCTTCATCGTCGTCCATCAGGCCTATGAGCTGTGGTTCAAGCAGATCCTGCACGAACTCACCTCCGTGATCGAACTCCTCGGCCGCGACTACGTCGATGAGTCGGATGTGGGGATCGCAGTGGCGCGGTTGGGACGGATCGTGGCGATCCAGAAGCTGATCGTGGGGCAACTCGACGTGCTCGAGACGATGACGCCCCTCGATTTTCTCGACTTCCGTGATTTTCTCCTCCCCGCTTCCGGGTTCCAGAGCGTGCAGTTCCGCTTGATCGAGAACCGGTTGGGGCTCGAACCGCAGATGCGGACGAACTTCCACAGCGGAAGTTACGCCGCGACCCTGAAACCCGAGGATCGACGGCGCCTCGAGGCGGCCGAAAGGGAACCTTCTCTTTTCGAGACGCTCGAACGGTGGCTCGAACGAACCCCCTTTCTCGATCTCGAGGGGTTCAACTTCATGGAGCGGTACCGGCAAGCCGTTTCTCGGATGCTCGAGGCGGACCGCCGCACGATCGAGCAGCATCCCCATCTCTCGGAGGAGGAGCGGATCACCCAGCTTTCCGAGTTCGCCCGCACGGAGGAGAACTTCGCCGCCCTCTTCGACGAAGGGAAGCACGAGGAACTCGTGAAACAGGGACGACGGCGCCTCTCCTACAGGGCGACGCTCGCGGCGCTCTTCATTCATCTCTACCGGGATCAGCCGATCCTCCACCTCCCCTTTCGCTTGCTCACCACCGTCATCGATATCGACGAACAGCTCACCACCTGGCGTTACCGCCACGCGCTCATGGTGCATCGGATGATCGGCACGAAGATCGGAACGGGGGGCTCCTCCGGGCATCACTATCTCAAGGAAACGGCGGAGAAGCACAAGATCTTCACCGATCTGCTCGATCTTTCGACCTTCCTGATTCCGCGCTCGTCGCTCCCTGAACTCCCGGCGGACGTGCGAAGGAAGTTGGGCTTCTTCTTCACGGGGGAGGGGCGCTGAGGTTCGCCTCATCCTTCGATGGCCAGGCGCTTCATCTTCTTGCGCAGCCCCTCGCGGGAGATGCCGAGAAGGCGGGCCGCCTGGCTCTTGTTCCCCTTCGTTTTCACCAGGGCCTCCCGGATCATCTCCCGTTCCACCCCCTCCACGACCTCGGGAAGGGAACCGGCGTGGTGGTGCCGGTTGGAGCGGGGAGGAGCGAGGAACGAAAGATCTCCAACGTCGATGAAGCCGTTGGGATCGGCCAGGGCCACGGCGCGCTCGATCTCGTTCTCGAGTTCGCGCACGTTGCCGGGCCAGGGATGGTGGCAGAGCGCCTCCCGCGCCTTGGCGGTGAAACCGCGAAGCGACTTCTTCTCCCGTTTACACACCCGGCGATAGATCCGGTCGATGAGGATTGGAATGTCCTCGGGGCGCCGGCGCAGCGGAGGGATGTGGAGGTGGACGACGTTGAGCCGGTAGTAGAGGTCCCGGCGAAATCTGCCCGCCGCGATCTCCGCCTCGAGATCACGGTTCGTGGCCGCGATGATCCGCACATCGACGGTAAGGGGGCTCTTCCCACCGACCCGTGTCACTTCCCGGTCCTGGAGGACACGCAGCACCTTGGCCTGCACGGCCAGACTCATATCCCCGATTTCGTCGAGGAAGAGCGTTCCGCGATGGGCGAGTTCGAGCTTCCCCTCCCGGCGATCGACACCGGTGGCCACCCCCCGTTCGATGCCGAAGAGTTCCGCCTCGAGCAACGTTTCGGGTAGGGCGGCACAGTTGATCGGAATGTAGGGGTGTTGCGCGCGGTTGCTGTTGTGGTGGATCGTGCGGGCGAGCAGATCCTTGCCCGTGCCCGATTCCCCGGTGATCAGGATGTTCACCGAGGAATCGCAGACCCGTCGGGCCATCGAGAGGAGGTCCTGCATGAGCGGGGAAGCGCCCACGATCTCCTGGAAACCGAAGCGGGCGCGCAACTCGCGCGTGAGGCGGTCCCGGGTACTCGTCAGTTCCCGATAGAACATCGCGTTTTCGATCGCCACGGCCGCCTGGGCCGAAAGGGCGAGGAAGATCTCCTCATCCTCGGCGGTGAAGTTGCCCGTCCCCTTGTTGAGGACCTGGAAGGTTCCCAGCATCGCCCCCTTCATCGTCCGGAGGGGCGCGCAGATCATGTTGCGCGTGCGGTATCCCGTCTCCTGATCGATCTCCCGGTTGAAACGGGGATCCTGGTAGACATCGTCGCTGCGGTACACCTTGCCGCTCTGCACGACGTAGCCGGCGATCCCCTTTCCCGCGTCGAACTCGATCACCCGATCGAGATCCTTCGAGACCGTCGACCAGAGCACCCTGCGTTCCGGATCGAGGAGGAAGATCGAGCCGCGATCCGCCCCGAGCACCCGACACGTCTCCTGCGTGATCATCGAAAGGAGGATGTTGAAGTCCTTCTCCGCGCTCCAGAACTTGGAGATGGCAAGAAGCCCGCTGAGGCGGTCGTTTCGGGCCTGAAGGCGGCGATTCTCCTCACGGAGGCGGTGGATCTCCTCACGGAGCGTGCGCTCTTCGAGATCCTCTGGGGGGGATGGCGGGGGAGGACGCATCGTTCGTTTCCGATCCGGGGGGAGCGTCAGTGCCGGTGAACGTTCGTCCCCATCTCTGGGGATGCGTTTCCTTGGGGGGGCGTACTCGTTTCCGCCCCCATCCCTGTACCGCCGCCGGTGGCGGGGCTCCCCTCCCCATCTCCGGTCCCTGTGTCCGGGGAGCGTGCCGAAGAGACACCGGAGGACGCTGGACTCCCTTCGGTGCCCGCCTCGCTGGAGAGCGCGCTCTCCCCCCCTGTCATTGCGCTCTCCGCGGATGGAGAGGTTTCTTCCCCCCCCGTCGATCGGGTACTCTCCTCGCCGGCCGAAGGGGCAGAGCGCGCACTCGTCCCACCGGTGACCGACCCGCCACTCCCTACCGAAGCCGCCGTCTCGCCGCTGAGGGGCAGACCGCTCACCTCCTCGGGGGAAAAACTCGCCTGCCCGATCAGGTTTCCGAAGAGGAGATCCGTGTCGTCATTGGTGAAACATCCTCCCAAGAGGAAGAGCCCAATAAGGAGGAGAGACCCACGGTTCCTTCGTACCCCTTCCCGTACCGTCATCCCTTCTGCTCCTGGTGGTGACCGATCCGGGCCAGACGGTTGCGCAGCAATTCCCCCCGTACCTTGGAGATCTCCACGATCACCTGGACATCGATCTCCGGTTTGGAGAGGAACTCCTGAAGGTCGAACTTCTCGAGATCCTCCGAGGTCCTGACGTCCTGCTCGTGGAGAAACTTCACCGCTGCCCTGGAAAACCCGAGTTCCTCGATCGGCCGGTGAACGATCTGGAAGGGATTCGTGAGATCGATCTCGCCGTTTCGCAGGGCAATCCACGACTGCATCATCTGGAGGATCGGAACGAGATAGCGATCCCGGCTCTCCGGCGTCTCGAAAGCGCAGAAGCGGTCGAGGAAGGTCTTGAGCAGCTCGAGTTGCCGGGCCGTGGCCTCGCTGTCGTCGGGATCGAATCTTTCCCTCTGGGCAGAGAGTTCCTGCTCGACGAAGTGCTGGTAGAGCTGAAAGAGCTTCGTCTGCTCGAAGGCCTGGCTCAGGATTGCGGCACGTTCCTTGGGATCGGCCGCCACGAAGGCTTTCCCCGTTTCGGAAAGGAGGTGACGGGCGTTCTCTTTCCTCACGAGCCCGAGGCGGATCGCCTCCTGGATGTAGCGGGCCACCTCTTCCTTCTTGACCTTGAGGCTTCGGGCCAGAAGGGGCGTGGTGATCCGGTCGTCGGCGATCGCGAAGACGATGAGAGCGATTCGATCGAGTTCGCCCACGAGGGGTAGATCGTATTCCTCGAGGTACTTGCGTTTCTCCTTCGGTTCTTCTTCCTTCGCTGTCCGCCTTCGGGGTTTCTTTTCGCTCGTGCTCGCCTTCTTCGTGCTCTTCTTCGGGGTGGCGGTGGCTTTCTTCGGGCGCTTCTTCTCGGGGGCGGCCCTCTTCT
Organism: uncultured bacterium; assembly: GCA_964616915.1. GTDB lineage: Bacteria > Myxococcota_A > CAZTSL01 > CAZTSL01 > CAZTSL01 > CAZTSL01. The sequence goes on from CAZTSL010000151.1 coordinate 5,210, forward strand.
TCTTCACCGGTTTGGCGCCCTCGTCCCCCTCTTCGGGCGGTTCGAGGGGGGGGCGCTTCCGGCTCGATTCCGTGGGAGCCGCCGTGCCGGAGGGGACGACGTACTTCGGGATTTCGTGCGCGGCGAGCGTCTTTTCGGGCTCGGGGAGGGAGAGGGCCCGCTTGATCCATTCGAGCATCGCGGAGGCGATGCGCTTCGCTTCGGCCTCGGAAAACCCTCCCTGCGCTCGCAGGAAGCTCTGAATGTCGGGCTTTCCGATCTCTTCGAGCGAGGAACCCTCCTTCTGGACGTACTTCTCCAGAGCGCGGATCCCGGGAGTGGCGAGGATCAGTTTGCGCAGAAGAGGGGCATTGTAGACTTCGTGGTGACGGGGGGTGAAGAATTCCTCGCCCCGTTCCGTGAGGTAGAAGCGCCCCTCCTTTTCGTAGAGGAGATCGAGCGCGATGCCGTCTTTCAGGCAGTTTCCGATCTCCTCCTCCTTCTCCGCGAGCATCGTTTCGAGATCCTTCCGGGAATGGGAGGCCTGGCGGCATCGTCTCAGGATGTCGAGAAAGACGAGCCAGTTTCTGGAGCGAAGCATCTGGGGTAAAGCGTTCGATTCCATGGAGCTAGACAACCTTTACTTTGACTTTGAGCGTGATACGAAAGGAAATGGTGACCTCGACGTCGATCGAGAGATCCTCGGGGATGGTGCCCCGGATGTAGGCGGAGAAACGTTCGGCCGCGAGCACCTCCGGGGGAAGGATCGTGGTGTCGAGGAAGAGGAGCGCGTTCGCTTCGACGACCTCCTCCGGCGGAAGGGGAAGCGAAACCGCCGTCAGGATCGGTTCGTCAGCGTCAGGGGCCCCGAATGGAACGACGAGGAACTCGAGGCTGGGTACGCCGAAACGCGTGTCGTTGCGGGTGATCGTATAGACCGCGCTTTCGATCGTCATCGTCTCGATCTCTTCGATCTGGTCGATCTGGTCGGCCAGATCGGGATCATCCCGCAACTGATCCGGGATCGAGAAGTCCTGTCGCTCGGAGAGCCGATCGGGATCGGTGCCGTCGAGGGAAAAGGAGAACGTCGCCTCGATCGTGGAATCGGCCGAGGTGAAGACCTCTTCGTCGAGAACGCCGCATCCCGTGCCCAGCATCGCCGACACGAGAAGGGTCGTCATCGCAACTCTGGTCATTGTCACTCCCTTTCCTCGATGCCGCGAACCGTAGCGGCGGGCCACGAGACGACCGCTACGGGTACCACGGCGTCGTGATCGGCGGGAATCCGTCTGTGAAAGGTTCCGGCGGTGCGCTCTTCGAGGAGCACGGTCACGTCGGCCCCGGAGGGGCCCTGCTGGGCATCCCCGAAGTTCGTCACGACGATCTGGTAGTCTCCTCGCTCCGCACCGTCGAGTACGATGCTCTCCGGGCCGAAGCCTTCGTGCGCTTCGAGATCGTTCGTGGGGTCGTCCTGGGAGTCCCCGGCGACGCCCCAGTCGGGCGGGTTCGCCTCCCCCCCCGCTGAAGCGGGGCTGCAAGTGCCCCAGTAGCAATCGCCGTCGCCTCCGAGCGTTCCTCCGGGGCGCAGGAGATGGAGATCGAGATCGGAGAGGGGATTGTCCCACGTCAACAAGACTCGGATATCCCGATGTTGTGTTTTTTCCTGGAGGAGGCGGATCGAAAAGCGGGCGGTGCCCCGATCGTTGGCAAAGGAGATCTCGAGGAGGCTCTCTCCAGCCAATGCGGGAAGCGAGAGGGAAAAGCCTTCATCCCTCTGGTGGATCCCCCCCTCCATGACGAGCGGGAGGCCGTCGTTCCGGAGTCGCCACGTCCCTGCCCCCTGCGCATCGGTGACGCGCCCTACGACCGTGACATCGAGGGCATCGGGGAGGAGGGTACGTTCGAGATCCCCAGGGATCGCGATCTCCGGACACCCGGAACACCCCTCTGCGCCGAGCAGCGTCCCTTCCGATCCGCCACAGGCGGCAAAGAGGAGGAGGAGCGACACGATCGGGAAACGAATCCCCCCCGCTCCGACCCGCCTCGTCGAACCTCTCGATGAACCTTGCGACAACGAATCCGACCCCTCCTGCATCTCCTCCAAGCCGGTGGGAGAAGCAATATCCACGATTCTTCCGCGCTCTTTCGCTCCCCCCTTGCCAGGAGCGGGCGTATTATAGCGGAATCGAGCAAGGAAAGCAACGAATGAGATCGCGAACTTTCAGGTGAGGGGTTCATCGGAGGGAGGGTGTTCCCCCATTCCGGAGGTCCGCTTCACCCGTTCCGGGGCAACTGGTCCGTATCGAAGGGAATGGGAAGGAGATCCGCAGGGGAAGTGGTGATCGTCTCCCCCCTGAGGTTACCCAGAAGGATCACCGCATCCGGTGCGAATTCCCAGATGATCTGTCGGCATGCCCCACAGGGGGGGCAGGGCGATGGGCTCTCCGCCACGACGGCCAGATGGGTGAATGCCCCTTCCCCCTCCGAGATCGCCTTGAAGAGGGCGACCCGCTCCGCGCAGATCGTAAGCCCGAAGCTGGCATTCTCGATGTTGCACCCGGTAAAGATCTTCCCCCCTTGCGTCCGAAGGGCCGCCCCCACCCGGAAATGGGAGAAGGGCGCATGGGCATGGGTGCGCGCCTCGATCGCGGCGCGAAGGAGCGTCCCGGCAAGTTCCGATGACTTCATCCCACCTCCGGGGCCAACCTCGGGGCCGCAGCCTCGAGGAGGGCCGTGATCCGGGTGGCGCTGCGGGCCGTCGTCTCGATCACCTCCTCGTGGGAGAGGGGGGTCGCAGAAACCCCGGCGGCCAGGTTCGTGATGCAGGAGAGGCCGGCGATCTCGATCCCGCACTGACGCGCCACGATCGCCTCCGGCACCGTGGACATCCCCACGGCATCCGCCCCAAGGAGCCGAAGCATCCGGATCTCCGCCGGGGTCTCGTAGGAAGGACCGGGAAGGGCCGCGTAAACGCCCTGCTGGAGCGAAATCCGGGCATCGAGCCCAGCCTCGGCGAGCCCCTGCCGCATCCGGGGGGAATAGACCGCGCTCATGTCGATGAAACGCTCGAGCCCCTCTACCACCGGTCCGCGGAGGGGATTGGCCCCGATCAGATTGAGATGATCCGTAAGGACCATGAGGTCCCCCGGCGTAAAACCAGCACGGATCCCCCCCGCCGCATTCGTGAGGAGGAGTGCCCGTATGCCGAGCGCGGCCAGCACCCGCACGGGGTAGGTCACCTCGGCCAGGGGGTACCCTTCGTAGTAGTGGATCCGCCCCGCCATCACGACCACGGGGGTCTCGCCGATCCGGCCGATCCGGAGGCGCCCCGCATGGCCGGCCACCGAAGGGCTTGGAAATTCTTCGATCGCCCCATAGGGGATATCGGCCACCGGCTCGACCGCCTCCGTGAAGGAGGAGAACCCCGATCCAAGCAGACAGGCCAGCGCTTCCGTGAAGGGGAACGGACCTGGAAGTGCAGCCTCGATACTGCGCTTCGAACGTTCGATGCGCTTCTGGAGTTCCGACATGGTTTCCCTACCCTTCGATGACCTCGAAAACGAGGGGGATGGATGGAGGGGGCTCCGGTGAAAAGACGTAGGCCTGCTCGAGCCGCTCGATCGCGGCCGCCAGCCGACGTTCGTCGTTGTACCGGAGCGTGACGAGCGGCTCCCCCGCACGTACGTGTTCCCCGATCTTCTTGTGTACGAGGAGCCCCACCGCGGGATCGATCCGATCTTCCATCGTCATCCGTCCCGCGCCGAGAAGGGCGGCCGCGATCCCGATTGCCTCGGTGTCGATGGCCTGGACGAATCCCTCTTTGCGGGCGGGATATTCCCGTTCATGCCTGGCCTGCGGGAGGACGTTTCGGGGATCTTCCACGACCGCGGGATCCCCCCCTTGCAGGGTGACCATCTTGCGGAAGCGTTCCAGCGCGGAAGCGTCGGCCAGGCATGCTTCGAGTTTCCGTCGGGCTGCAGGCTCCGAGTCGGCGGCCCCGGCAAGGGTGAGCATCCGCGCGCCCAGGGTGAGCGTGAGTTCCCGGACGTCGGGGGGGCCACCGCCGCGCAACACTTCGATCGCTTCCTCGGTTTCGAGGGCGTTGCCCACGGCCACGCCAAGGGGTTGATCCATGCATGTGAGGAAGGCCACGGTCCGCTTCCCCATCGATCTTCCGATGCCGACCATCGTCTCGGCCAGGGTTCTGGCGTCCTCCTTGCGCTTCATGAAGGCGCCGCTCCCCACCTTGACGTCGAGGACGAGGCCGTCGATCCCTTCCGCGAGCTTCTTGCTCATGATGCTCGCGGCGATCAGGGGGATGCTCTCCACCGTGGCGGTCACGTCGCGGAGCGCGTAGAGCTTCCGGTCCGCGGGGGCGAGTTCCTTCGTCTGTCCGATCATCGAGAAACCCGCCTCCACGATGATCTCCTCGAAGCGGTCGAGGGGAAGATCGGTGGTAAACCCGGGGATCGCCTCGAGCTTGTCGAGGGTGCCGCCGGTGTGCCCGAGTCCCCGACCCGAGACCATCGGTACCGCAACACCGGCGGCGGCCACGAGCGGCGCCAGGGGGAGAGAGATCTTGTCCCCTACGCCGCCGGTACTGTGTTTGTCCACCTTGAAGCCGGAGACCCGCGGCAACTCGAGAACCCGCCCCGAGGTTTTCATCGCATCGGTGAGGAGGGCGAGTTCCCCGGAGGAGAGCCCCCGGAAGTAGATCGCCATGAGGAGCGCGCTCGTCTGGTAGTCCGGGATCGTATCACGGGTGACCCCCTCGATGAAGAAGCGGATCTCTTCCTCCGAGAGTTCCCCGCCATCCCGCTTCTTCCGGATGATGTCGTAAGGACGCATCTTCTCTCCCTTCACCGGCGGCAAAGATCCCCTTCGGCCTCACCGAAAGCCGTGTCGGGCCGGGCAGGGAGAGTGTAACGGAGATTCGCGGGAGAATCAAGTCTCCTGACGAGGACTACCCGGGCAATCACCCACGAGATGCGCAACGAGATGACACCCTCACGCTGTAACAT
>CAZTSL010000152.1:0-10116 GCA_964616915.1 uncultured bacterium
CCAGGAACTTCGCGACTACATCGATACGAAACTCGACGCGAAACGGGGTTACCTCATGGATGGCGAGGAGGACATCGTTCCCCATGCCACCCTCCAGGGGAGCCTCGGAACGGCAAACGCTGCCTGGTGGAGCGTGAACGCCGGCTACTACTACAGCACGCAAACCTACGAAGTCCCCAAGCCGGGCAAACCGGGTGAGACGGAGATCCGCATCAGCCGGATCGCAGCGGTCCAGGGACCGAAGGTCACGGTCGAGGACTGGGGCCATGCACAACTCATCGATGGCGAGATCACGATCGAACTCTCCCCCACGATGAAACGGTGGGCCAGCGAGAACGCGCTCCCCGTCGTCGTGACACAACCCTACGGAGAGTGGGCGGATCTCCTCGTCACGGATCTCACCCCCACCTCCTTTACCGTCAAGGTGGTCCAGGGACCCAAGAACGCCCGCTTCATGTGGCGCGTCTCGGTCCTGCGCAAGGGAGAAGAACTCCACGCTTCCGAGATCGACCCGGAAGGGGCAGTGCTCTACCACCGGAAGACGGAGGCGAAACTCCCGGAGGAAAAAGCAGCCTGGGAGATCGAGATGTCCGACCATCTCCGGGAGAAGGGCCTCCCCTTCGGGCTCGGCACGGTGAAACCGAGCCGAGAGGGCGTGGAGATGCTCGAGGAACTCGAACTCTACCCCGACAAGAGCGGAATCCCCAGCTTCGGCCGGAAACTGAAGGGCCGGAAAGCCCCCCACACGATCGTCGAGCGGCGCAAGCGCCACATCCCCCCAAAGACCTCTTCCCTCGATCCATCCGAGATCCCTTCCCCGGTCGTGCCGGCATCGGCCACACCCACCCTGAACCGTTGACGAAACGAAATCTCCACACCGGCAGCTTGAAGCGATTCAAGCTGCCCACCCACTTTTGAATGGCACCAGGACGATACGAAGGGTGACCGGAGGGGAGGGATGGTGGGCGGCACTCGCGCTACCCGCCACAGGTGTCGTTTCGATCGTCGGCGCCGGAGGGAAGACGAGCACGATGTTTCGTCTGGCCCAAGAGATCCGCACCCGCGGCCATTCCGTGCTCACGACGACGACGACGAAGATCTACCCCCCCTCACCCGCGCAGTCGCCCGCCACGATCTTTCTGGAGGCGTTCCCCGATCCGGAGCGGCCTGCCCGCGTCGCGGAGGGGATCGCCAGGCATCGGCACGTCACCGTGGCGTGGCGGCGCGAAGGGGAGAAGGCGGTCGGTCTCCCGGCGGCGTGGGTCGATCGACTCGCGGCAAAATTCCGCGACCTCGTCCTCCTCGTGGAGGCGGACGGCGCCGCGCGCCGCCCCTTCAAGGTTCCGGCGGCGCATGAACCGGTATTTCCAGGCCGCACGCAGCGGGTGATCCTCGTCATCGGAGCCCAAGTCCTCGGGCGCCCCCTCGTGCCCGCCGAGGTCCACCGGGCGGAACGGATGGCCCGCTGGCTCGATCTTCCCCTTGGGACGCCGGTGACGCCGGAGATGATCGTGGCGAGCCTGCGTCACCCGGAAGGGTACCTCGCCCGAACGTCCCTGCCCGTGACCGTGGTGATCAACCAGGTCGCGGAGCAGACCCCGCAGATCGATCGCCTGATCGCGTTGCTCGCCGGTATCCCCGGAATCGAACGGATCGTCTGGGGAGAAGTCTCCCCCGTCACTTCCCCGTAGGGATCTCCGTGGGATCGGGATCCCCGGCGATCCGGAAGGGGCGCACGTGGCAGCGCTTCCGGAAGGCTTCCGCATCCACGGCCGGCATGTGCCGCGCCGCCGCGCAATGGGCCAGGGTGAAGTGGAGATCCTCCGTTCCGATCCGCTGGCGCCCCTCCAGAAATGCGCGCTCGATCGTCTCCGTGACGAGCGCCTCGATCCCGGCGCCGCTGACGCCCTCGGTCGCTTCGGCCAGGGAAAGGAGGTCGAGATCGGGGTGGAGACGGCCACGCTTGCGCAGGTGGATCTCGAAGATCTTCCGGCGTTCCTCGACATGGGGCAAATCGATGAAGAAAGCCTCGTCGAAGCACCGATCGTCCCACCCATGGGCAGGAAGATCCCACGGTGCGTTCACCGTGGCCACGACGAAACGGTGCACCGAAGGCTCCGAGAGGAAACGGAACCATCGGGCGATGCAGGAAGCCCTTTCCCCCACCGGCGGGGGGAGGAAGAGCCTCTCGATCTCATCGATCCAGAGCACGCAGGGGGCCGCGGCCTCGATGATCCGGAAAAGCCGCTCGACCGGACGAGAGCGAGCGATATCGAGGAACGCCTCGATATCGAGCCGAAAGAGGGGAAGGCGGAAGAGCGGCCCCACGGCCTGCGCGACCGTGCTCTTTCCGCATCCCGGCATCCCCGCGATCAATACGCCCCGAGGGGGAACGATCCCCGAGGCGACCGCTTCCTCGATGTTCCGGAAGAGCACGGCCTTCCGGTGCAGGAACGTCTTGAGGAGACGCATCCCTCCGATCGCCGACAAATCGGGAGGATTCGCCACGCGCACGAGAAAGCCTTCCTCTTCGATCCGTGCGACCTTCTCTCCCTCGAGGAAGGGGAGATCCTCCCTGGCGATCGTTCCCCCCCGCTGGTAGGTCAACCGCAGGAAGCGCTCGACCTCCAGACGGGAGAAACCGGCAAGCGACCGGACGAGTTCTTCGACGACCTCCCCTTCGATCTCCATGGACTGCGCCTCGGCGAACGATGCGATCCACCGGCAGACCTCTCCCTCGCTCGAAGGGGGGAGGTCGAGCCGGACACTCCAGGGGCGTAGTGCCTCTAGGAGGGGAGGGTCCTCCCCCCCGATCAGCACGGTGAGATCGTATCCCGGCCGTTCGAGGATCTTGCGGCCGATCATGCGGAGGAGCGCCTGGTTCTCCGGAAACCTCAGGCTCGCCTCGATCCCCCAGAGGAGGAGGAGCGTGGGGGCAACGGTATCGGCCCGGGCGAACTCCTGGAGAAGGGCGGAAAGATCCCCGCCAGAGAGGACTTCTCCCTTCGGCCCCACCGTGCCGAGTCCCTCGTGGAACTCGAGGATCCGGCTCCCCCCCGCGGCGGCCTGGACGATCGGCGCGATCCGCTCCCGATCGTCATCCGCGATCCAGACGATCGGATAGGACGCATCGATCAATGCGATGAGTCGTTCGACGACGCCTTCCAGAAAAAACGCTTCCATGACGGACGCCATCTTAGCACAGAAGGAACGCCTCGGGAAAGGATCATTCGAGTTGGCCGCTACCTCTCCCACGATGCGGATCGTTCGGAGGCTTTCCACGCCCCGGGTCGATGTGGTATCTTCTCCTTCTCCCGTTGCGTTTCACGAGAAACGGGAGGATCCGTTCATGTTCCGTGTCATGGGAGGGATTGGGATGCATCCTTTCATCCTGCTCACGGTGATCGGGGTGGTGGTTCTCCTCATCTGCGAATACCGGGGGATCCGATGGGGGATCTGGATCTCGAAGCCCGCGGCCTCCCTCGGGTTCATCGCCACCGCGATCGCGGCGGGGGCACACCTGAACGGCTGCGGCCAGGTGCTCCTCGTGGCGCTCATCCTCTCCTGGTTCGGGGATCTCTTCCTGATCTTCTCCGGCCGCCGGGAGTTTCTGGCGGGGCTGACCGCCTTCCTCCTTGCCCATATCGCCTTCTGTGCAGCCTTTCTGTGTCGCGGGATCACGCCGGTCGGGGTACTCGTTGCGGCCGTCCCCGTTGCACTTGCCGTCGTACCGGTCGGCCGCTGGCTCCTTCCGCAGGTGCCCGCCGGACTCCGGGTGCCCGTGGTCGCCTATATCGTGGTCATCGGCGCGATGGTCGTGCTTTCTGGGGGCGTGGCCGCTTCGGGGAGACCGATCGTCGTGGTGGCGGCGGTGGCATTCTTCCTCTCCGATCTCTCGGTCGCCCGCGACCGCTTCGTCTCCTCCGCCTTCGTCAACCGGCTCTGGGGGCTTCCCCTCTACTACGCCGCACAACTCCTCTTCGCCATCTGGAGCGGGACATGAGGGCAGGCAGGCGAATCGGAGGAGAGGTAGCCCATCGGAAATGGCACTGATATCGAACGCGAAGGAGAAAGCCGTGCGATCGTGGTTCAAAGGGATCCTATGGATCGGATGTTGGATCTGGTTCCTTGCGCTGCCCCTTACGGCCGCGGCCTATGACCTCCTGGTGGCGGAGGATTCGGTGATCCGCCTCAACGGATGGATGCAGGCGGGATACGCCTTTACGGCCCCTGGCGATCAACCCGATACGCAGGGGACCTACATCGGGATGGCCCGTCTCAAGGGAGCGGTGACCGATTCCCGCTGGGGGCGGGGGATCGTTCAGATCGAGCAACGCGAGGAGACGATGCAACTCCTCGACCTCCTCGCCGAGATTCGGCCGGTACGAGGGCTTGCGCTGCGCTTCGGGAAGTTCAAGACCTTCTCCTCGCTCGAATACCTCATCCCCGCGCCCGATCATCCTTTCGTGAACCGGGCGCTCCTCGTCTCGCTCGCCCAGAAGCGGCTGACGGGTGTGGCGATCGAGATGCAACGAAACCTCGGATGGGGGAAGGCCGCGCTCCAGGGAGGGTGGTTCGACGCGCCATCCGATCTCTCCGAGGAACTGGGGGACGACGACGGCAAGTTCCTCAACCTGCGGGGGAAACTCGCCCTCTCCCAAGGGATCACCCTCCATGCCGCGTACCTCGACTTCCTCCTGGCCACGAACGAGACCCAAGCCCCCTCCACGGACGACGGTGCGACGGGCGGGGACACGCAGGGGGAGGGAGAAGCGAATCCGAGCCGTCCCCTGACCTACGACCGGCAACTCGATGCGGGGTTCTCCTACCAGCAGGATGGGTGGACCGCTTTCGCCGAGGGGATGGTCGTCCTCGACGGCCCGGAGAAGACCACGCCGGTAGGGCTCTACCTGATGGCGCTCAAGTCGTTTCCCATCGATACTTTCGCGCTCGAACCGGGGGTCCGCTACGATCTCCTCCGGGACGAAACCCAGGTGTGGACCCACCGGGTCACGACAGGGCTCACCTGGTACGTGAAGGGCGCCCTCCTCTATGCGACGACGAACTACGAACTGAGTTTCACCGAAGGGACGAAGGGGCACGCCCTCTACCTTCAGGTCCAGGCGGGGTTCTGATTCGAGTCCGCACAGGTCCAGGCGGGGTTCTGATTCGCGTCCGCAGGCTCCCTTCAGGGGGAGCAGGGGTTGGATCGGGGAGGACGCTCGGGCGCTCACCACCCGCCAGGTCCTCCCCCCCCTTCCCGCGGAGAAGACCGATCGGAAGGATCGAGAGGGGGGGCTCGGGGAGGATCACTCCTCGGCGAGAAGCTTCTTGAACGCCTTGGTCAGGAGGGGCACCATCACGAAGAGATCGGCGACGATCCCGTAGTCGGCATGCTGGAAAATCGGGGCCTCCGGATCCTTGTTGACCGCGACGATCACCTTGGAGGTCCGCATGCCGGCCAGGTGCTGGATGGCGCCGGAGATGCCGAAGGCCATGTAGAGGGAGGGACTGACGGTCTTTCCGGTCTGGCCGACCTGCATCGAATGGGGGGCGTAGCCGGCATCGACCGCAGCACGGGAGGCGCCAACCGTGGCACCGATCACGTCCGCGAGTTCCTCGAGGATCTTGAAGTTTTCCGCCGACTTCATGGCCCGCCCGCCGGAGACGATCCGGTCGGCCTCGGTGAGATCCGGCTTGTCGGAAGCGCTCTTCACGACCTCCTTCACCGTGAAGCGGGGTTTGGGGACCTCGACGGTCATCTTCGTGATCTCGGCGCTTCTCCCTTCCTGGGGATCGGGGACCCCAAGCACGTTGGGACGGATCGTGGCGAAGTGGGGCCGGCAATCCCCCTTGAAGCGGACGTCGGTGAAGGCCTTCCCCGCATAGACGGGACGCCGCACGAAAAGATCCCCATCCTTCAGGGAGAGCTGGGTGCAGTCCATGGCCAGGCCGATGCCGAGCCGCGCGGCAAGACGGCCGGCATAGTCCCGCCCCGTGGCGCTGGCCGCGCAGAGGAGCACGGCCGGGTCCACGGTCTTGACGACCTCGGCGATCGCCGTGGTGTAGGCCTCGTTGTTGTAGTCGGCCAGTTCGGGTTGATCGATGAGCACGACCTTGTCCGCCCCATAGGGGCCCAGATCGGCGCCGACGCCGTCGAGGCCGCTTCCGAGGCAGACGACGTGAACCGAGCCGCCGAGTTCATCGGCGAGTTTCCGGGCCGCGGCGACCATCTCGAAGGTGACCTTCTTCTGTTCCTTCGTGCCTGCTTTGAATTCGTTGACGACGAGAACGTGGTTTCCCATGATATCTCCTCCCCGTTAGATGACCTTCGCTTCTTCGCGGAGCAGCCGGACGAGTTCCTCGGCCATCTCTTCCGGTTCCCCCTCGAGGATCTTGCCTGCCTTTCGCGGCGGCGGCAGCGTATAGCCCGTCACGGTCATTCGGGCGCCCTTTTCGCCGACTTCCTCTGCGGGGAGGCCCAGCGCGGCGAGATCGACCGTTTCGAGCGGCTTCTTTCGGGCCTTCATGATGCCGGGGAGGGAGGCGTAGCGCGGTTCGTGAACCCCCTTCGTCATCGTGAGGAGCACGGGGGGGGCGACCTCGATGACCTCCTTGTTCCCCCCTTCCGCCTCGCGCGTCACGGTCAGGGGTTCCCCCTGTTGCGTGGCGGTGACTTCAGCGACGGTCGAGATGTGGGGGATGTCGAGGAGTTCCGCGACCGCGGGGCCCGTGGTCCAGGCATCGTCATCGATCGCCTGCCGGCCACAGAGGATCAGGTCGAACGACTCCTTCTGAAGGTAGGTCGCCATCATCCGCGCCACCGTGATCGGGTCGGAGCCCTCGAAGGCGGGATCGTTGAGGTGCACAGCCCGGTCCGCGCCCATCGCCAGCGCGGTCCGGATCGCCTCGACGCACCGGTCGGGCCCCTGGGAGACGATCACGACCTCCCCGCCGACCTTCTCCTTGACCCGAAGCGCCTCTTCCACCGCGTACTCGTCGTAGGGGTTGACGACATACTTGATGTTGTCCGTCACGATCCCCTTCCCTGCCTCGTCGAGCTTGATGACCGTTTCCGTGTCAGGCGTCTGCTTGAGCAAAACAATGATCTTCACGACTTCACCTCACATTCCGTCAGCCCCTGGATCAGGAGCGTTGCGACCTGCTCCGCCGTCACCTCGAGGCTGTATGGATGTTGCAGTTCCGAATATCGCTCCCCCTCCTCCGTCCGGGCTGCGCGCCGCGCAACGACCCAGCGCAGGGAGATCTCGTCGAGCGCCCCGAAGATCGCGCGCCGCGCGATCTGGGGCACCACATCCTTACGGATCTGCCCCGCGCGCTGACCCTCCACGATCAGGTCGGAGAGAAGGTCGAGATACTCGAAGAACTTCACGGGCACGTAAGCCTTCATGAACTTGTTGCTCTGGCGAAGCTCGATGTGGAACACCTCCGCCAGATCAGGATCCCGCTCTACCAGCAGCAGATGATGATGCACGAAACGCTTCAGTTTGGTGATCGCATCGGACTCCCCGGAGAGCACCTCCTTCATGTCCGTGATGACTTCCTCCATCTTCTCCTCGAAGATCGAGATCAGGATGTCTTCCTTGTTCTTGAAGTAGAGGTAGATCGTTCCGTCCGCCACCCCCGCGCGCCGCGCGATCTGGGACACCTTCGCATGGAAGAACCCCTTCTCCGCGAAGACGGCGATCGCCGCCTGGATGATCCGCTCATGCTTGTCGTCGTTTCGTCGATTCGACGCTGCTTTCATCTCCGTCGGCCCGTGAAATGAATGAATACTCATTCAGTGCATTCTCCTTATAGCGTATCGAAATCGGTTTGTAAAGCGATCTCTTCTCGAAAGCGAACGAACGATCCCGGAAAACCACCCGGCTCTCTCCAGGACCTCGAGCCGGAAGGGAATGGCGGTGGGGAACTTCGATCTGGAGGGCTTCGCAAAAGATCGTGGACCTTCCAGGAACCGTTGTGATATGGTACCCCGCAGGGAGGGTTGCACACCAGGAGGCTCGGATCGCATCCCATCGCATCCCAAGGGCGAAACCCGTTTTTGGGGTTGGGGTGTCGACCTCCCGATTCCCCGCGGATGAGGGCTGATCTCATGGCCACGTTCCAGATCGCAAACCGTTACCAGGTTCTCGAAAGGATCGGGGAAGGGGGAATGGGCGTTGTCTATCGGGTGGAAGACCGGGTGACGCAAGAGATCATGGCGCTCAAGCTCCTGAAGCCCTCTCAGGCCGTGCGGGGGAACATCCTCCGCTTCAAGCGGGAGTTCCGCGCGATCTCCCGGATCGCACATCCCAACTGTCTGCGGGTCTACGACTTTGCGATCCACGAGGATACCTGCTTCTACACGATGGAGTACGTGGCGGGGGGCTCCTTGCGGCGCTTCGTGGGAGCCCCTGCCGAAACGATCCTCCCCCTCGCGCTCCAGCTCTGTTCGGCACTCGATGCGGTGCATGGCCGTCAGCTCGTCCACCGGGACGTCAAGCCCGACAACGTTCTCGTCCATCAGGAGGAAGGGGCGTTGCAGGTGAAGCTGAGCGACTTCGGTCTCATCCGATCTCTCGATCTTCCCACCCTGACGGAGGGGGGAAAGATCGTGGGGACGGTTCCCTACATGGCGCCGGAGCAGATCGAGGGGCAACGGATCGATGCGCGGACCGACCTCTATGCGTTGGGGGTGGTGCTTCACGAACTCCTGACCCGGCGCCTCCCCTGCGGCATCGTCCCCGGCGATCCGGTGGTCACGATCATGCACAAACAGCTCCATGCCGATCCGATCCCCTCGGAATCCGACGCTTCCAGGTTGCCCCCCTCCCTCCTCGAACTCCTCCGCGGACTCCTGGAGAAGCGACCCGAGAACCGTCCGGCAGGAGCCTACGAAGTGGCCCTGAGGATCGAAACGATCCTGGAGGAACTGGGGGTGAAAGGGGGTGAGGAAGGAGGGAGGATCGAGGGACATGGCTACCTCTTCCCCCCCCGTTTTACGGGGCGGGAAAGAGAACTTTCGATGATTCGGGAGGCGTTCGAAGACCTCGATGGCGTCCAGCAGGGAACGGCGCGTTCCCAGGCACACGCCTTCCCCCGTCTCCTCCTCTTCGAGGGCACGCGGGGGATGGGAAAGAGCAGGCTCCTCGACGAGGTGAATCCCCCTCCCGGTGGGATCCGGATCTTCAGGCTTCGCCGCCGCTTCCGCAGTGGCGATGAGGGGCAGAGTCTCCTCCCCCTGCTGCGCGAGTGCATCCGGGAGATCCTCTGCTTCGACCTCTCCTCTACCTTGAAAGCCCCGACGCGGATCGATCTTTCGGAACTCCCCACGGGAACGTTGCGTCCTCCGGAGACGTTCGCCCCCTCGCTCCCGGAGGAAGTCGCGGCGCACCTCGCGGTATACGGTCCGGTTCTGGCGCGCTTCGTTCCCGAGATCGAGGAGTTCTTCCATGTGGCGCCGGCGTCCCCCCTCGAGCCGGAGCGGGAGCACCACCGGCTCCTCGACGTCATCGCCCGCTTCTTCTGTACCGTGGCGAGACACAGGGCGATCGTCCTCCTCGTGGACGATCTGCACCGGAGTGACAAGGTTTCGTTGGAGATCTTCGGGAACCTGCTCCAACCCGAGCGTCTTGGGATCGAGCCACCCGTTCCTCTCCTCCTGTGTGCCACGATCTCCTCCGAATCGGCATTCCCTCCCTTTACCCGTTGGATGGAGCAATGGCGAGGGGAGGAGCGCGTGACGGAGCACCGGCTCCCCCCGCTCTGTTCCGAGGCGATGGGGGAGATGACCGCTTCGATGCTCGGTGTCCGGAGCGTGGAAGAGATCCCCCCATCCCTCCTCGCCGCGATCGAGGAGAGAACCGAAGGGGTGCCCCTCCTCATCGAGGAGGGACTCCGGATCCTCGTGGAGGAGAAGGTCCTCGAACGCCAGAGAGGGACATGGCGGTTCCACCCGGAACGGATTCGCTCGAAGCGGGAATTCTCCGATTTGATCCGGGAGGTCGTGGCAAGACGCCTGCGGCGGCTCTCCTCGGAGAGCCGCCGCGCTCTCACCCATGCCGCCATCATCGGACGCTCCTTCGATCTTCCCCTCCTCCAGGACCTCCTTGG
>CAZTSL010000153.1:0-10059 GCA_964616915.1 uncultured bacterium
GCGAAGGGGAGGGGGCCAGTTCCCGTTCGATCGCTTCCAGGCGCGCAAGGGGGGCCACCGCAACCTCCCCTTCGAGCGCTTCGAGGCGTTCCTTGCGCATTCGTAACGCTCTTTCCCGTTCGGGGAGTCCTGCTGCGATCTTCCGGGCCTTCTTCCAGGCGCGGAAGTATCTCTCCGCGTTTTCTGCCGGGGTCAGGGAGGGTTCGAGGTCGATCTCGATCGGGCGTTCTTCGGGATCGAAGAGGTCGGGGAGTTCGATCCGGGTCCTTCCCCTTTCGAGTGAGGCGGCGTGGATCAGGATCAAGTCGCCGATGCGACGTTTCCTCTCGGCATCCGCGACGGCCTCCTTCGCGCGGGCGATCTGTGCGCGTTGCCGGTCGAGTTTCTCGCGCGCCTGGCGGAGCAAGCGGACGACCCGCCGCCTTGCGTCCCTTTCCGCCGTCTCCTGGAGGCGTTCTTCGACGAAGCGGGCCACGGCCTCGTTGCAAGGGAAGGAGGTTCCTCCAGCGGAGAGATCGAGGTCGTCGAGCCCGAGTCCCCCTTCGATGCGGCGCCGCAAGCCGGGGGAAAGGTGGGGGAGGCGATAGTCTTCATGGATCGCCACCCGCCGGTTGGCCGAGGTGAAGGTGCGCAGGAGGTGGAGGATCCGGGGGGAGGCCTCCGGGGAGGGAGGGGCATCGAGGAGAAGGAGATTACTGAATTGACCGGTCAGTTCGGCAACGAGCGCCACGATCCGCCCGCCTTCGCCTTCCCCCCGGGACCTGGCCGCCATCGTTACGACAGGGAGGATGGGATGGCACGAGATCTCCACCACGCGAGCGTTCACGAGATACTTGCGAAGTGCCTGACAAAATGCGGGAGGACGCGGCGGATGTCCGATCGGACGGGAGGAGGAGAGATGGAGACGAGGGGGACGGATCGAGAGCCAGAGGATGTGGGTCCCCCCCCGGACATGGATATCGAGCGTAACGCTCCCCCCCTCCTGATAGATCTTCCGGATGCATCCGCCCCGAAGCGCCTCATCCAATTCCCCGGTGATCCGGGAGAGGAGGGGGAGGGAATAGAGGAAGGAAAAGGGGGTGGTCATCGCTTGCGGGCAAGGAGGATCCCGTCCCGGATCGTCAGCATCACCACCTCGACCCGATCATCCGACTTCACCCGTTCGTTGAACCGGACGATCGCGTGATCGGAGGCCTCCTTCGGTTCGAGGACCCGGCCGCTCCAGAGGACGTTGTCGGCGACGATGACCCCCCCCCTTCGGACCTTGGGGACGACCCCTTCCCAGTACCCGACGTAGTTCTCCTTGTCCGCGTCGATGAAGACGAGGTCGAAGGGACCCGTGAGCGTTTCGAGCGTTTCGAGGGCGGGGGCGAGTCGCAGTTCGATCTTGTGGCCATGCCCGCTGCGCTCCCAGAAGGTCTTTGCGATCGCCGTCGCTTCCGGATCGATGTCGCAGGTGATGAGCCGGCCGTCGTCGGGGAGCGCCTCGGCCATCGCCAGCGCGCTGTAGCCGGTGAAGGTTCCGATCTCGAGCACGTGACGGGCATCGAGGATCTCGACGAGGAAGCGCAGGAAGAGTCCTTCGAGGTGTCCGACCTGCATCTGGGGGGATCGGGTCCTCGCGTGGGTCTCTTGCACGAGTTCGCGAAGAAGGGGGGAGATGGGGGTGCTATGGTCCCGGCAGTACGTTTCGATCGCCTTGGGCACGAGGGTCAACATCACACGCCTCCGGTCGTCTTTCAGACCTCCATGATCTCCGCTTCCTTTGCGGCGAGGATCCGGTCGATCTCCTTGATTCTTGCGTCCACGATCTCCTGCACCTTCTTCTGGAAACGGTGGAACTCGTCTTCCGTGATCGCCTTGTCCGCTTCCCGTTTCTTGAGTTCCTTGATCGCATCGGCGCGTTCCTGCCGGATTGCGACCTTGAAGGATTCACCGATCTTGTGGACGTGCTTGACGAGTTCCTTTCGGCGCTCCTCGGTGAGGGGAGGGACCTGGATGCGGATGACCTTCCCGTCGTTCTGGGGGTTGAAGCCGAGATCCGACTTGAGGATCGCCTTCTCGATCGCACCGATCAGGCTCGGTTCCCACGGCTGGATCGTGATGAGTCTCCCTTCCGGTGCCGCCAGGGAGGCGACCTGATTGAGGGGGGTCATCGTGCCGTAGTATTCGACCCTGATGCCGTCGAGGAGGGAAGTCGAGGCGCGACCGGTGCGAACCTTGGAAAGATCCCGGGTCAACGCAGCAACCGTCTTTTCCGTGCTCCCTTCGAGCTTCTTGATCACTTCCTGTCCCACAGCCAGTTCTCCTTCTCTTGGTGGCATGGAGGGCATCGACGTCTGGCAGCCATGCTGGCTTCAGGGCCTGCGCACGATCGTACCGATATTCTCCCCCATCACCACCCGTTTGATGTTTCCCCGTTCCACGATCTTGAAGACGATGATGGGGATGTGGTGATCCATGCAGTGTGAGATTGCCGTGGAATCCATGACCTTGAGTCCTTGCTGGAGGACGTCGAGGTAGGCGAGTTCTCCGAATTTCCGCGCATTGGCATTCCTCATGGGGTCGGTATCGTAGACGCCGGAGACCTTGGTCCCCTTGAGGATCACTTCCGCGTTGATCTCTGCGGCGCGCAGGGCGGCAGCCGTATCCGTGGTGAAGTAGGTATTGCCGGTACCGGCGGCAAAGATGACGACCCGTCCCTTCTCGAGGTGTCGGATCGCGCGACGCCGGATGTAGGGTTCGGCGATCTGTTTCATCTCGATCGCCGACTGGACGCGGGTGTAGACGCCGATCTGTTCGAGTGCGTCCTGGAGGGCGAGGCTGTTGATGACGGTGGCGAGCATGCCCATGTAGTCGGCCTGCGCGCGATCCATGCCCTGCACCGTGGCGGTCATTCCCCGGAAGATGTTCCCGCCACCGAGCACGATGGCGGTTTCCACCCCGAGTTGGACGATCTCCTTGATCTCCTCCGCCACGGTTTTGAGGACATCGAGCGCAATTCCGGGGCCTTCCTTCCCTTGGAGGGACTCGCCGCTGATCTTCAGCAGGATCCGTTTGTACTTCGGTTTGGCGTTCTCTTGGTGCATCGCTCTCCCCCTCCCCCTATATGGTGTGGGGTGAAAGACGGACCGGCGCGTTCCATCAGGCGGAGCGGAAGGTCCCGGATCGTGGGGCGTCAGGAGAGATCCTCTCCCACCTGATAGCGGACGAAGCGCCGGATCGAGATGTTCTCTCCGATCGTGGCGATCTTCTCGGCGAGGAGTTGCCGGATCGTTTTTCCCGTATCCTTGACGAAGGCCTGTTCGAGGAGACAGTTCTCTTCGAAAAACTTGTTGAGTTTCCCTTCGACGATCTTCTCGATCGCCTGGGGTGGTTTCCCCATTTCGACCGCCTGGGTCCGGAAGATTTCCCGTTCCTTCTCGACGACCTCGGCGGGAACGGACTCCCGGTCGAGGTATCGGGGGGCGGCAGCGGCGATCTGCATGGCGAGGTCCCTGGCCAGTTCGAGAAAAGCGTCGTTTTTCGCCACGAAATCGCTCTCGCAGTTCACCTCGACGAGAACGCCGATCTTCCCGCCCATATGGACGTAGGAGCCGATCACGCCCTGGGCCGTGGCGCGTCCCTGTTTCTTGTCCATGACATCGATGCTGTGTTTGCGCAGGTACTCGATCGCCTTTTCGAGGTCGCCGTTGCATTCCTCGAGGGCTTTCTTGCACTGCATCATCCCTGCGCCGGTCTTGTCTCTGAGTTCTTTGACTTGGGCTGCTGTAATCGTCACGTCGACCTCCATGAAAGAGCCTCTCCGGGAGGGGATGCCGATCGCCGGACCGGCGATCGGGGCTCGTGGAGAGGCTTTCGATCTCTCTACTTTTTCGATGGCGTTTTCCGGTTTCCCGCTCAGGCGCCCGGTTCCGTTGCGGAGGGAGGCCTTTCGGTCTCCTTCGTGGCTTGGGGAGCCGGCGGCTGGGTCTCCGCGGGTGCCGGGCGAGGCGTCGGGAGGGGCGGTTGGGTTTCCGCCGGTCGCTCCTCGCTCCCCTCCTTGCTACGGTACGTCACTTCCACCTTGGAGGTGATTCGACGTTTCTCCCGGTCGTAATCCCGCCCCGGACTCGCCTGCAAGCGTTCCCGGTAGAGGCGCTGTCCTTCGATACAGGCATCCGCGATCCTGGAGGTGAAGAGGCGGATCGAGCGGATCGCGTCGTCGTTGCCCGGAATGACGTAATCGATGTCGGTGGGATCGCAGTTCGTATCGACGAGTGCGATGATCGGAATCCCGAGCCGTTTCGCCTCTTTGATCGCGATCGCCTCCTTCTTCGCATCGATCACGAAGATGGCACCGGGGAGTTTGTCCTTGTCGAGGAACTCCCCCATCGCCTTGATGCCGCCGAGTTGCTTGTTGAGCTTGGCGTACTCCTTCTGGATCTTGAGGATCTCCTTCTTCGGACGCCCCTGGTAGTCTTCGTTCTTGACGATCGCTTCGAGCTGGTTCAAGCGGCGGATGCTCTCGCGGACGGTCTTGTAGTTCGTCAAGGTTCCGCCGAGCCAGCGGACGTTCACGTAGAACATCCCGCAGCGCTCCGCCTCTTCCTTGACGATGTCCTGCGCCTGTTTCTTCGTGCCGATGAAAACGAGATACTCCCCCCTGGCGGAGAGTTCCCGGGCGAAGGCATAGGCCCGCTCGAAGAGCCTGGCCGTCTTCTGAAGGTGGATGATGTAGATGCCGCTTCGCGCCATGTAGATGTAGGGCTTCATCTTCGGGTTCCACCGCTTCGTGCGGTGACCGAAGTGGACGCCGGCATCGAGCATTTCACGGATGCTCACGATTCTTCTTGCAGCGTTCATGTGCGCTCCCGATTTCGAGTTGTGCCGCCATTCCCGTCATCTCCGGCTGAAACCCACCCCCTCTCTGCCGATCCTTCCGTCATAGGGATGGGCACTCGCAGCGCGGATCGGAGAATGTGAGAATTGTTGTCCCTCTCTACCACAAAAGTGGTGATTGTGCAAGGATGAACCGTTGCCCCGAATCCCCGAATACGCAGGGGACGGCACGCGAAAAGCAAGCATCGACGGCTCCGGCCGGGAGGATCTCTCTTCGGCCGCACGATACCTGAATCCCGTGTCCCAGCACTCTTTTTCCGCTCACCCGGGGATTTGGGAGCTTCCCGACGCTTGCGCCAAAATCGAGAGCATGGTAGTCTAAGAATATCTATGGATGGATTTGGTGAGGTCTGCCCCCTGCCGGAGGATGAGGATGCTCGTATTCGAAGCCGTAGGGCTTTCGGATCAGGGAAAGGTTCGAGAGAACAATGAAGATGCCTTCTATGTGGCGACGGACCGGTCTCGCGAGGATATCGAAGATCTCGGTTTTCTCGTCATCGTTGCCGATGGCATGGGAGGACATGCACACGGAGAGATCGCCAGCCGGATGACGACGGAGGTGATCCGCGATTTCTTCTTCCAGGGGCATCCCGAAGACCCCGAGCGCCGCCTGGTCGCCGCGATCCAGGCCGCCCACGAGCAGATCCTCGAATGGACGCGGCAGAACCAGGAGTGCCGTGGAATGGGTACGACGGTCACTGCGGCCGCCTTCCACGAGGATACCCTCTACTGGGCCCATGTCGGAGACAGCCGCCTCTACCTCCTTCGCGGTGGAAGGCTCACCCAGGTGAGCGAGGATCATACCTTCCTGGCGCTGCTGAAGCGTCACGGTGCCGTCTTCTCCCGGGAAAAGGGGACCTCGGCCTCCCTCTACCGGGCGCTGGGCCACGGCGGCCTTCGGATGGAGGTCGATCGGGGACGGCTGGCCATGCAGCACGGGGACCGGATCCTTCTCACCACCGACGGTGTGACCGACATGGTCGATGAGCGGAGGCTCCGAATGCTCCTTGCGATCTCCAATCTCGAAGAAGCCGCCCGGAGCATCGTGGCTGCGGGACTCGACGAGGGGGGATTCGACAACATCACCGTCGTCATCGGGGAAATCGTGAAAGAAGACTCCCAGGGGGCGATCACGCAGCCGATGAGCGAACCCCTCACCTGAAACTGCGCTTTCTTCCTCCCATCCCTTCCTCTCCAAGGAGGGGTTGTCACGAGAGACAACGGCCTCAGCTCCCGGCGGAGGTCTCCCCGATCCGGGAAGACGACGAATCGCCGGGCAGATCGCTCTACACACCCGCAGGAAGGAAAACCGACCGGAACTCCCCAAGGAGGAACGATGCGTCTTGCCCATGGAATCGTCCTTTTCCTTTCCCTCGTCTTCATCCCCCCGGCCGCCGCACAATGGAAAGCGCTCAAAGGTACGCCGGCGGCGTTGCCCCCCAAGGATGCCTTCATCTTCGGCTTCCTTCGCGGCCTGCCCCAGCCCTACAAGGCCGTCGGGGTGGCGCCGGCGAAGCGCTCCGCGGCCTTTCTCTTCGAAACGAAGACGACGACCGACGACCCGATGACGATCCATCTTTCGGCGAGGATCGTCCGGACGGATGGAAACGCCGGTCCGGAAGACTGGGATCTGCGTCTTCTCCACGCCACACAGCGTTTCTTCGTGCGGGATCGGAAACTCGCCACCCTCTGGGTCCGTGCGGGAGCAGGGGTGAAGGAGAACGACTACGTCCAGATCGAAGTCACCGCCGAGCGGGTCGATGGCAAGGGGACCCCGGAGGCGCACAAGGTCACGGTGACCGTTCAGATGCAGGCCTACGACACCCGGATCGGTCCCCGCCAGCGCCAGGATCGTACGATGAGCCGGATGCGCAAGCTCCTCGTCGGCCGATCGACGAGGTTCGGCCTCCGGCTCACGAACGCAGGGCGGGAGCGTGACGAGGTGGAGGTGACGATCTCCGGGCCGGAAGGGTGGCGCGTGCGGGTCGAAAACGTCCGGGGACGCCCCCAGCAAGTCTTCCGGGTTCCCGGGGTCATGACCTTCGACATCCGGACCTTTACCGAGGAACCGGTCACCGTCGAGGTCACCGCCCCCGATGGACTGGCCAAGTACGATCGTGCCACCTTCACGGCCACCGCAAGAAGCCTGAAGACCGACCGGGATCCGGAGACGAGCGTGTCGTTCGAGGCGATCCGCGCCGGGCTCCTGATGAGCGTCTCCGAGGCGGGCTCCCCCTTCTCCGAACGCCCCTTTCGCCCCCACCTCGTCCATCCCGGCCGGATCACGACCTATATCCTCCAGGTCGCCAACATCTACGACGGACCGCGAGACGTCCGGCTGGCGATCACGGAGCCGCGACGAGGGGCCTGGTTCGCCGAACTCTCCGAGACGGTGATCACGGATCTCGCTCCCGGTGAGATCCGGGAGGTCCGCCTCACCGTCCATGCCCCCGAGGGGGGGAAGCCAGGGGATCGGGAGGAATTCGAGGTGACGGCCCGGGCGGGGATCCGCGAGTACGAGCGTGTGCGCGTAGCCGCCGAGATCTCGAACATCCCGAAGATCTACTACGTCGCCATCGATGCGATGAACTACGACTATCTCCTCCTCGACCGCCGGGGGGACGGGCCGGGCCCCTGTGCGCCGGAGGAATGGGTGACGTGCGAGAGTGACGACTGGCTCATGCCGAACCTGCACGCCTTCATCCGGGAGGCCACCGCCTACACGAACGCGAAGAACCATCTCCTCTCCGCAACCGACATGAACCACACGAATGCGCTGGCCGGAACTTATTCGGGGACCGCGGGGCTCGATTCGGTCTCCGGCTTCTTCTTCGGCCGTGACGAATTCGGGCGCCAGATCGTGCGCGATCCGAACCGGGACCTCATGCGCTACGGTCCGGAGGGGAAACGAGTGCTCACGATCTATGATGTGGCGCTCTCCCAGAATCCCAATGCGCTCAACGTCTTCGTGGGGGGGAAGAACTGGATCGGGGAACTTCACAGGGATCCCACGGTCCATCGAATCGTTCATGGGCTCGATCAGCCGATCTACATCGCCCCCCCTCCGAAGTACTTCCTCGGGGATCCGCCCAGCGATGCCGATGCGGCCGAGGATCCCCCCGCCCGCCTCTCGGTCGGCGACATCTCGATCGGAGCCTTCTTCGGCAACCGGCCGGGGGACTTTCCCGACGACCACTGGGTGATGTCCTCCTTCCTGCGACTCGTGGAGAACGAGGATCCCGACGTCTCCTACGTGCTGCTGGCCGGCACCGACGACATCCAGCATTTCGCCGGGGTGGCCTGGGATCTCGACGAGTGGATTCCCGGTGATCCCGACACCCTCTACGACGACGTGAGCCGCTACAACCTCTTCGCAAGCCGCGAGGAGGTCCTCGATGTGTTGCGGGAGGCGGATGCCCAGTTCGGCCGTCTGATCGCCTACCTCGAGGAACGGGGGACCTACGAGGATGCCTACGTCGTCCTCCTCTCCGACCATGGCCAGGTCACCCACAAGCTCCGCTACGTCGGCTTCCGCGATCCCCTCGAGGCCGTCGGCATCGATATCCTCGACGACTACGCGGAGAACTTCGGGGGCACCTCGATGGGGATGCTCTATGGGATGAAGCCGGAACTCTACTCCCTGGCGGAACGTGCGATGGAGGGGTACCGGGTGAACGAGGAGCGCTTCGGCGGGACCCCCACCACCCCTTGGATCGTCCTGAGCCGGGAGGAGATGAAGAACGGCTCCTACGACGAGGCGACCCAGACCGCCTACGGTGTCTGTAACGATCGGGGGCGCTGTGAACTCTACAGCGAGTTCTACATCGAGCACGAGGAACCGGGCATCAGTCACAAGTGGCCCGACTTCTACATCCTCTACCAGGATCACTTCCAGGCACCGATCTACGGTGGCGTCCTCCTCTCCATCGGGCTCGACATCTCGATCTTCCCCGAGGTCCCCATCCTGATCGGTGGTCACGGCAGCCCCGACACCCAGCACATCCCGCTCATCCTCCACGGTCCGGGGATCCGGCGGGGCAACGTGCGCGACGAACGGGTCCACATCTCCGACATCGCGCCGACGCTCTATCGGCTCCTCGACTGGCCCGTTCCCGACAATGTCGATGGGTCGCCGCTCGAGGGGGCACTCGACGCCCCCGACGACTGAGACGAGAGGCCGGAGCGGGCCAGCGCCTCCCACACGGCGAGATAGATCCGCTTGAGGGGGACCGAGTGGCCGATCGCGGCGGCCTTGCAGGCGTCGTACTCGGGGGCGAGGTTCATCACCTCCCCCCCCTGCCGGGCGATCTTTACCGGGATCCTCCCGAATGGGGTTTCGACCTCCTCGACATGCCGGTCGAGCGTGATGCGCGCCACGGGATGAAAGCGCAGACCGATCGTCGTCGTCTCCTCGAAGAGGATCCGGGCGATCGGCTCCTTTCGCCCTTCGGGGAGGAGCACCGAAAGGAGGACCGCCGGACGGTTCTTCTTCATCTGGATCGGGGAGAGATACGCATCGGCGGCCCCGGCCTCGAAGAGGCGTTCGAGCACGTGGTCGTAGCCCTGGGGATTCATGTCATCGATGTTCGCTTCCATGAGGAGCATCCCGCCACGCGCCTCCTGCCCCTCCCCTTCTCCGATCACGATCCGAAGGAGGTTGGGGATCTCCCCCCCCTGATGGGTCCCTGCGCCGTACCCCGTCCTTTCGATCCGCATCGGGGGGAAGGGACCGAACGCTTCGGCGAGCGTCCGCACGATCGCAGCCCCGGTGGGGGTGACGATCTCGTGGTCGATCTCGACCGGACGGACCGGGACTCCGGAGAGGAGTTCGAGGACCGCCGGCGCGGGGAGCGGGAGGCACCCGTGAGCGGCATGGACGAATCCCCCCTGGTTGAGCGGAACCGGCGAGGCCAAGACCCGTTCGATGCCGAACCATTCGAGACCGATCGCACACCCCACGATATCGACGATCGCATCGACGGCCCCCACCTCGTGGAAATGGACCGTCTCGACATCCTGGCGGTGGATGCGCGCCTCGGCCTCGGCCAGCTTCCGGAAGACCGCGATCGAGCGCGCCTTCACCCGAGGGGAGAGGGAAGAGGCCTCGATCATCCGCGTGATCTCTCCAACACTGCGGTGGCCGTGGTGCTCGTGGGGATGCGCATGGCCGTGGTGCTC
>CAZTSL010000154.1:0-9822 GCA_964616915.1 uncultured bacterium
GAGGGGGGGAGCCGGATCGATGGCGGGCGTGCGGGGACGGCGTGCGGCGCGCGGATCCTCTTCGACCTCTCCGGCGACTTCGATCACGCCGGCGAAATCGATGTCTCAGGAGGAGAGCGACCCGGTTCGATCGATGTGCGGACCTCAGCCGCCATCCACGCGACGGGGAGCTGGTTCGCCCATACGACCGGCACTACGGGGGACGGCGGAGCGATCACCCTGAGCGCACAGGGTGATATCCGCCTCTCCAACGACCGGGTCGTCTACCTCCAGGGGAGTACGGAGGGGCGGGGGGGGCGCTTCTCGCTCGCCACGCCGGGCGCAGTCACGCTCGACCAGTCGATCCGTGCCGCCGGTGGGAACGGCGGAGGAGGAACGATCTCGATCTCGGCGGGGCGCACGCTCCTCATCGGCGCCACCCGGCGCGTCGATCTCGACGCCGTGGGGAGCGGCCGGGGAAACGGCGGGGAGATCACCCTGAGCGCCGGGGAGACGGTGACCCTCACGACCGGATTGAGCCGGATCCTCCTCAAAGGGGGGAACAGCACGGAGGGCTCGGGCAACGGTGGCAACCTCACGATCGAGTCTGGCGGTCTCCTTCAGATCGGCGCCGCGATGAAGCTCGACGGAGGAACCTCCGGCGGCCAGGGGGGGACGATCTCGATCGACGCCGGCGGTCCCGTGGCGATCCTCAACTACATCGACGCGCCCGGCGGCGGCCTCGATGGCCTGGGGGGAAGCCTCTTCCTCTCCGCCCATGGGGATGTCACGATCGATGGGAAGATCGATCTCTCCACCCATGGCTCCCCTCCGGAGCAGGAGGCTCCCGCGCCAGGGAAGAACTCCGGAAGTGGTGGCAACCTCTTCATCTCTTCCACCGGCGCGCTCACCCTCGAGGCCCGCGTCGATGCCTCCGGCAGCTATGGCGGGGGCGTCCTCGATCTCGAGATCGAGGACGACGTCTCGATCTACGCCGAACTGAACGGTCAGGGAGGGAGCACCATCCCGCAGAAGACGGAAGATGGCGGCAGGATCTCGATCACCTCCCGTTCGGGACGGGTCCTCATCGCCGCCCCCGTCACCGCGACCCCCGAGGTCGCCGAAGGGGCCCGCGGAAGCATCGAACTCTCCGGTTGTGAGGTCGAAGTCACGGAGAGCGGATATCTGATCCGGCCGGAAGCGGAGGGACACAACACGATCGTGGCCAACGATCGGGTCACGATCGCGGGAACGATGCAGGCCGGTTCCGGCAACACGATCCGTTACCGGGAGACGCCGCCCGTGATCACGGGCACGATCACCCCGCCACCCGAGTTGATCGAGGATCCCACCCTCTGCCCCTGCACCGCTCCCGACCGGGACGGCGACGGCGTGGGAGACCCCTGCGACAACTGCCCCGATGTGGCCAACCCCGATCAGGCCGATTGCGACGGCGACGGCGCGGGAGATCCCTGCGATCCACAGGGGGATGGGGATGCCGACGCCGATGGCGTCTGTAACGCCACCGACAACTGCCCCGATGTGGCCAACCCCGATCAGGCCGACGGCGACAGCGACGGATTTGGCGCTCTCTGCGATTGCAACGACGAAAATCCCCGAATCCATCCCGGAACCCCCGAACTCTGTCACGACGGAATCGACAACGACTGTAACGGACAGACCGACAGTGACGATGAACCGTGTACCACGAACCCCTGCTTCGAGATGTTCCTCCCGTCCGGTCGTGTCCCATCCCCGATCTTTCCCCTCACCCTCCTGGCGTTCCCCTTCCTCCTCCTCTCTCTCCTGCGCCGTCTGGGCAGATGATGTGATGAAGTCCGTTCTCACCCTTCTGCGCCGCGCTCGCGAGATCGTATGGGGGCTTCCGGAGGGGGAGGCGCGCGCGCTCCTCCTGCGGGGGGTGGCGGAAGCCTTTGCCCATGGCGCGTACTTCCCGGAAGCGCAAGAGACGCTCGCGGAGATTGCCGACCCCCGCCATCGGGAGGGGGCGTTTCTCCAGGTGGGGCTTGCGATCCTTTCGGCAAGAGGCGAGGAGGACGTCGGTTCCCTTCTCGCCGAAGCTCCTCCGACCGCCCGAGCCCATCTTCTGGCCCGGATCGGCGCAGAGCGTGTACGATCGGGAGAGAGGCGGAAAGGGGAGAATTCCTTCGACGAGGCCCTCGAAGCCGTTCGGGGGGTCATCCCTTCCCGCCGGCGCGCTCTCCTCGCCGCCGGTATCGTCACACGGATGGCCGGTTGTGGTCTCCTCGAAAAGGCCCGACGCGCGGCACCCCGCATCGAGGCCCCGCATCCCCGCTGCCGGGCGTGGAACGCCGTGGCGGGAATGCTCCTGCGGGAGGGGCGCAAAACCGCCGCCATGGCGGCCGTGGCCTCGGCCCGAAGCGCCGCCGGGGAGATCCCTCACGCGGCCCTGGCGGATGCAGCCCGGCTCGGGATCGTCGAGACCCTGGCGGCAGCGGGGGCATGGACCCAGGCCCAAGAGGTGGCGCAGACGCTCCGCTCCCCATTGCGGCGTAGCGAAGCCTTCGGAGCCATCGGGGAGGCCGCCGCACGCTCCGGAGGGTCGGCGGAGCCCTTCTTCGCGGCGGCCCTCTCGTGTGCCAGGGGGATCGACGCCGAGCGACAACGATGTGAAGCCCTCCTTGGACTCGCCGAGCGACAGGCTCGTATCGGGCAGGAGGAGGTAGCCGACGAAACCGCCCGCGCCGCGGTAGCGGACACCGTCCGGATCATCGATCCCCGATGGCAGCGGAAGATGTGGCACCGCTTCGGAGGGATCGTGGTACGGCGGGTGACCAGAGGGGGAGGGGACGATCCCTTCTCCCTGACGGAGGAGATCGCCGATCCCACCTTCCGCTGCGAGGTGCTCTGTCGGATCGCACGGCGGGCCCGGCGTATCCCTTCCCTGCGTGAGCGGGCCCTCCAGGCGGTGGCGCAGACCCTCGATCGGATCACGGATCCTTCCCACCGGGTCGAAGCACTCTGCGGATTTGCAGAGGCGATCCATCCATACGCCCCCGATCGAGCCACGGAACTCCTGGAGAGCGCGACGGCGGCGGTGTCCACACTCTCCGATCCCGAAGCCCGGGCCTGGGCGCTCACCCGGATCGGGGGCGTATGGGGGGGAAGCACTCTGGGCCGCGAGCACGCGCTTCGGTGCTTCTGCGAGGCAGCGGATGCCCTTTCACGGCTCCCATCCCCCTTCTGGCAGATGCGCCCCTTGAAGCGACTCATCGAGACGATGATCGCCTCCGGATTCCTCGAGGAGGCGACCCACCTTGCCCAAACACGCGCGCAGGAGCGTATCCGCCATCGAATGGAACGCCGGATCGCCCTGGCCTACTTCCGCAGGGGGGAGGAGATACGCGCCTCGGGCATGGCCGAGCGAATCGACGACCCGGCCGAACGGGCGATGGCACTGATCCGCCTGGCCCGCGCTGCTTGCGATGACACTCGCCCCCGACGCTGACCGCTGAGCGCGATGGGAGGCAGACCGCGGAATCAGGGTTATGCGGTCGCATCGAAGAAGTTGTCGGGGAGGGGGTCGAGACCCTGTTCCAGGGCGATTTCATAGAATCGGGGCTGGAGCCCGGTCGGGAGCGTCATGCGGGCATTCTCTTCGGCCAGCCGTTTCCGCACGAAAATCTCCTCGATCGTGTAGTGCCCTTCGTGATCGACCCCCTGGACCTCGCAGATCGCGGCGATCCTTCGCAAGCCGTCCTCCTGACGTTCCACGTGGATGAGGATCGGAAAGGCCGCAGCGATCTCCTCACGGAGGGTTCGTGTCGGAATCGTCACATCGTGGCGCAGGAGAAGGAGTTCGAGGCGGGTGAGCCCGTTCCTGGGGGTTCCGGCCCGCAGTGAAGCGATCGTGCCACCGGCGAGACTCATGGCGGCTTCGAGAAGATGAAGGGCGCCGCGGGGATCGATCTCGCCGACGAGGAGGCGATCAGGACGCAGGTGGAGGGCGGCACGAAAAAGATCGGACCAGTTCACTTCGCCGATCCCCCCCTTGTTCGCGTTGCGGGTCTGCAAGAACAGGACGTGCCGCCCTGAGAGGGAGAGTTCGGGGCGCTCTTCGAGCACGAGGATCCGTTCCTCCTCGGGGACCACGCTGCCAAGGGCGTTGAGGAGCGTGGTCTTTCCGGCACCGATGCCACCGGTTACGAGGACGTTCTGCCGGGCACGGACCAGGAAACGGAGAAATCGGGCCTCCCGGCGTGAGATCGTTCCGTTTTCGAGGAGGCGGTTGAGCGTGAAGAGGGCCACGGCGCCAGGCGGTTTGCGGATATGGATCGTGATGCCGTTACGCGCCGCCGGCGGCAGGACGGCAAAGACGCGGGTTCCATCGGCGAGACAGGCGTCCAGGATCGGGTTCGCCTCGTCGATCTCGGCGCCGGCGGTCCGCGCGATGTTGGTGATCCCCATCTCGAGATAGGACTGGTCGTCGAAGGCGCGGTCGGTGCGTACGAGACGACCGCTGCGTTCGACATAGATCTCGTTGAATCCGTTGATCATGACCTCCGAGACGGTCGGGTCGTCGAGGAGATCGTCGATCGGGTAGAGGAAGCTGCGGATGACGCGGTCTACCGGGGAAAGCTCCTCGATGGCCACGGCCTCCTCTTCGGGCGCTTTCCCGGCCTCCACACCGCTGTGGTCGGCTTCATCGAGTTCGAGGCGTTCGGCGGCTTCGGCGAAGCGTCCCGAAGGGGGGGGACCGGTCTCCGATTCGAAGGCTGCCGCCCTCGTCAGCGCAGCGGCAGGATGAGGCGCTGCCGGACGTTCCGGCGGCGCCTTTGGCGAGGGTGGCTCGGCGGGATGGGGCGTCGCCGGATGTTCCGACGGCGTCTTCGCGGAGCGAGCCTCCCGCTGCAAGGCGCCTCGCTCGCGCAATACCATCGTGAACTGGCCGATCGTGAAGCGGGTTCCGACATCGATCCTGGCGCTTCCGTCGATCCGGGTTCCCTCGACGTAGACGCCGTTGGAGCTGTTGAGGTCTTCGATCACGATCTCCTCGGGCGTGATCTTGAGGAGGGCATGCCTGCCGGAGACGGTATGATCGTCGGTGAGCACGATGTCGTTGCCCTTCTTCCGGCCGATCGAGATGATCTCCTTCTGGCAGGCGATTGCACGTGGTTTCGACTTGCTGCTCTTGAGGATGAGCACGAGCTGTCGGTTCGATGCTCCGTATTCCATCTCCCCTCCACCGGGAGGACCGGGGATCAGGCGGTCCTCAAAACGTTTCGACGTTCGCCTTGGCCGTTTCCTTCCCACTCCCTTCGGGTCGGATGAAGAACGATTTGCGGGCGATGAGGTCGTTTTCGTCCCGTGCGATGACCGTGATGAGATTGTTGCCCGCTTCGAGAGGAAACTCGGCGACGAATTCGTGGGCGAGGCGTTGGGCTTCCTCTTGCGTCTTGAACGACTTGAAGAAGACCTTGTTCTCGTTGGCGAAGATGTAGGTATCCTTCACGCGGTGGGTGAAGTTTTCCGGAGCCTTGACGATCCCCCGGAGCCGGATACGGTCGTGGGTGGGGGTGACGAAGGTGGTGCCGAGGATCTCGATTTCGGGAGGGACATTCTGGATGAAGAGTTCCGCCCGCTTCGGCTCGGGAGGAGAGGCGTTCGTGATCGTGACCCGATCGGCGGTGATCCATCCGTGGCGTTCCTCGTCGATACGGATGCGGTACCATCCGGGGAGTTTGCCGTCGGCCAGGAAGACACTCGATGTGGTGACGCGAGCCACGATCGGTGCCGCGGTCGATGCACCGCCGTAAACGGGCAGAGGAGTCGTCGTCGTCTCGACCCACTGGTGCTGCGGCATGACGGTGACCCGGTTCGGATCGATCGGGAAGTGGAGTTTGTTGACGAGGTACTCGCGGAACTGGACATCGAGGATCGTCACTTCGAGGTCGAAGGTCTCGAGGGACACGGGGATCTCCTCCCCCATCTCCCCATGGACGCTGCTGCGGACCTGAAAGAGGAAGGGAGCCTCCTTGATGGCACCCGGCGGGAGTTCCCCGAGTTCCACGCGCCCCTCTTCCATGAAGATCTCCTTGCCCTGGATGTTCTTGAGGTAGGCCTGGGTCTCCTCGGCCGTTCCTTCCCCCACGTTCTTGACGAAGAGGAGGAGGCAGATCTCCTCTCCCTTCTGGATCAGGCCGTCTCCGTTGCCCCGGGAGTTACAGTGTCCGTCGTCCACGACCTGGTAGGAGTAGGCGAATTCGGGGCGTGGGAGTCCTTCGATCTGGATCGATGCCTTCAGGGGGTCAGGGAGGATGCCGTTGGCTTCCTGGAAGGAGATCTCGATCTCCTCGACGTGGGTGAGCGTATCCTTCGGAATTTTCACGGTGAGTTCATAGCGTTTCGTGACCCCGGGGGGAAGTTTGCCGATCGGGAATTCCCGCCCGTTGAAGAGGAAGTTCTCCGAATCGATGACGCCGATCAGACGGTGGAGGGTCGTCGAGGAACTCAGGTTCTCGACCGACAGGACGAAGTGGGCTTCTTCGCCGGCCCGTGCGATGGAAGGCGTCTGGAGGAATTTCACGGCCACGTCGGCCTTCCGCTCCGGACCGGCCGGTCCCGTGGACCAGTCGATCCCCAGTTTCGCGAGTTCCTTTTCGATCTTGGCCTCTTCCTCCTTGCGGATCTCTTCCACGAGACGTGCGCTCCGTTCGAGGATCTCCTTGCGCATCCTCCCCATTCCGGCGCCGAGGAGGAGGCGGCGGGCGAGTTCGACGTGGCTGTCGGTGCTGTAGTCCTTTTTCCCGTATTCTTCTTCGAACGCCGCGTCGGCGTCTTCTTCCCCTTCGGCTGGGTCAGCGCTCGTCGATGCGTGACTGCGGTATTCCTCATCGAGATATTTGATCGTGTAGGTCGGTTTCTCTACGACGTTCCCGCTCTTTTCGAAGTGTTTTTCGAGGTCCTTCTCCTTGGGCATCTCCTCTCCGAGGCGGAAATCGATGAGGTCTTCATCGATGATCACGGGAACGAGGCGGTAGTCGGGGACGATCCCGACCGACTGGATCGAGACGTCGCCGGGGAGGAGGTATTTGGCCACGGTCAGCTTGAGGGCGGCGTTGTCGGGGAGGTTGTAGAGCGTCTGGACCGAACCCTTCCCGAAGGTGTTGTCTCCCACGACGATCGCCCGGTCGTGGACCTTGAGGGCGCCGGAAACGATCTCGGAGGCGGAGGCGCTGCCGCCGTTGACGAGGACCGCCATCGGATAGGGGGGCTCGGTGTTCCGGCGTCTGGCCCACTCTTCCTTCCGCGAGCGTCGGGTCATATCGACGGTGGTCACGATGACGCCCGATTTGAGGAACTTGTCCGCGATCCGGATCGCCTGGTCGAGGAGACCGCCGGGGTTGTTCCGGAAGTCGAGGATCAGGCCGTGGAGTTCTCCTCCTTGCGTCTGTCGCCGGCTCACCTCCCCCGCCTTGCACGCGGCCTCGGGGTTCCCGGCGTTGAGACACTTGAGCCGATCGAGATGATCCCTCAAATCGGAAAAGGTGTTCTCCTGGAAATTCTTGATCTTGAGGAATCCGATCCCACCGGCGAGGAGTTGGGAGGTGACGCTCTTGATCTCGATCTCTGCGCGGGTGATCGTGAACTTCCGGGGCTCGTCGAACCCTTCGCGCATGATGTAGATCGTCACCTGGGTTCCCTCCGGGCCGCGCAGTTTTCCCACGGCTTCGGTGAGCGACATGTTCACCGTCGATTCGTCCTCGATCTTGACGATCTTGTCCCTGGCCTTGATGCCCGCACGGTAGGCAGGGGTATCCTCGATCGGCGCGATCACGGTCAGCTCGCCATCTCGGATTCCGATCACGATACCCAGTCCCCCGAACTTCCCGCGCGTCGTCACCTCGAACTCCTGGAAGACTTCGGGGGGCAGGAGGCGGGAGTGGGGGTCGAGGGCGTTGAGGATCCCGTTGATCGCCGCGTACTCGATCTCTTGGAGCGGCGTCGTGCCGGAGAAGTGATCCTCGATGAAGCGGAAGACGTCACGGAAGAAATCGAGGAGGGTATAGAGATCGGTCACCTGCTCGAAGGAGAAGACCTGCGCCGCCTCGGCGACCCGTAGCACCAGGATCGGCTGCTCCTCATCGATTTCGGTCTGGATTTCGGGGACGTATTTTTCGAGGGCCGTGAGTCCCCCTTCGAGCATCTCCACGGGATCGATCCGGTCGGGATCGACGTAGTGGGCATCGATATGGGAAATGACGATCCGCAGGATCCTGGCCCCGGCCAGGTCGTAACGTTCTTCTCCCCGTTCGGGGGAAGAGCTGCCAATAAGCGGCATCGCGAAGAAAGCCCCCGCAACGATGCCCGCAACGAGGATCGCTACATGCACGGTCGTTTTCCATCTTCCGGTGCGCAATGATCTACTCCTTACACGAAGAGCGGGTGGTGATCTCCTTTCGATCCCCCATCGGGTTCCTTCGCCGCCGGGGAAGAGATCGATCCGGTTCGAGGGTGCCTGAAAGCGCGCCGCAATCGGTGTCTTCCCCTCCAATCCCGATTCGGTTCGAAGGGTGACGGGGAACGGTATCGCCCGCCGGCCCAATGGCCCATCGTTTCGAGGGTAACAGAAAAGGCTGAAAAATACAAGGTGTTGGGGTCGATCTTCAGGACGAGCCCTTCTTGGTCCGCGACGGGATCAACATCGCGCGCTACGTGGCCAAGCGTTGCGTACACGCCCCGAAGAAGCCCTTGCGGGATCTTCTATCCCTGGCAGGAGGAGGGTGGGGATCTCGAAACCTTACAAGATCCTCGCTGCCCACGCAGGCCTCGCACCTCTCGAAGGACTTTCTCCACGTCGATCTGCGGTGATCCCCTGCGCCTCGAACTCCGGGGGAGAGGCACGGAACTCGTGCGGAGGGCGCGGGGAGACACCGTCCTCCTCTCCTTCCGGTGAACCTCCTACCCATAGGGGAGGCCTCTCGCCAGGGAGTCTCTTCAAGCCTCAGTACTTGAAAGCAACGCCGAACCTCCCGGCAGTCTCCCAGAAATCGCGTGGTATGGGGATTTCGCGTAGCAGTCGATAACGATGGACGACTTCATCCAACAGCCACAGCAGGAACTGCTGGAACCTGAGCATGGGGAGCATCTGCAAGCGTCCTCCCTTCCTGGGAAGGGCAATGACTTCCACACCAAAGTTTGGTACAGTCAGAGCAGATCCGGCGGTCTCGGAAAAGTCGGTCCGGCGGAAATTCAGCGCCAGATACAAGTTCAGCGTCCTCCAGGAGAGGTTTTCCCTCCGGCTACGGTCGAGGGGATGCTCGCGCTCGGGAGTAGATCGACGGAGGCTTCCGCCGCGGTCGGTCTGCGATCGCGCGCATACGTGCGGACCACGGCTCGCGAAGAGGCCTGGCCCTCGGCCCGCACGTGGCCCTCACAGCCGGCGAAAGGAGGCCGGCGGGGTCACCTTCCTCCTCGTGCTCGCCGATTTTGCCACGAGCCACAACGCGCCCCATACGAGAAAAAGGAACCCATTCGAAGATTCTCCGTTTACTGCCTGGCACGATCCACATCCCTGCTCTGGACTTTGATCGACGGCTCGATTCTCTTCTTCTTGGGGTTCTTGGCTGCTCTCTCCGTCTTGAGAGTTCTCTCCATCTCCACTCGTCATCTCATCAATACTTTCGCCGCCTACGACTTCACAAACATCACCGATTCCATCAAAATCTGTGTCGGTTTGATCTGGGTTGGGATCTGATGGGCAGTTATCACACGCATCTCCAACTCCGTCACCATCCTCATCTGCCTGGTTTCGATTCTCATCCTCTGGACAGTTGTCCACATCGTCTGGAACCCCATCTT
>CAZTSL010000155.1:0-9728 GCA_964616915.1 uncultured bacterium
CCTCCGGCTCACCCCCCACTTCTTCGACGGAGACTTTCCGGTACGGATCGTCCCTCCCCCCCTGCTCACCCTCCTTACCGGGGGCACACCCACGATCGAAGAGATCTCCCGAAAATCGGGGATGGGAGAACTCGAAAGCCGCCAGATCCTCTACACGCTCTTCGTCACCGGCGCGGTGGCCCCAGAAAAAAAGGGAACTTGAAAAATTGATCGCCCTCGGCTATGATATGAAAGAGGAATTTCGGCCTGGAATCGGAAACCGTCCAATCCCATACCACGAGTAACGCATGCCTGAACTCGTCATCGTAGAAGGCCCACACCGGGGCAGACACTTCAAAATCCCCCAAGGGGAGATCCTCGTCGGCCGCGATGTGGCCAACCAGCTACAACTCGTCGATGAAAAGGTCTCCCGGCAACATTTCCGGATCGTACGGGAAGGAGAGAAGTGTACGATCATCGACCTCAACAGCCGGAACGGCACCTTCGTCAATGGAATTCCTCTCAAGCACCCGAAGGAGCTGAGGTCGGGTGACGAGATCGTCGTCGGCGATTCGGTCATCCTCTTCTCCGATGAATCGACCTCCCACCCCGAGGAGGAGATCTCGCTCGTCCCCCAGGAGGAGACGCGCATCACGCGCGAGATCGTGTTGCAACAGGGGGAACCGGAGTTCCTCCATCTCAATCACCCCGATCTCTCCCCCCAGGCGTTGATCCGGGCCAACGAGTACCTCTCGACCCTCTACGAGGCGAGCCGCGCGATCAACTCGATCCGGGAACTCCCGAAACTCCTCGACCGGATCCTCGACCTCGTCTTCGAGATCGTGGAGGCGGACCGGGGGGCGATCATCTTCATCAACCCGACGACGAAGGAACTCGTGCCCAAGGCGGTACGCAACCGGGTGGCCGGCGACCCGAACGATCCCTCCGATGTGGCGATCTCCCGCTCGATCGTGCGGCAGGTGCTCGAAAAGGGGGACGCGGTGCTCTGCTCCGACATCTCGCAGGATCCCCGGTTCCGCAACGAGGAGAGCGTGATCGCGCACAAGATCCGCTCGGCGATCTACCTCCCCCTGCGGGGACGCGAGGAGATCCTCGGCGTCCTCCTCGTCGATTCCCTCCGTTCCCGGCAGGACTTCGATCAGGAGAAGCTGCGCTTCCTCTCCGCGATCGGCAACATCGCCGGGATCGCGATCGAGAATTCCCGATTCCACGAGGATCTTCAGCGCGAGAATGCAGACCTCAAGAACGCCCTCATCCTCAAACACCAGATCGTGGGGAAGAGTGCGGCGATGGAGAAGGTCCTCGACATGATCGCCCGCGTGGCCCCCACCGACTCCACCGTCCTCATCCGCGGGGAGAGCGGCACCGGAAAGGAACTCGTGGCCAAGGCGATCCATTACAACAGCCTGCGCAAGGACAAGGTCTGGGTGGGGGTCAACTGCGCCGCCCTCTCCCCCGGACTCGTGGAGAGTGAACTCTTCGGCCACGAACGGGGCGCCTTCACGACCGCCGTCCACCGCAACATCGGCCGCTTCGAACAGGCCAACGGCGGCACGCTCTTCCTCGACGAGATCGGCGAACTCTCCCCCGACATCCAGGTCAAGCTCCTGCGCGTCCTCGAAGAACGGGAGTTCCAGCGCGTCGGCGGCTCCAAGACGATCAAGTGCAACGTGCGCCTCGTGACCGCCACGAACCGCAACCTCGAGGAAGCCGTCAAGAAGGGGGAGTTTCGGGAGGACCTCTACTACCGCCTCCAGGTGATCCAGATCTCCCTCCCCCCGATCCGCGAACGGGTCGAGGACATTCCGATCCTCACGAAGTACTTTCTCAGCAAGTTCAACAAGGAGATCGGCCGAACCTTCAAGAAGGTCTCGGCCGAAGCGATCGAGCTGATGAAGCGCTACCCCTGGCCCGGCAACATCCGGGAACTGCGAAACGCCCTCGAACGCGCCGTGGTCCTCGGCAGTGGCGACACGCTCCTCCCCGAGCATCTGCCGATCAACATCCACCGCGGCGACGTCTTCCAGACCAAGGAACCCTCCAAGCCGATGTCGCTCAAGGAGATGGAGAAGAAGCACATCATCGAAGTGCTCAACTACACGAAATGGAACAAGAAGAGCGCCGCTCAGATCCTTGGGATCGATCGTTCCACCCTCTACGAAAAACTCAAGGTCTACGACATCCGTCCGTGAGAGCGATCGTTGCTGCGCTGGCCCTCTTTTCCCTCCTGGCCTGCGGTGGGGGGGAGGAGGCAGGTCGATCCGCACCTCCCCCCGATCCGGACCGCCTCCTCGTCAGTCTTCCCGATTCGCAGGGGGCTCGTTTCCTTCTGGCCCCCGATCGTTTCGTCCCTCAGGGTCGGCTCCTCGAGATCCGCCTGGGTCGCACCGCTACGGGGTCCATGCCCGGAGAGGAGACGACGGCCGAGGGGGGGGAGGAGGAACCTCTCGGTGTCTTTGCTCCGAGCGAGACGGGTTCCCTGGTGGCCCGGGTGATCGTGCCGGGAGCGGAGACGCTCGCATTACGCTTCCTCGAAGGGGAAGAACCCGTCTCGGAGCGGGCCCTCCTCTCCCTTCCGCCCGAGATGCCCGATGCTCCAGAGCTTCCCGATCTTTCCCTTTCCCCTTCCGAGGGGGGGGGACTCCGGATCGAAGGGGAACCGGGCGCCTTCCCCTCCGGTTTCGCCCTTGCGCTCGGGAAGATCGAAGGGGGAGGAGTGGCCTTCGTCACCCCGGCAGGGGATGGCGTGATCGAAGCCCCCCTCCCGGTGATCGAAGGGGAGCGGATCGCGCTCTTCCTCTATGCCTTCACCGAGGGGGGGGAACGACGTGCCGGTTTCCCCCGGATCCTCAGCGTGGCGCCCCCCCCGACGCCAGGGGGGGGGGACCGGACCCCCCCCGAGGTCGTGGCACTGGAACCGGCCGACGGCGCCCTCGACGTCCCCCTCGAAACCACGATCACGGCGCGTTTCTCCGAGCCGGTCGAGAACGTCTCGAATGCGACCTTCCGGCTCCTCGACCCGGAGGGGAACCTGGTTCTCGGGCATCTGGAGACGACGGAGGACCAGGCACTCCTTCGTCCCTTCGCGTCCCTCCTCCCCGAAACGGCCTACCGGGTCGAACTGACGGAGGAGATCCACGACCGGGCGGGGAATCCGCTTCTTCCGGAGAGGATCCGTTTCACGACCACGGAAGCCACCCCTTCGGCGATCCTTGCCGCCGGTTCGGGGATCGCACGTCTTCCTCTGAATCTCCCCGTGGATCTGACCGACGCCCCCCTTCCCCTCGAACGGGAGGGGCGGGTGCTCGCCGCCGCCCTCCTCCCGCAGGTGGACCGTCTCCTCGTTGCGACCGACGCGGGTCTTCTTCACCTCTTCGACATCACGGACCCTGCCCATCCCAGCGAGGTCATCGTCCGCTCGATCGCGCCGGCGGGGATCGATCTTGCCGCCGATCCTCCCGACACGATCGACGGTGTGGCGATCTTCCCCCAGGGGGGGAACGCGGCGATCCTCGTGCGGGCCTCCCATGCGCTCCCGCAGGGCGTGCCCCACCCCTGCGCTTTCTACCGGATCGAGGGACGCCACGGCGGCTTCCTCGTCGAGGCGCGTCCCCTCCATACACTCTCTCCGGAGGAGATCATCGCCCGGAGGTCCCCCGATGGACGCACGATCTGGGCTCTCGGGGGAACCCCCCTTGGCGCATCGGCGGATACGATCGTTTCCGGCATCCTCGAGATCGACGCCGAGAGTGGGGAGGAGCGGCGCCTCTCGCGGGAGGGGACGGAAGGGATCACCTTTCCCCAGGCGGATCAGGCGATCTCCTTCGACCGGATCGACCTTCGCCTCCACGATCTCGTGCTCACCCCGCAGGGAGAAACCGCCTTCGTGGCGGTGACCTCCACCGATCCGGAGCACCCCGACGGCGAACTCATCGCCGTGGACCTCTTGCGGCGGGTTCCCCACGACACCGACCCCGCCCCCGGGGTGCAGGGCGTGACTTCCCCGCGTCTTCCCCTTCGTCTCGCCTACGTGTCGCCGGAGCCGTCGCGCCTCCTTGCACTCGGGGAGGGGGGGGATCTCCTGCGCTTCTCCGTTTCCCCCGATTCCGGCCGAACCGAATTCCTCGATCTGCTCCCCCTCCCTCCCCTGCACGCCCCACGCCTTTCGATCGATGCGGAGGGGGGATTCGCGCTCGTCACCGCCACAGAGACGTTCGAGGGAACCCTGCTGATCGATCTCTCCGATTTCTCGCTGGTACGGGAGGCGAAGGCGCTACGGGAAGCCCGTTTCGTCCACGATGCGCTCTGGGGGGTCGAGACGTTGTCGGAAGAGCGTCCCCCCCGCGACGAACTCGTGATCTCGACGTTCGGGGGAGAAAGCCAACGGCGGCTCCCCCTTCCTCCCGATGCGCGGGGGCATCACCTCTTCCTCGACGAGGATGGAGGAACCGCCGGGGTCCTCTCCGCAATCGGCACGGAGCGCGTGATCTCCCTCTTCTCCATTCCGGAACGTACCTACCTCGAAGTCGCGGTCACAGCCTCGACGATCGAGACCTTCCCCTCCTCCGGCGGCACGGTGCTGGCCACAGAGGGGGCACGTACCTTCCTGGCCCCCCCTGGGGGTGGAACGATCGAGATCTACACGAACGGGGATTGGCAACGGCGCTCCACCTTCGAGTCGGGGCTGCGCAGCGTCGAGAAGATCGTTCTTTCCGTACAAGGGCGCTATGCGCTCGCCGCGGATCTCGGACGGGGGGAACTCGTCCTCTTCGACCCAGAGATGCCGCAGGAAGAGGGGCGTTCCCTATCGGTGGGGACATCGCTCACCGACGTGGGCTACGCGGTTTCGGCCGACCGGTTCTTCGCCGCGGATGGCCTCTCGGGACGCCTCTTGCCGATCGATCCGGAGCGGGGGGAGGTGACGGGGGAGATCCCCCTGCGTGGCGTTTTCCCCGCCCCCCTCCTTACGGTGAGTGCCCGGGGTGCCGATCGTTTCTCCGAGGTTTCGGGGATAAGGGGAAATCTCGTCATCGGCGTGGGGAGTCCTCGTGACCGCCCTCCCTTCGTCGTGCTCATCGATCTTACGGCCGATTCAGGGCGGGTCGTCTTCTCGGGGCCGCTGGAGGGCGTGACCTCCGGGGTCATCAGCGTGGCGTATCTGGGGACCGAGGGGGGGGATCCGGTCCTCCTCCTCGAGTCGGAGAGCGGCCTCTTTCGCGTCGTGCTCCGGATCGTGGGGGAGGGGCAGCTCGAACCGGCGGTCTTCCCCGTCACGGTGGCGGGAGCGGAGATGCTCCATATCGGCGGAGCCTTCGACCGGCTCGAGGGGCCCTTCGGCTTCCTCTTCTCCGGAGCACGGGGGTGGCTCATCGATCCGGCTGGCCGGATCGTGACCGCCCGCTTCCCCGCCACGGACACGGCGGTGGCGGCGGTTCATCTCCCGCTCCCCAATCTCCCTGAGACTGCGGCTTTTCCCGAGCCGCGGGAGTAGAGGGATGTCCTGGCACCGCCGTCTCCTCCTGACTGCCATGAAGGTCGGTTTCGTCCTCCTCCTCTCCCTTCTCTGTGCGGAGGTTGCGCTCCATCTCCTCCTTCGGCCGAGCCGGGCGCAGAGAGCCTTCTGGGCGGGGTTCCGCCGTCTGCACCGTCCCACCGGATCGCCGAAGACGCTCTATGCGCTCACGCCCGGTGCCCGGGAGGTGCTCGACCATGGTGCCCTCTGGGGGGGAGAACGCCCGATCGTCTATGCGATCGCTCCCCCCGGTATCCGGGGGGAACCCCCCGATACCCCGAAGCCGGTGGGATGCCTTCGAATCCTCGTGTTGGGGGATTCCGTCACCTTCGGCTTCGGCGTGGCGCAAGAGGAGACCTATCCCCGGCGACTGGAGCAGGCACTCCAGGCGGCACTCCCCGACCGGCGCGTCGAGGTGATCAACGCCGGGGTGGGGGGCTACAGCATCTACAACGAAGCGGGTTGGATGGAGGAATACGGCTTCTCCCTCACTCCTGACGTCGTGCTCGTGGGCTTCTGTATGAACGACGTCGATGATCCATATTTCCACTTTTCCCACCACACCCTCGAAACGCTCGGTCCTCTTCCCGCTGCGGCGATTCCCGATCCTGCCCGGATGCGTCCCCCCTCTTTCTGGAGCCATCTCTACCTCCCCCGCCTGACCGCCGTCCTCCTCGGTCTTCTCCGGGGAGAGGGGGGGGGAACGCCTCGGCTCTACGAGGAAGCGGTCCGTGCGCTCTCCGATCCGGCTTCCCCGCAATGGGCCTGGCTTCGGGAGCGCTATGGCGAACTCGCGGAGCGACTCGATCGTGCGGGGATCCCCTTCGGCGTGCTCCTCTTTCCTCTCGCCTACCAGATCGCCCCGCAGAACCTTCATCCCGAGCCGTTCGGGCTCCTTTCCAGCTACTTTCGGGAAGAAGGGATCCCTGTCCTCGATTTGCGAAGCGCGTTTCGGGGGGGGGAGAGTTCCGAATTCTTCCTCGATGTCACCCATCTCTCCGAAGCCGGCCACGCCAGGAGCGCCCAGGCTGTGGCCTCCTGGATGATCCGTGGCCTCCTTTCCGATACAAGATCAGGGGAAGTTCGGTAGATCCGTAAGACGTCCCAACGAAAGGTAAATCGGTTCCCAGGGGGTGTTTCCGGATGGCGCCGGTCAACCCTGTGCTCCTTCCCGGTTCGAGCGATCGAGAGGCTCTGGCGTAATTCTTGCTGGGTCCAGAGGATGGGAAGCATCGATCGGCGTCGGCGCGGCGGATGGAGGAAGGGGTGTCATAGGAGAAGCGGATGAAACGTTCGAGTATGCTCATTCATCTTGGCCTCACGGTCGCGCGGGTGTTCCTGCGCAGAATGTTCCGGAAAGGATGGCAGGAAGAATCGTGGAAGATGGAACTCCTGCGCCGGAGTATGGTAGCGGCGTGGGAGGCGGTCTCCGATCGGGAGCGGTTCCGTTCCCGCCTCAGGAGCGTTCCCCGCTGGTCCCGTGCGTTACGGTCGGTCTGTACATTCGATGCCGAGCTGGCGTGGGAAGGCGTAGCGCCCTACTGGATGATTCCGACCTCGGGATCGACGGGGAGCGTGATCCTCTACCTCCAGAGGGAGGTGCTTGCCCCCTTCGATACCTGGCGGGACTGGATCGCCCGGCTGACGCAGGAGAGTCGATCGACCACGCTCGTCGTTCCGCCCTGGCGAGGGGATACCCCCCGCGGGGCGGAACACGCCCCCTTTTTCGAGGCCTATCGATGGCTCCTGTCGCTCGGGATTTCGCCGAGACGGATCGTGATCGTGGAGAACCCGGTGCGTATCGGGGTGGGGATGCCCCTCTTGCACCGGTTGCGCCGGGAGGGGCATCCGATGCCGGCCGGAGCGATCTTCCTCTCCCCGTTCCTTCCTCCGCCGTTCCCCCTGGCGGAGGGAGAGGAGGTGACGGGTCTCGATGCGTGCTACCGTCACATCTTCCGGAGATTCGGCCGGAAGTGGTTTCGCGAGTCCGTTTCGGGGAGCCGCTGGATCCATGCCCTTCATGCGGTCGATCTGAGCGGTCTTCCCCCCCTCCTCCTTCAGATCGCCCCGAGGGAACTCCTCCTGGCCGAACCCCTCGATCGGGTCTTGCCCATTTCCGTG
Source organism: uncultured bacterium (assembly GCA_964616915.1). Classification (GTDB taxonomy): domain Bacteria; phylum Myxococcota_A; class CAZTSL01; order CAZTSL01; family CAZTSL01; genus CAZTSL01. The sequence goes on from CAZTSL010000155.1 coordinate 7,634, forward strand.
GAGAACCGGATGATGGGAATGATCCCAGCCGATCGGATGGATGATGATGGATTTCGGGTGTGGCAGTTCATCGGCCAACACCTCGGAGGGAGCCAGGAGATCGCCTGCGCCGTCGGCCGGTTCGTGCGGGAGCGAACAGAGGATGCCACTGGGAAGAAATGCCTCCCCTTCCCCATGGCACCGCAAGGTTCTCCTGCTCACCACTCCCACGGATCGTAGCGAGGGTCAGGGAAGAAGGAGGCGCCGGCGCAGGGCAGTGGCAAGGAGGAGGAGGAGGGCGAGGGCGAGGAGCAGCGCGCTTCCCCCCACCCTGGGATCGGACACGAATCCGCAGGGGGAGCCACGCCCGGTCTCTACGGTCACGATCCCGGAATAGGGTGAGTTGCCGGTGTCGCTCCCGGCGCGGATCCGGTAGAAATAAGTCTCGCCCGTCTCGACGGCCGAATCGACGAAGTGGGTGGCATCGGCATCCGCAAGCGCGATGACCCCCCACCGGTTGTCGTCCTTCGAGCGCTCGATCTTGAAGAAAGTCTCGTTGCTGGAGCGGTCCTGCCAGGTGAGTTCGACCGCCTCACCGGTAAAGGTGGCGGAGAGTCCTTCCGGGGCGGTGAGGCGCTCGGTCCCCTTTTCGATCGTGAAGGTGTCACGGATGTCGCCGTGATCGTCGAGAAAGGTTGCGGTGAGGACACTGCCGGCCACATCGATGACGAGGGAACCGAGTTCCTCGAGGGAGACGTACATCGCCTCGTGATCGAACTTTCCGTCGCTCGTCTTCCCCGAACTGCCGGCCACGACGTAGATGGCACCCTCGTGGGGGGCGATCCCATCGGTCGGTTTCTTGTACGAGCCCTCCTCCTCGGGGCGACCGTTTCCCGCATCGAGGATCATCGAGGCGTCGAGCGTCTCGGAGTTGCCGTAGTGACCATCGAGGAGGAAGGAACGTTCGTAGGAGTGGCTATGCCCCGAGAGGACGAGATCGACGCCCGCATCCTCGAGGATCGGAAGGAAGGAGTGCCGGATCTGGGCAAGCGTCGGATCGAGGTCGGAATCGTGCGACCCCTTCGAGTAGGGGGGGTGATGCCAGAAGGCGATGATCCACCGCTGATCCGTGGCGCGGAGATCCTCGGTGAGCCATTCGAGCATCGTGGTGTTGGCCCCTGGAACGTAGGCGGTCTCGCTCGAATCGAGGCAGACGAAGTGAACGTTCGCGTAATCGAAGGCGTAGTATGCCTCCGTTCCCGAGGCAACTCCCCCCGCTTCCCCCCGCGTCGGGAGGGTGAAGATCTCGAAGTAGGGGCCCCGTTGCGCGAGCGCGCTCGAGGCATGGGAATCGTGGTTGCCGAAGGTCGGCCAGACCGCAGAGGTGCGCAGCAACGCCGGATAGATCTCGAAGACCGCGGCCTGGTACTGGGCATCCGTGCCGTCGTCGTAGGCGTTGTCGCCGAGCATGAGCCACAGATCCGTATGCCGCTGGCCGGTGAAGGCCACATAGGCGTCGCGCACCGCCCGCTGGTTGTCGTTGGCGGTCCCGGCATCTCCGATCGCCCAGATCCGGATCGGTCGGGGGGTTCCGGGAAGGGGTGCGGTCACGAAGGAGAAGTCCGGACCGCCGGCCAGGATCGCTTCTCCGGTCCCCACGGCGTAGTAATACCGGGTTTCGGGCGTCAATCCCGAGAGCACGATCTCGTGCTCGGTCGTCGGCGTCCCCACCATCTCCCTTTCGGAGAGGTCACCTGCCGAGAGGCCGTAATCGACGCGCGAATCGGTGGGAATATCGGTTCGCCAGCGGACGATCATCCGGTGCGCCGTTCCCTGCTGGAGATAGGGCCCCCGTGTGATCTGCTGGGCCTGGGCTGCCGTGGCGAGGATCAGGGGAAGCGCGGCGGCAAAGAGAAACAGCCTTCGTTTCATGAACGCCTCGTAAGAAACCCGTAACTTCCGTCACGGGAGGTCATCCATCGAGCATCCGTACGGATCGGCCTGCGGCCTCGGTGGCGGGTTGCTTCCGCGATCCACGCCGCGACTTCGAGCGAGACGATCCCCCATGGGGACGATTCGGCGTTCAGAAACCCTTGGGCGTCCGCTTCCGGAGGAT
>CAZTSL010000156.1:0-9683 GCA_964616915.1 uncultured bacterium
CCCCCAAGGAGAAGCCCCCCCCACCTCCGGCGAAGACCAGGAGCCACGAAGAGAAAAAGGGCAACGGCCACGGCCAGGAAGATCCCGTAGTTGTGGAGATAGAGCGCCGAAAGGGTCGCCAGGGCAAGGACCACCCAGGGCTGCCTCCGCCCCGGCGCACGGTAGAGCCGCAACATCGCCCAGAGCGCCCACGTGACGACCAGGAGAAAGAGCGCATAGACCCTCGCCTCCCGCGAATAGTGGACGTGCAGGGGAGAAATCGTGAGCAGAAAGGCGGCAAGGCACCCCGCAACCCCCGAACCGGCTGCCACCCCTACCCGATAGAGGAGAGGTACCGTCAACGCCCCGGCCAGCAGAGAAGGGAGGCGAAGCGCCGCCTCCGAATCCCCGAAAACCCGAACCCAACACGCCATCCAAAGATAGTAGCCAGGAGGGCCAGCGTCGTTTTCGACCTCATCGAAGAGGGTCGCGGGAGACGCGGCCACGAGAGCGGTGTACGCCTCGTCGAACCAGAGTTCGTCCCGACCGAGATCGATTCCTCGAAGGAGAAGCGCAAGGAGGAAGAGGATCCGCACGATACGACGCTCCACGCTCCGCACGCTCCTTCGGGGATCCCGCGATTTCGAAGGATCCTTCTCCCCCTCTCTTGCAAGGCGGGGTGTGGCCGCCTGCCCGCCGGCACTCCTGCCGGGTTTCATCCCTTCCCCCCCTGATCACTCCCCCGATCATGCGTGTTGACGACTGATCCCAGACCTCAGGGCGACGATCCATCCCGACGGGTAACTCCGGTTGTAGGATGGAATGCGCCTTTCCTTCGTTCGTCACGATACCATGAAATTTCTGGAAAGGCCAGATCCAGACGGGCGCACGCAGGATCGATCCATTCGAGCCTTTCGAGTGCCTCGCACGTACGGCACCCATCGAGCCGGGTCTCGAAACGTTCGAGCAGATGTGGGGCGCTCCAGGCCAACAGGCTGCCTCGGTCGCGTCGCGTTGGATGCGATCGTCCTGGATTCATGGGGCAGGTGACTTGTCCCACCGCCCGAAATGGTGTAGATAGACACGGTACATGCTGGCTATCGGCCTGAACCTCAGATGATCAAGGAAGTGAATCATGCAGCATTCTCTCGATGTGATCTTCCGCCCGCGCTCCGTGGCCGTGATCGGCGCCTCGAACCAGCCGGGGAAAGTGGGGGGGGAGATCTTCCGGAAGCTCCTGCGCACCGGGTTCCGGGGGCCGGTCTATCCGGTGAACCGGAAATCACCCTACGTCCACTCCGTGAAGGCCTACCCCTCGATCCGGGAAGTACCGGAGGTCGTCGATCTGGCCGTGGTCGTCGTCCCTGCGCCCCATGTCGTCGAGACCGTCCGCGATTGCGCGCAAATCGGGGTCAAGGGGATCGTGGTGATCACCTCCGGCTTCAAGGAGATCGGGACCGAATCGGGCGCGCAGCGGGAAGCCGAACTCGTCGAAATCGTCCGGGAGAACGGAATGCGGATGATCGGGCCAAACTGCATGGGGGTGATCAATACGGAAGGAGAAACGCGCCTCGACGCAACCTTCGCCCCGGCCCTCCCCCTCGAAGGACGGGTGGGCTTCATCTCCCAGAGCGGCGCGCTCGGGGTCACGATCCTCGACTACGCCAACAGCCTCAACCTCGGCGTCGCCATGTTCGCCAGCGTGGGGAACAAGGCCGACGTCTCGGGAAACGACTTCCTCGAATACTGGAAGGACGACGACAAGATCCGAGTGATCCTCATGTACCTCGAGTCGTTCGGCAACCCGCGAAAATTCATCCGGCTGGCGACCGAGGTGAGCCGCAAGAAGCCGATCGTGGTCGTCAAGTCGGGGAGAACGGCCGGGGGCGCCCGCGCCGCATCCTCCCACACCGGCTCCCTTGCCGGACTCGACCACGCCTTCGACGCCCTCTTCCACCGCTGCGGCGTGATCCGGGCCAACTCGATCGAGGAGATGTTCGACATCGCGATGGCCTTCACGAACCAGCCGATCCCGCTGGGAGACCGGGTCGCCATCGTCACGAACGCAGGGGGACCGGGGATCATCGCCACCGACGCGCTCGAAGGGCTTGGCCTTCGCCTGGCGCGCTTCTCCGAGGAGACCCGAAAGCGGCTACACAGCGTCGTCGAGGAGATCGCCAGCGTGAACAACCCCGTCGATACCACCGCGATGGGCAACGAGGAGACCTTTGCCCGCGCGCTCTCCATCGTTCTCGACGATGAAGGGGTCGATGCGGCGATCGCGATCTTCGTTCCGCCGATCTATACCGATCCCAACCTGGTCGCGGCCCAGATCTCCGAGGTCTCTGCGGACCGGCAGAAGACCGTGCTCGGTTGCCTGATGGGAACGAAAGGGGTGGCTGCGGGGATCCGAACGCTCCAGCAGCACAAGATCCCGGCCTTCCCCTTCCCCGAGTCGGCGGTGCGCGCCCTTCATGCCATGATCCGGTACCGCCGCTGGCTCGAGCGGGAGCCGGGGAAGATCGTCACCTTCCAGGTCGATCGGGAGGCGGTGGCGCGGATCTTCGAGCGCACCCGGGACGAGGGGCGGGATTACCTCACCGATTACGACGCGATCACCGTCTTCCGGGCCTACGGCATCCCTTTCGTCCCCTCGATCCTCTGCCGCAGCGAGGAGGAGGTGGTCGCCGCCGCCCGGAAACTCGGGTTTCCCGTCGTCGTGAAACTCTCCGCACCGGCCCTCATCCACAAGTCGGACATCGGGGGGGTGATCGTGGGGATCTCCGACGAGGCACAACTGCGTGGGGCGCTCCGCGACCTCCTCGATCGGACGATGCGCCACAAGATCTCGGGTGCCGCCTTCATCGTCCAACGGATGGTCCCTGCGGGGCGGGAGACGATCCTGGGCGTCAACAACGTGCCGAACTTCGGTCCCCTCATCATGTTCGGACTGGGGGGTACCCATGTCGAGATCTTCAAGGACGTCGCCTTTGGGATCGCTCCCCTCTCCGATGCGGATGCGCGGGAACTGATCCGTTCGATCCGGAGCTATCCCGTCCTTTCGGGGGTACGGGGAGAAGCCGGGGTATGCGAGGAAGCCCTCGTCGAGGCCCTCCTGCGTCTCTCCCAGCTTGCCGCCGATTTTCCGGAGATCGCGGAGATCGACATCAACCCCTTCCTCGCCTTTCCGCAACGAGAGGCATCGATGGCGGTCGATGGCCGGATTCGTCTCTCCTCCTGAAGCGATGGATCGCGCTGCCGGCGAGATCGGGGAAGAGCGGCGGGGCAGGAGGGGGGCGGCTCCGCGCCGGCCTGGGCAGCGGCCGATGCCACTCCTGTTGGGCTGCTTCCTCCTTCTCCACGTCTCTTCGCTGTGGGGTGGGGAAGTGAGGGATGACCTCATCGTGGAGGAGGAACCCGAAGCTCCCGCAGGGGGAATGACGCCGATCCTTCCCGTCTTCTATCTTCCCCCCGGCCTCTCCGAACTCCTCCTCCCCACGCTCCCTCAACCCTTCCCCTTGGGACGCAAGTGCCCCACGATCCCCTTTTGCATCATCCGCCAGAAGGTCGATCTTCCCCCAGGGAAGGGAGGGGTGGTCATCGAAGCGATGACACGGCCGGAGAACGAGCCCTTCTGGATCGTCCTCGACCGCGAGCGCGCGACCGTGGCACGACGGCCAACGGGCACGCCGGCGATCCTTTCGCCAGGGAAGTACACGATCCTTGCCGGCTCTGGATTCCGGAGCCAGATGTTCGAGATCCCCGTCACGATCGAGGCGGGAGTTTTCCAGAAGATCCAACCCTACTGGGGCGCGCTCGTGATCCACACGCTCGACGAGACGGAGACCCCCTTCCGGGGGGTATACGAGATCTTCGCCTTCCCCGAGCGGGAGAGCTACGGTCTTGGCCGCGGAGCGGAGGAGGAACTCGGCGAGAGCGTGAACACCTGGCTCCTCAAACCCAACCTCTACAAGATCATCGGCCCCACCGAGGGCTTCCGTTCCATCCGCAATTTTGCTACCGTGGAGGTGCAACCGGGGAAGGTCACGCACTTCGTGATCGTCATGGATCGCAAGAGCGGCCAGTTCCTCGGTTCGGGCACCGTTCCCGTCGGAGACTTCACGACCAAGGGCGCGATCACCGGGGAGATTCCAGCGCAGGATCCGAATCGCCTCAAACTCAAGTGGCTCGTGGGGGGGAACTTCAACCAGTCCGCCACCGGCCAGGACACGGTGGCCCTCGGACGGAGTCAGATCGGCGTTGGCCTCTTCAGCGCGCTTGGCCTCAACTATCTGAGAGGAAAGAACTTCTGGAGTTTCGTCCTCAACATCGAAGCGGGAATCCGCAAGAACAGTGCGGAGAGCTTCTTCCGCAAGGCCACCGATCTCTTCGACATCGAATCGATCTACATCTACCGATGGCGTCCCTTCCTCGGGCCCTATGCGCGGGTGGGAGCTTCCTCCCACTTTGCCAGAAGTTACCGTTACTTCGACGAACCGACCGAGGTCGTGATCCTCGGCGAGGCCTCCGCCCCCGAGACCGTGCGGGAACTCGAACTGGAGCGGGGGATCTTCGACCCCACCTTTCTCGAGGAGGGGACGGGGGTCAACGTCAACGTGCTCAAGAACGTCTATCTCGATCTCGACATGCGCCTGGGGATCGGATTGCGCCATACGGTGACGCGTGGCTTCCTCGTGGAGGACGACGATCCCGACACGGAGGACCGCGTGGAATTCCGGCCGATCGAGGGGGTGAGCGACATGGGGGGGGAACTGATCTTGATCGGGAACTCCCAGCTCTCCCGCCGCTTCTCCTATTCGGGGGAACTCAACCTCTTCCAGGGGGGGAGCAACTCCTTTCGTTTCCGGATGGACAACACCTTCGTCCTTCGGATCAGCCGTTCGATCTCCGTCGTCTTCCTCGTCGGCCTCGATATGGACCAGCGCGTTCTCGGCCACTTCGAGATATCCCAGGCCTCCTTCATCAAATTCGACCGCCTCTTCTTCCGCTAGTGGCACGGGGGAAGCGGGCCAACGATGTCGTCATGCGATACCGGGTCAAGGAGATCTACCACACGCTTCAGGGAGAGGGCGCGCAGGCGGGCCGTGCAGCGGTCTTCTGCCGCTTCTCCGGCTGCAACCTCTGGTCCGGCCGGGAGGAAGAGCGACAGGCGGCCCGTTGCGCCTTCTGCGACACCGACTTCGTCGGCACCGACGGACCGGGAGGGGGAACCTTTCAGAGCCCCCATGCGCTCGCTCATGCGATCGCCGGAGTGTGGGAACGGGAAACAGCGGGTGCCCGGGAGGGACGTTTCGTCGTCTGCACCGGCGGAGAGCCCCTCCTCCAACTCGATCTTCCCCTCATCGATGCCCTTCATGCGGAAGGCTTCGAGATCGCGGTGGAGACGAACGGCACCCGTCTCCCTCCGCCGGGGATCGACTGGCTCTGCGTAAGCCCGAAAGCGGGAACGACGCTTCGATGCCGCGCGGGGGAGGAACTCAAGCTGATCTATCCGCAACCGGGCGCGGAGCCGGAGCGTTTCCTCGACCTCGACTTTTCCCATTTCTTCCTCCAGCCGATGGATGGCCCCCTCGTCGAGGAGAATACGCGGCTGGCGATCGACTACTGCCGCAAACACCCCCGCTGGCGGTTGAGCCTCCAGCGCCACAAACTCCTCCGGATCCCCTGAAGAGGGCGCCATGAGCATGATTCGTCGGATCCTGGCCGTCACCCGCAAGGAACTCTACCAGCTCCGCCGCGATCGCCTGACCTTCGGGATGATCGTGGGGATTCCCCTCATCCAGCTCCTCCTCTTCGGCTATGCGATCAATACCGACGTGCGGAACCTCGAGACGGGCATCGTCGATGAAGCGGGAACCGAACGTTCCCGCCGCGTCATCGATGCGCTCGCGGCGAGTCAGGTCCTCGCGCCCCACGTCTCGGTAGAGAGCGTCTCCGCGCTCGAGGATCTCCTCTACCGGGGGAAGATCGATGTCGGGGTCTTCATCCCTGCCGACCTGGGACGAAGGGTGCTGCGGGGGGATCTTCCGGCGGTCCAGGTGATCGTGGATGGGTCGGATACCGCCGTGGCCCAGGCCGTCTCGGGCATTCTCGACATCCCCCTCCCGCTCGATCCCGGTATCGCGCTACCGAAGCGGGCATCCCTCTTTGCCCTCCACATCCTCTCCAACCCGGAGAAGCGTTCGGCCGTGAGTATCGTGCCGGGACTGCTGGGGGTGATCCTCACGATGACGATGGCGCTCTACACGAGCATTGCGCTCGTGCGGGAACGGGAGCGGGGGACGCTCGAGCTGCTCATCACCACACCGATCCGGCCGATCGAACTCATCTTCGCGAAGATTCTTCCCTACGTGATGATCGGCCTCATTCAGTTTTCCCTGATCCTCTTTCTCGGGTACACGCTCTTCGACGTGCCGATCCGGGGGCCGCTTCTTCACCTCTATTTGGCGGGCTTCGCCTTCATCTGTGCGAATCTCGCGGTGGGACTCCTCTTCTCCACGATCGCGAAGAATCAGCTTCAGTCGGTGCAATTGACCTTCTTCTTCTTCCTCCCCTCGATCCTCCTCTCCGGGTTCATGTTCCCCTTTGCCGGGATGCCGCGATGGGCGCAGGTGATCGCGGAGGGGCTCCCCCTGACGCACTTCAACCGTCTGAGCCGGGGGATTCTCCTGCGCGGTTCCACGCTGGAGCATCTTGCCCACGAACTCGTCCCCTTGGGGATCTTCTTCGGCGTCGTCCTCCTGATCGTGCTCTTGCGTTTCCGAAAGCGACTCGACTGAGGGGGGGGAGGCCGCCGCAGAGGCGGCGGCCGGAGGAAAGCAAGCGGCTCGACCGAGGGGGGAGAGCCACGGGTGGGGATCTCTGGAATCGCCCCCCCGGCATCCCTGGTTGAGACGGTCTCACGGCTGAGGGGTGGGTGCGCCCCTCCCTCCGATGGACGCTCGAAGGGATGCCCACGCCCTTTCCTCGATCTGGCGGAGCATCGACGCGGTGGGACGCAGGATGCCGGACGAGATGCTGGGGGGATCCGTGCTCCTTGCAGCGGTGGGTGGGGAGACGACCCCTCTGAGCCGTGCGGCGAGGCGGAATGCCGCCGCCTCCTGCCGGGGGGGGGGGAACCCCCGTACGAAGCGTTCGATCGCATCGGTAGCGGAACCGATCCCCCAGGCGGCGATCACGAGGGTGTCCCCTTCGGCCAGGGAGAGGAGTTCCTCCCGGCAATCTTCCGGATACCGGACCGCGACGACCTCCTTGGGCGCCGGAAGGAGCCCTTGGAGCGCAGCGGCGACGCAGGGGGCATCGGTAGGGATCTCGATCTGGCGAACGAGACTCTTTCGGGAGGGGATGATCCGATCCCCCGGCATTCCGATCACGTAGATCACCCGGGAGGCTTCCTCGCTCATCGTCTGGACGAGACGATCGAGGATGTCGTGGCGCTCCCCTCGTGTGGCCGCGGAGACGAAGAGGATCCCTCCCCCCGGCGCCAGGAGTTCCCGTACCGTCTCCGGGAGGCCCAGTTCGGAGAGCGTGGGGATCGGAGAGAGGGGCGTGAAGGTCGCCGCGATCTCCCCCCCGACGAGACAGAGGTGGAGGCGGAACGTTCCCCCCCCCTCGAGTTCGACCCGGCGCGGCCACGTCCCCCCCTCCCGGAGAGAGCGGCGATCGTGTGGAGAGACATATTCATCGAGGTAGCGTTCGATCTCTGCAGGAGTGAGCGCCCGTTCCCCCTGGGGGAGGAGTTCTCCCCCCCGCCGCACGATCGGAGGCACCCCCGCTTGCAGGAAGAGGGCCCCATCCCGATCGCCGAGGAGCGGACGCAAGAAAGGATCGAGCCGATAGCGATGGACGAAGCCCTGAAGGCGCTCACGGTCCTCGGGGGAGAGATCGAGGAATTCCGCGCCGACGAAGTAACGACGGTGTCGTTCGATCTCGATGACCCGCACGGCCCGTGCGCTGAAAACCACCCCTTCCCCGCCCAGTTCCATGAGGACGTCGAAACGGGTTCCCACGAAGAACGCCTCATGGTACTCGAAGAGGAAACCCCGTTCGCTCACGTCGATCGTATCGAGCTTCGGTTGCCGGAAGGTGGCGTCTCCGCGTAGCCGGATCGAGAAGGGGATCGTCTTGCGCCAGCGCGTCGATTGCCGACGTTCTCTCCCCTTCGCCACCTTCCCAGGGGCATCCTCCGCACGCTCCGCTTCGGGGGGCTCATGCCGCTCCTCGGCAAAGGGGCGATCTCCTTGTGCCATCGTCTTTCCTCCTCACTTCACGCATTCGAGGGGACGAATCGCGATCCGTCCCCTCGAGAATTCGATCGCAGCGATCGTAGCGCCTTTCGCGATCCAAGACAAGGGGAAGCGTGAGAGCTTCTCGAGTCGGCCCTGCGCTTTCGTTCGTTCGAAGGTTCGTCGGGATGGGGGGAATCGGAGATCACCGAAACAATCAATCGAGGTAGAGGGAAATCCCGAGAGGGGTGAACGCCGACGGCGTACAAAAAAAAGAAAAATCAGGTAGCTGACGCAGTTTTTAGACGAAAAGTGCGGAGGAGGGAACAAAATGGCGGAACAACTACCTGATCTCTACTTCTTTAGATGCACGAAATGGTACAAAGGATGCATTTTTTTCATACCCCTCCTTTTTCCCCAGCCCATGGGAAGATTGGTAGTTTTTCTTTCTCCCCCTCGGGTGGCCGGCTGCTCGAACCGTTCGCTATCCCCTTCCGGCCTTTCAGGTCCGGAGGTGGTCTCCATCAGGGAGAAACGGGACGCCCGGCTGGGACGCCCACGTTTCCGGGGGCATGGGAGGCACGCGTCGGGGGGGGGGACGGGATCTCGAGCGATCATGGATGATCATGGATGGATCGTCCTCGATCCCTCTCCCTTGGGGTGGGTGGTCGTTGCGAGACAGGTGCGATCCACGGCGTAGATCCGGATCTCGGGGTTCCGGAAGAGTTGGGGGAGATAGGGGCCGGGGAATCGTTGGATCTCCCGGATGCAGGGGGCGTGATCGAGCATCGCGGCGAATCCTCCCGCGTCGAGGGGACGGTAGAGTTCCGTGGTGACCACGGCGTCGATCTCGCCGGCGAGGAGGTCGCTGACCGTTGGAGCCGGCCGCGTGGGATGAAATTCGAGCGGAACCGGCTGGAAGATCTCTTCCCGGACCGTGGGACCGTAGTTTCCGTTGCTCTCGACGAGGATGCGGCTTCCCGGCGGGAGGTGGGTTTCGATCCAGTGGGTGGCCAACTCCCGCGTATCGGGGGATCGAAACGTTTCGACCAGGCGAAGATCCCGGATGCCCATGGGGAGGAGGAGGCCGAGGAGGAGGGCCGCCCGGATCACCCCCTTCCGGGTGGGAAAGAACCTTGCCACCTCCTCCACGGCGAAAGCGGCCAGAATCGTCACGAGGGGAAGGGTGGGCAAGAGATAGCGGGAGAGACGAGTGCCCAGAGCCCCCATGACGAGCCAGTGGAAGAGGGGAAAGAGGGTCAAGAGGCAGGCTCGCCGGGGGGATCTCCGCAGGAGAAGGAATGCCCCGGCAAAAAGGGCGATCAGGAGGGGAAGTCCGTAGGCCTCGGCCGAGATGACGAGGTAGTTCCAATGCCCTGCCAGCATCGGGCCCTCCCCTCCGGGACCATGCAGGAGGTACTCCGCGGTGACGTCCCGCCAGAAGGTGGAAAAGTCGAG
>CAZTSL010000157.1:0-9562 GCA_964616915.1 uncultured bacterium
GATTCCGGGAGAAGCCGGGACGCGGAAGCCCACCGGCTCCCCCTGCGGCGTGAGGAGGGAGGGGGGAAATCTTCCCCCCCCGGTCCCCTTACCGGTCAAGGAAAGTTGACCGGTCCCCCCCTCACAACGCCTCGGCGGCAAGCTCGCAGCAGGCCGATCGGAGCTTGAGGTCGGCGGCGACCTCGAGAACGTGACGGTGACAGGTAAGCACGATCACCTGCTGATCAGGCCCCAGATCGGCAAGGCGTTCGAGGACGGCACGGGTCCGTTCGTTGTCGAAATCGACGAGGACGTCGTCGAGGATCACGGGAAGAGGTTCCCACTTCGCCGCATGTTCGAGGACGTAGGCGAGTCGGAAGGCGAGGAAGAGCTGCTCCCGGGTCCCGGTCGAGAGTTCGCCGGGACGCTTTTGCCCATCCACGCCCTCCACGAGGAGTTGCCCCCGCTCCGGATCGGGCAAAACCCGTACATAGCGTCCCCCCGTGATCGAGGCAAAGAAGTCGGAGGCCTGCCGGAAGATCTCGGCCTGATGCTCCCGCGTATAGCGCTGCACCGCATCGTCGAGGATCGCTTCCGCCGCGGAGAGACGCACGTAGATGGTCACCTCCTCCTCCAGGGCGGCGCGGAGTTCCTCGATCCGGGCCTGGAGACGAGCCCCTTCCTCCCCACCGAGGCGATCCCGCCGCTCGTGGAGCTTTCCGAGTTCTTCACGGCTTTGGGCCTCTTCTTCGCGGAGCTGTTCCATCTCGCGGGCGAGACGGTCGAGTTCGTGCTGGAGGCTCTCCGGCTCGAAGCGGTCGAGTTCTTCCCGCGCCCTGCACAGACGCTCCCCCCCCCCGAAAAGAAGGGAGAGATCGCGATGACACCGTTCCCCCTCCCGTTGCGCTTCGGCGCGGCGCTGGGCCCGCTCGAGGGCACGCTGCCGCTGCGTGGCATCCGGGATCCCATATCGCCGATCGAGTTCGTCGAGACGCGCCCGGGCGCGCTTTCGTCTCTCCAGGGCCGCCTGCACTTCGCGGCGAGCGCGGTCGATCTCCCCCTTCGCCTGGTCATGGAGCCGTTTCCTTTCGGCGTTCTCGCGGAGTTCCCCCGACAATTCCCGGATGACGCCGGCACGAGGCGGATCCGGAACTTCCCGTCCAAGCCGGGTGAGGAGTGCCTGGAGGGTCTCGTCGAAGTTGCGAACCTCCTCGGTCTCCTCGTCGAGCGCCTGCGCCTCCTGGTCGAGATCCCCAAGACGGCGCGCGAGTTCGTCGAGCTGCTCGATCCGCGCCTCGAGGCGTTCGGGGGTCGGGTCGTCCTCGAAACCGAGGGCGTGGGCGATCTCGATGGCGCGGAGATGAAGGTTTTTCTCTCTCTCGCGCTCCCGGCGAAGCTTTTCGCCGAGGCGGGCGAGCGTCTTTTGCGCTTTCTCCAGATGCTCCTGGGCAACCCTCTGCTCTCCGCGACGACTCCGGAACGCTTCGTAACGGTCACGAACCTCGGCGACGAGGCTCTCCCAGGAGAGATCGGGGGAACTCCCCAGCAGGTGGCGGAAGCGCTCCTCGGCAGCCTCGACGTCGGGAGCCAGGAGACCCAGATCGCGTTCGAGCCCGGTGCATTCGATCAGATCCTCCCGGATCTTCCCCACGCTCTCGAGCCACTCGCGCATGAGGGGAGGGGAGAGCGCTTCGACGCCGAGGGGTTCCCAGATCCCACGCCAGCTTGCCTGCCACTGATCGAGTGCCTCCCGCGCCGCAGTGAGATCGGCCAGGGCCTGGGCGGCTTCCGCGGTCAGGGTCGCGACCTTCTCTTCGAGCTGGAGCCGCCTCGAGACGAGTTCGGCCTCCTCGTAGAGCCGATCGGCGAGATCGTCGGCCTCCTTCATCGCCGTCTCGAACGCCTCCCAGGGATCTTCCGGGAAGAGTTCCCCCGGCTCCCCCCTGGCGGGCTTTTCGTTTCCCTCCCGCAGGCGGCGCCACCAGGTATCCCGCCGTTTCCGGACCCCTTCGAGGTCGGCACGGCTCGGCACCCGACGGGTTTCGATCAGCGCCGTAAGCTGGTTCGCGTTTTGGCGCCGCTCTTTCTCGATCCTGGCAGCGGCCGCTTCCCCCTCGTGGACCGCTGCTTCGAGGCGACGCCATTTCGCCTCCTCCTCCCGGAGGGCGGCATCGTGCGGAAGGTGGAGCCGGGAGAGGGCATCTCCCCCTTCCCAGGGAAAGCCCGGGGGATCGGGAAGGTCCCGTTTCCGGCGATTCACCCCCTCACGGAGTCGTTCGATCCGTTCCTGGAGTTCATGGACCCGGCTGCGCTTCTTCTCGACATCATCGATCTGGCGGTAGAGTTCCACGATCGTTTCGTCATCGAACCGAGCCGCGCGGGCAGCGAGGGTGGCCTCGGCCTCTTCGAACTGCTCCCGGCTGCTCTCCTGCTGGATCTCGATCTTCTCGATCCGCTTTCCCACCCCCTCCGATTCGTGGGCCAGCGTACGGATCTCCTCCCGGAGCGTAACGGGGAGATCGTGCTGAAAGGTGCGGAGGCGCTCGAGGCCGGCACCGGGGAGGAGCGCGGCGAGTTCCTGGGAGAGCGCAGCCTCCATCTCCGCGTGTCTCTGGCGTCGTTTGGGGTTCTGCCGGCGTGCCTTCTCGATCCCATCGAGTCGTTGCAAGAGCGTGGAGATCGTCTCCTCCTCGGCGAGGATCGCGGGATCGGGGCGGTTTCGCTCCCCTTCCCCCTCCCAGCGTGCGATCCCGGCGTTCAGGCGTCCGATCTCGGTATCGATCGCCTCGATCTCCCGGAGGAGATCCGCATAGGTCCCCACGGCGTCGTCAGGGATGGGACTCTGGAGATCGGGGGTCTGGAGGCGCGCCTCGATCCCCCGCAATTCCTGGTGGATGGGCCACCCCTTCCAGAGGTTTTCGTGGTGCCGCTGCCGCTTCCGAAGCGCATCGAGCCGGGCATTGCAGGTTTCGAGGCGTTCCTTCGTCTGCCCGATCGCTCCTTCGAGTGCGCGGTACGCGTCGAGTCGAAAGATCGTCTCCTTGAGATGGCGGCGAAGTTCCGCGATCTCCTTGATCCGCGCGTTGATCCTGGGAAGCTGGCCACGGGGTTTGTAGAGTTCCTCCCGTTCGGTGTGCAGCATGCTGCGCACCGCATGGATCCGTTGGCCGCTGCCGCCGAGGGCTCCGCCCGCCAGAAGCTCCTCGAGGTTGATCGCGCGGAGGCCTTCGGCGCCCTTCTGGAGGTCTTCAAGGGTGATCCCGAAGACCGAGGTATAGCGATCCCGGTCGATCGAGGCGAAACGTTGCAGGAACGCCGCTTCGTCGATCTCCCGCGTTTCCCCCTCCGGCGTCCCGCATACCACGGAGAGGGTCTTGCCCCGCCCCTTGCGCCGGGTAAGATCGAGGATCTCCCCCCCCCGCGTCACGAGCCGCCCCGCAATCGACATCGAACCGCCAGGGAAACGGAAGGTATAGGGGGAACGATGGGGCACCCCGAAGAAGAGATCACGGATCGCGTGGAGAAGCGTCGTCTTCCCCCGCTCGTTCGGTCCATACACGAGCACGAGCCCACTCCCCGACGGAAGGGTGAGTTCGAGTTCGGCAAAGTGGCCATATTTCTCGATCCGGATCCGCTCAAAGCGCATCGGGCTCCTCCTCTTCCTCCGCTGCGGAGAGGAGACGGCGCTGGAGGAGATCGGGAACCTCGGCGACGGTCTGGGCGAGCCAGCTCGTCCACGCCTCCCGGCTGTCACTGATCCCCGGGAGATGGGCACCGACATATTTCCGGAATTTCTCCATCTCCCTGGCGAAATGCTCCCACGCGGGATCGTTGCGCAGGAGGCGCTCGGTGCTCTCCTGGATGATCACCGCGAGATCGTGGGAGAGGGAGGATCCGGCGATCTTGGGGGGGGTGGTCTTCCTGCGGAACTTCTCCACCCAGATCCCCTCGAAGTTCGCCGCGCAGATCCGGAGTTCCTCGACGATCTGGACCTCCTTGTCGATCAATGTGCCGTGCAGAGGTCCCGTTCCCCGGGCCTGGACGCGAACCACGGTGTGGCGCTCCCCGGCGTTTTCCTCGATCCGCTGGAAATTCCCCGTCACCTCCGCGATGAAGTCGTCGAGATTCTCCATCTTGCCGATATCCACGACGACCTCCTCCCACCGCACGACGTCGAGGGGGACGAAGGTGAGCGCGGTCATTCGGCCATCGGTCACCTCGACGAGACGGCACCCCTTCTCACCGGTCTCTCGGACATGCCGTCCCTGGAGGTTTCCGGGATAGACGACCCACGGATCCTCGTGGAGCACGGCCCCCTTGTGGATATGGCCCAGCGCCCAGTAGTCGTAGCCGTGCCGGACGAGTTGCGTCACGGAACAGGGGGCATAGGGATCGTGTTCCGTCGATCCCGTGGCGTTCGTGTGGAGCAGCCCGATGTTGAAGAACCGCTCCTCACGAGGGGGGTAGCTGGCGGCCAGGTCCTCCGTCACGGCCTGGCGCGCGAAGCTCTGGCCATGAACCACGATCCCGAGGTTCTCGAAGCGGAGACTCTCGGGCTTTCGGTGGGGAAGGAGGTGAACGTGTTCGGCCCACCGTAGGGAACGGAGGATCTTGGAGGCGGCGTCGTGGTTCCCCTCGATGAGCACGACCTGCGTTCCCACATCCTGAAGACGCCGCAACTGACGCATCAGGAAGACGCCGCTGTTCGAATCCTTCCACTCCCCGTCGAAGAGATCCCCGGCCAGGAGCAGGAGATCGGCCTTCGCCTCGAGACAGAAGGTGATCAGGTGCTCGAAGGCAAGACGGGTCGCCCGGCGCAGCAGATCGACGTCCGCATCCTCGATCCTCCCCACCCCTCTCAGGGGACTGTCGATGTGGAGATCCGCGGCATGGACGATCTTCATCCTTCCCCCCCCTTCCGGCCGGTATCCCGCTTCGGAGATCCTCCGCGACGCGATGCGCGGAAGCGATACCTCGTCCAGGTTCCGATCACCGAACCCGCCAGGAGGAGGATCGTGAGGTGGAAGGGGATCCCCCGCAGGCGAAGGGGAAGGATCGCACAGCAGGAGGAGGCGCACGAATCGTTCACCTCGGGATCGGTGTCGTCGCAGTCGCAGAGGGCCCCCACGCCGTCTCCGTCGAAATCGCTCTGCGTCCGGTTGGCGAGCCCCGGGCAGTTGTCCGCTTCGTCGGCCACGAAGTCGAGGTCGTCGTCCGTTCCCCTCCCCAGACGCGCCCCATAGACGTCGGTGCAGAAGGTGTAGATCTGGTTCTGGGGACAGTTGGCGGGGTTGTCCGGCAGATCGGGTTCGCAGTCACAGACGTCCCCGAGACCATCTTCGTCACGGTCGCTCTGATCGGCGTTCGCTCGGTCGATGCAGTTGTCCTCGCCGTTTCGGATGCCATCGCCGTCGAGATCGAAATCGGGCTCGAAGCAGCGATCGTCCTCCCAGATCGTCAGGAAGGTCGAGCCGGTCCAGGCGACATCGGGGTTCATCTCGTCGTAGGGACCGGCGGCGATCGGAACCCCACCGAGATCGAGGGGCGTCCCCTCGGCATCGAGGCGGGTGCCGTAGATGTCCCAATCCCCGGGGTTTCGGCCGTCCTGCCAGACGATGAACGCCTCCTCTTCCCCCATCGCGACGCGGGGGGCACGCTCCTCGTAGGGGCCCGTGGCGATCGGAATCCCCTGGGGATCGAGGTTCTCCCCCTTCGCGGTGATCCAGGTGGCGTAGATGTCGGGGTTCTCCGAACTTTGCCGAAGATCGTTCCAGACGACGAGAAAGGCGGAGCCGCCCCAGACCACGGCGGGCGTGCGTTGGGTTCGTTTCACCTTCGAGACGGCGATCCCTTCGGGGTCGAGAACCTCTCCATCGGGGGAGACGCGGGCCGCATAGATGTCCCCGTCCCCGTTGCGGAAATCGGTCCAGACGACGAGGAAGACCTCTCCGTTCCAGGCCACGGCGGGATCCTTCTCCTCCCATGCGAAGCCGGAGACGTCGATCCCTTCCGGATCGAGGGGGGTGGCATCCTCCGCGATCCGCATCGCGCGGATGTCCCCGTTGCCACTCCCCATCTCGGTCCAGACGACGAGGAAGAGGCCATCCCCCGCGCTCCCCTGGGCAGACTCCCCCGTCGGGCTGAGCAGGATGGCGGCGTCGTCGGGGAGTGCGCCGGCCGCATCGATCCTCCGGGCATGGACGCCCTGGATCGAACAATCGACCACCCCGCAGATCGTCTCGTGCCACACGACGAGCGCCTCCGAGGCGCCGAAGGCCACCCCGGGCGCGTTCCCCACTTCCGCGAGCAGACGCGCGCCGGTCGGCTCACCCAGTGTTGCGGCATCGAGCACCTTCCCCTCGATCTGGGAGGTCCGGCACTGGGCGGTCTCGACGAAGGAGGTCGTATCGCACTGCGCATCGATCCAGACGAGGGCGATCCGGTCCGCACCGACGGAGAGACGCGGCGTGAACTGGCCGAGGGGAGCTGCTGCGAGCGGAATGCCACGGGGATCTTCGACCACGACGCGCCCTTCTTCCTGCCGCGCCAGGCTCTCCTCCCGCAGGCCCATCGAGACGATGGCGAAGATTCCGAAGATCAGCAAGCCTCCGAGCCGTGATTCGATTCTCATGAACGGTTCCTCCCCCGGGATCGAGCATCTCTCTGGGATCGTAAAGGCCGGCCGCGCCGCTCACTCCCTCTTGCCATCCATGTACCCATGTTCCACCAGCCAGGCCGTGGCGGCCTTCACCGCCTCCAGCGCAGGGGTGAAGGTCAATCCGAGATCGCGCTGCGCCTTCGTGTGGTCGAAGTGGAAGGGACGGGTCGTGATCTCGACGTAGGTGGGCGTCACGAAGGGATCCTTTCTCGCGTGGTTCGCGAAGAAGGAGATGAAGGGCAGAAGTGTCGGGGCGATCCCCTTGGGCAGGGTGTACTTCGGGAGGGGATGTCCGGCGACCTCCTCGACCGCTCCGATGATCTCCGTCATCGGCAGCGACCGGTCGCAGATGATGTACTTCTCCCCCCGCTTACCCCGGGTGGCGGCAAGACGATGGGCCGCGACGATGTCGGCGAGCGCCACCGAGGGCAGAAGGGTGCCCTTGAAGTGAAAGGGCACCCTTCCCCGGTAGATCTGAATGAGGAGCTTTCCCGATTCGGTCGGCTGGTAGTCCTCCGTGCCGAAGACGATCGCGGGACAGAGGATGTTGACGTGCATCCCGCGGGCGCCGAAGCGCAAGACCTCCATCTCGGCCAGGATCCGCGTGCGCAGGTAGTGGCTCGGAATGTCCCACAAGTCCCAGAGGGACTCCTCGTCGACCACGCCGCGGTCCCTCGCGGAACCACAGGAGAGGACCGTGCTCGTATAGATGAAGCGTTCGACGCCCGCCTCCAACGCGGCACGGGCCATGTTGCGCACACCGAAGACGTTCGTGTCGTAGAGCGTCTGGATCCGATCGGGACGGTTGGGGATCCAGATCTGGGTCAATCCCGCCATGTGATAGACGACGTCGATCCCCCGCACCGCCTCGGTCAGGCTTTCCGGTTCCCGCGTATCCCCATGGAAGACGGCCACGGGATGCGCCTTTCGCGCTTCGTAGAAGGAGAGATCGCTCGTCTTCCTGGCAAGGATGGCCACATCGTGCCCCTCCTCGAGGAGGGCCATGGCCAGATTGCGGCCGATCATCCCGGTCGCGCCTACGATCAAACATTTCATCGAGCATCCTTTCTTCGCCTCGCTCCGCGAAAGCCTCGGCATCTATTACCATATCCCGCGGCAAATCTCAACATCCCGCGGAAGCCGGGAGCGAGGGGGAGCGGTCGGCTTCGATCTTCGCATCTCCCCCCCGACCATGCCGTGGATCGCCCGCCGGCAGCCCGCTGCTCCCTGCTGCATCCCGGGCGATGGAGGGAAACGGAAAAGCTACTTTGCAGAGGGATTCCCTGCCCCTGACGCTCTTGGCTGCTCGTCATCCTCCGGCGCGAAATCGGGGGCCAGGAGACGGCTCCTCGGTCTCCCTGGGAGGACGATGTCGTCGTCCGTTCCGGGACGTTCGTCGGGTCCGAGACTTCGGAGCGTGAAGAAGGGTTCGATCAGGAGCGCGGTGAGATCGGGGAGTTCATAGGGGTTGCCCCACGGATCGAGGAGGGTTTCTGCGCGGAGGAACCCCTCCGTCACGAGGTTGGAGAGGGGATCCTTTTTCCCCCCGATGCGCGCGAGCCGTTCACGGCGCAAACGGTGCGCCTTTCCGAAGTGCCGGTCGTAGTATGCCCCCATCGCTGCCTCGATCCGGACGAGATCGGCACGGATCCGTCGCTCGATCACGGCCTGCCGGTCGGCTTCCCCCCGTTTCCGGCTCTCGGTGAAGCGCCGCACCTGTGGCGGGGGGAGGAGGAAGAAGCGGAGCGCAGCACCGACCCATTCCGCCGTGGGCGTCCCCAACATTCCGGCGAGGGAGCGGGGGAAGGGGAAACCCGGTGCCGTGGAGAGCCCCACGGCCTGGAAGACGACGATGGGGTCGTCGGTGCCGCCAGCGATATCCCTCTCCCCCGGCCACACCTCGGGATCGACCGGGACCGGGAGGGGCCCGGGAACGAAGAGGGCACGACGATCCTCGATCCATCCTTCGGGGGTGCGGGCATAGGCATGGACCTCGCATCCCCCGGTCACCCCCTGGGGAATGCGCAGGGAAAAGCGCCCCTCCCCCTCCGAAAGGGAGAGCGCGGCGCCTGTGATGAGCTGCCCCTCCCGTACGAGATCGAGGAAGACGAGTGCCCCGGGAAGGGTGGCATGCAGATGGAGGGGAATCGCGCCGGCCACGATCGGGTCCGTCAGGGCGATCCGAAGCCGCTCCCCACGCTTTCGCTCCTTCCCGAGCATCTGATCGTGGAGGCTCTGCGGGTGGACGAGGAAGGAGAGCAAAGGGCTCTCTCCCCATGCATTGCGGGCACGGACCCTCAGGGAAAAATTGCCGAAGGGGGTGGGCGTCACTTCGAAGGGCACCACCCCCGTCGTTCCACTTTCGAGGTCGAACCGGGAACCATCGAGACGCAGGAGTTCCACCTCCGCCGCAGTGGGCATCCCGTCGGGGGTCAACGTGAAGATTCCCAAGGTGTTCGGAACGTTGGGGACGAGTTTCCCCCCCTCCGGCGCGATGACGACCTGCAAGGGAACGGGGGAGAGCGGTATCGTGCGGCTGGCGATCGAAAGCTGTCCCAACGTATCGAGCAGGGCGACCCGAAGCGTCAGCGTGACGGAGCGGGAGGACCCGGCAAGGGGAAGGGTTTCGATCGCGAAGGGAAAGCGGCCATCCGGGCCGGTCACCCCCTCGAAGGCCGTGAGCCGATGGATCTTCCTCCTCCCTTCCCAGGTGACCTCCCCGGCGAATGGAAGCTCCGATGCGTCCTGGCCCCCGTCCGATACGCGGAGCACCGCATCGATCGTCTCCCCCGGTGCATACCACGCTTTCCCAAGCGTGATTTCGAGCGTGGGGGGGCGCCGCGGAAAGACCCGGAAGACACGCTCCGTGGTGCCCCCCGCCGTGCGTGCGGTCACCACGTGGCGGCCCGGATGGCGAAGGGGGGG
>CAZTSL010000158.1:0-9469 GCA_964616915.1 uncultured bacterium
GTCTCCGTTCAGATCCCCGATCTCTACGGATTTGGGGGTACGGCCGGCGGGAAAGCGGAATGAAGTGGGAAAGAGATCACAGAGATCACCGATCCCATTCTCATCGGAATCTTCCTGCTCCGGATTTGGGATCGTCGGGCAGTTGTCCGCATCGTCGCAGATGCCGTCGCCGTCGGAATCCCCATCCCCCTCCGGATCGCAGGCGTCCCCCGCACCGTCGGAGTCGCAGTCCGCCTGATCCGCGTTTGCGTCGTCAGGGCAGTTGTCGCTGCTTTGGCAGACGCCGTCGCCATCGGGGTCATCGGGGTTGTCGTTGGGGCAGGGGTCACAGGCGTCCCCCGCACCGTCGGAGTCGCCATCCCCCTGATCCGCATTCGGATCATCGGGGCAGTTGTCCACACCGTCGCAGACGCCGTCGCCGTCGGAATCGCGATCCCCCTCCAGATCGCAGGCGTCACCTATACCGTCGGAGTCGCAGTCCGCCTGCTCCGGATTTGGGATCGTCGGACAGTTGTCCTCCGAATCCGTGATTCCATCCCCGTCGTAATCGCTAGGATCTGGACACTGCTGGGCCGTCGTAATCGTAAAGATCAGGAAAAACAGCACCATCATCCTCTTCTTCATCGTAAAATCTCCCCCCGATCCGGAGAAAAGGTGACCGACATGGAGATCGATCCTGCCCGAATCGGAATCTCGTGTCCATGAATCTATGCCAGGCCACCATCCATCGTAATCCCACACGGGAAAAATTGTCAACATCTTCTTCATTTCGCACCAGGGCAATCGCTTTTGAGATGAAGCCGGAGGACGACAAATTCGTCGATGCCAACGCCGGGACAAAACGCCGGCATTTCACACCATACCAATTGGATGAACCACATTCAGCCCCGATGACGTAGGGGCAGGCCCCCGTGCCTGCCCGATTACATGCCCGGTTTCCTCCCCGGTTGCCGAATGACCCGGGCGGCCACGGGGGGCCGCCCCTACCTCCAACGATGGGTCCGGACAATCGCATCTGATTTCTCGGTAACATCTGCGATCCCAGGACATCTTGAAATGAAGGGGCTTCTCCCATGACAGACGTTCATCCGTGATCGGTGGAGGAGGTGGAGAGGGGATGCCATGCGGATTCCGCGAGTCATTGGGGATTTTGATACGATGGCCCTGCATTTCGCACAGGTTCGATCACTGAAAGGCGAGAGACAGAAGACAGGAGTCAGGAGACATTTCGATCGGTTGCTTTCGAATCGGAAGGGCTCTGCGCGCCTGGCTTCGGGGAGCGTTCCGGTTAGAACGACACCTCGAGGACCGTGTATCCGAAGGTCGGCTGGGCGCCGAACTCGGAACGGAGTTCCGTCTCCAGCGGATTTTCCGGATCGGTGGGGCGGGGGCCGGCCGGGAGGAGCAGCCCGGCGGTGAAGCGGACGTTCTCCTGGACCGAGACCGCCAGGGAAGCGGAGAAGAGGGCGGAGGGGTCGCCGAGATTCGTGATCGCCGAGAGGAGGAGATGAACGAGAGGGTGAAGCTCCTGGTCGGCGGCAAGACCGAGGTAGTAACGTCCGAAGTTGAAGGCCTCCCCTCGCCTGAGCCGCTCGCTCCGTTGCGGATCGAGAAGGAAGGGGAGGTAGTCGCTCGGATCGGTCACCCCGTATCCGTTGTAGAAAGCCTCCCCAGCCAGCGTGAGACGGATGGGGAAGTGGTAGTCGAACCCCACGACCCCCTCCACGTCCCAGCGGCCGGGACCGGGGTCGTAGTTGACGGCCCCCTCCCCCCGGAAGCCGACCGATCCGAGGGCGCCGGAGAACTCGATCCCCCCCATCGGGGCATCGTCGAAACGGGCGGCAGAGAGCGCCAGGTCGTAGCGCCCCACCGTGGTGCGGAAGCGCGCACCGGTGTCGATCCGGCCGGGATTGCGCTCGAAGGATGTCACGAGATCGAGGCTCGATGTCGCGCCCAGGAAGATCTCAGCACGCACGGCATCGATGCCCCGCTTCACGTCGGGGTCGATGTCGGTCGGCGCAAAGGGGGAGAAGCGGTCCGTCGGTTTCCAGAACCAGGCACTCCCCCACGAGACGACCTGCCGCCCCACCGTGATATCGGCCCATCCCACGGGGAAGCGAAGGAAGAGCCGGTCGAGGTCGTTCTCCCAGCGCACCCCATCGGCCGAAAGTACTTCGATATCCCAAAGCCGCGGTTTCGCCGTCGTCGTCGCGACGTCTCCGAACGTCTCCAGCGAAGCGAATCCCTCCGTTTCGAGGGAGAGGCGGGTCTCGAAATCGAGGGCGACCTCGATGTCTCCGGCGAAGAAACGGGCCATGAGACGCGCCCGTTGCCGCTCCTCTCCCCCCCAGGAGGCAGGAAAAAACGTGTGCTCGTAGAAATCGACGAGGAGGGTTTGCGTCTTGAGAAAGCCCGTCACCGAAAGGGAGCAGCACGCGTCAGCCGCCTCCCAGACCTCGACCGCAAAGAGCGGAGAGGGGAGAATCGCAAAGAGGAGAAGAAGGATTCCGCGACGTAGCGATCCCTTCATGCGGTCGTGTCCTCCACGATCCGTCCGTCCTTGAGCCGCACCAGGCGCCTGGCCGCAGCCATGACCATCGGGTCGTGGGTGGAGAAGAGGAAGGTGATCCCCTCGGTTTCGTTGAGCTTGCGCATCATCTCGATCAACGCATGCCCCGTCTCGGAGTCGAGGTTGGCGGTCGGTTCGTCCGCGAGCACGATCACCGGTTCCCCCACCAGCGCCCGGGCCACCGCGATGCGTTGCTGCTGCCCCCCGCTCAGTTGCGCGGGACGGCGGGTCATCATCCCGGAGAGCCCTACGGCGGAAAGGAGTTTCTCCACCCGCTCCCGGCGCTGCGATCGCGGGATTTTGCGCAGGAGGAGGGGGTACTCCACGTTCTCGAAGGCGGTGAGCACCGGAATCAGGTTGTAGGCCTGGAAGACGAAGCCGATCTTCTCGAGACGAAGCCGGGCCAGGGCTTTGCGGGAGAGCTGCGCGATCGGAACGTCATCGACGAGGATCTCCCCCTCGTTGGGGGTGTCGAGACCGCCGATCAGGTTGAAGAGCGTCGTCTTGCCGGAGCCAGACGGGCCGGCCACTGCGACGAACTCTCCCCGATGAACGACGAGGTCGATCCCCCGCAACGCCTGCACTTCGACCGCTCCCGTCTGGAAGGTTCGATGGAGGTTTCGGGTCTCTACGATGATTTCCGGAGTCATGGGCACACCATCGGAAGGAGGGAAGACGATTTCCTTGGACACACCATGGGCCTTCAACCGAGCGCGGCCCCTTCCCGGATCCCGTCGAGCGGTTGCATCCGGCCGACCTTGAGCGCGGGCCAGAGGGAGAAGAGGATCGTTCCGAGGAAGACGACGATCGTCGGTTCCAGAAAGACTTTCGGCGCGGCGCTCCCCCGGTAGGCGTTCTCGATGAAGAGACCGCCGATCTCGTAGCCCCCAACGAGCCAGGTGAGATCGATACCGTGGAGCACGAGCGCGGCCACCCCGATCCCCCCCCCGATCAGGCCGATCCCGCTGCTCAGAAGGGCCAGGAAGAGCGCTTCGGTCACCACGGAGGCGAAGAGGTAGCCAGGAGAGGTTCCGATCGCGAGTTGGATCCCGAACTCCCGTTTCCGTTCGTAGATCACCATGAACATCGTCGTCAAAATCCCTGCGCTCAGCACCACGAGCATCATCAGGTAGAAGAGCCAGGTCCAGGAGCGGGAGATGTCGATCATCTGCTTGATGTCGGGGAGGAGTTCCCACCAGGGGAGAACCTCGAGTCGCCCCCATGCTTCGGCATGCCGATCGAGGAGATCGCGGATCCGGGTCACGATGGCCGTGGTCTCCTCGGGGTTCTCCACACGCACGGCGATCTCGTGGGCCACGTCCCCCCCCCCCGTGGCCTTGCGCATATCCGCGATATCGACGAGGACGAGGTTGCGGTCGTAGAGATCGGCGCCCATCTCGAAGATACCGGTGACATAGAAGGCGGTCGAGGTGGTACCATAATGGAAACCGGCGGTGTCGAGGCGGACCTTGGAGCCGAGTCGCACCTTGAGGAGGCGTGCGAGCTTGCTGCCGATCAGGATCCCCTTGCGGAGGCGATAGCGCTCGGGCGCGTTCGGATCCCGGGCTTCCGGGGGGGGGAGGACGAACCCCCCCGCCACGACGTGCTCCGCCACGGCCGAGAAACGCCGCTCCGCTGCGGGATCGACGGCCCAGACCTCCACGATCTGGACGGTGCTGGCCCGGGAGGAGCGGATCGCCCCGGAGAAGAGCATCCGTTCGCTCACCCGCTCCACCCCGGGGAGCGCGGCCACCCGCCGCGCGACCTCGGAGGCTTGCGGAATCACGAAGTGAACCCGACGCTTCGAGCGGTAGTCCGGATGATGGATCTGAATCGCCCCGGTACCGGAGTGGGTGATCTGGCGCACCATCATCTCCATGAACCCCTCCATGAAGGAGACCATGATGATGAGGAGCGCCAGCCCAAGGCCGATGGCCGCAAGGGTGAGGAGGGTCCGCCGGAAGTTGCGCCAGATGTTTCGCCACGCCATTCTCCAGAGCATCCCTTCTCCCCTTCACACGAAGCGCAGCGCCTCGACCGGCCGCAGGTGGTAGATCCGCCAGATCGGATAGAGCGCGCCGATCAGGGAGAAGCCGAGGATCGTCCCGAGCGAGAAGAGGAGGCCGTAGCAGGTGACCTCCGTGTGGATGACGCTCTGGAGGACCACACCGGCGCCTTCGATCTCCCCGAGGCCGAAATCGATCCCTCGCCACTGGAAGTAGCCGTTGAGCGCTTCTCCGAGGAGCGCGCCGATGCCGCCGAAGAAGAGGGCCAGGAGCACGACTTCCATGACCATTCCCGCGGCCAGCCGTCCCGGAGACTCCCCGATCGCCATCCGGACGCCATACTCACGGGTCCGCTCCATGACCGACATCGTCACGATGTTGGCAATCACCACGCCGACGACCATCGTGAGGAGCAAGAGGGTGACGAGAAGGCTGCCCTGGTCGATCTTGACGAAGATGTCGAGTTCCGGGGCGAGTTCCTTCCAGCTTCGCACGGCAAGCGTCTCTTTCTCGGGATCGAGGAGACGCTGAAGTGTTCGGGCGGTCTCGTCGGCGTCTTCGAGATCCTCGACGCGCAGCACCACGCTCGTGGCCCCCCCTTCGATCTCGAGGCCCTGGGCGAGTTTTCCGATGTGGGTGATCGCCAGGGTGCGGTTGATCTCGAGGCTGCCGGTCTTCAGGAGGCCGGTGACCCGGTAGAGGGCGCCGAAGGTACGCCCTCGGGCCGTGGCGGTGGTGACGGCGACCCGATCGCCGACATCGACGTCGAGGAGATCGGCCAGGGTCTTGCCGAGGACGACCTCACCGCGGTAGGGATTTTCCGGGAAGGGATCCGTATCGTGGAGGAAACGGGCGCCCTCGCAGTAGTCGAGACACGTTTCCCGGCACGTCTCCGGCGCACACCACGGGTCGTTCGGGGGGCAGCGCCCCCGGCAGAGCGCCGTGCAGTGGGCGGGGCAGTCGGTCCGAACGGTGAACGTGGCGCAGGGGGCGGCGCAGTCCCCCCTCTGGTAGATGGCGGAGAGCGCGGCGGTGCATCCCCGCCGGCAGCGCCGCCCCGGATCGTCGGGGAGGACCGAAGTCGCCAGGGTGCTCACCCGCGCCTCCCGCTGGGGATCCACGCCGGCCAGATACGCTCCCTCCGAGGTCATCCGCGCGTAGGCCGCAAGGTCGGTGTCGTCCTTCGGCTCCGGCACCTTCTTGCTCATCAGGGCGCCCGTGGTGATCCGCGGGGCGATCGCCGTAATGCCGGGATGGGTGGCGGCGACCCCCTCGATCCGCTCGAGCTGCGGCGGCAAAAGACGGTGATGGAGGTCGGGCGCCTCGGCGAAGCCGGGGTTCTCGATCTGGATATGCCCGAGGAAGGCGTCGGTGGCACTGCGGATCATCTGGAGGTGGCTGCCATCCCCGATCCCGATGAAGAGGATCATCGAGGCCACGGAGAAGGCGATCGCCATCCCCGTGAGGAGGGTGCGTCGCCGGTTGCGCCAGAGATCCCGCCAACAGATCTCGACGAATTTTCCCACCCCTTCCACGCTCATCCTCTCCGTTTGAGGCTCCGGATCGTGAAGAGGCGATCGGGGAGCGTCTCGGTGAATTCGAGGGAGAGGACCGTGACTTCCGTATAGCGGCCCGGTTCCTGTAAGTTCTCCATCCGCCAGTGGAAGGGATAGACCTTTCCTCCCCCGACCTTCCGGTAGTCGGAGAAGGTCATCACCCGGGCCACCTTCCCGGTCTCGTCGTAGTACTCCTGCCGGAGGGGCCGGTGGTTGCGCTGATCGACCTCGAGTACGATCTTCTCCCAGACCACGGGGCTCTCTGGCTTGGGGAGGAGTTCAAGACGCCAGGTCTTCACGCCATCGCGGTGCCCTTCCGTGACCTCTCCGGTGGTGTAGTCGCTCCGGATGCTCGACTCACGGGCGATGTCGTCGTTCGTAAAATCACTGCCCATCCAGGAATCGAGCATCAGGGAGGGGGGGATCTTCTGGATCTGGTCGATGTGGGGGTTGTAGCTCCACAGATCGCGGCCGAGCTTCAGCGTGGCCATCCCCGCATCCGTCGGGGGGGCGAGGATCCGGACGAGTGCCTTGTCGGGGACGACCTCCCAGAGCTTCATGCGCATCTTCCGCTGCCAGTTCGGATGGCGTACCCGCATCTCGAAGACGAGAACGCTCCCCTTTCCGCGCAAGAGGTTCTCCACGTCATCGACGATCCGATCGGCAAGACGCTTCTCTGCCGCATGCGTCGTGCTCCCGAGGAGGAAGAGGAAGACGAGGGGGACGAGACGGATGAGCTTCATCGGGCTTTACTCCGGGTATCGAGGAAACGTTGGAGGTCCTTGGGATCGGAGATTCCCGCGACGTACCGCCAGTAGGCCACGAGGCGTTCGAGGAGTTCCTTGAGCGCCGTGAAACCGATCGGTTTGCGGACGAAGGAGGAGGCCCCTCGTTCGTAGGCCATATCGATGTCCTGCTGCCGGTCGCTGGAGGAGAAGACGACGACGGGGAGGGGGTTGAACAGGGCGTCCGTCTTCAGCTCACGAAGGACGTCAAGACCGTTCTTTCGTGGCATGTTGATGTCGAGGAGGATGAGATCGGGAATCGGCGCCTCGGTGACGAGGGATCTGCGCAGAAAGGGGAGGACCTCCTCACCGGATTGCAGCTTCGCGGAGATCTCGAAGTTTCCCAATGCCTCCTGCGCCTCCTCGAGGAGGAAGAGGTCGTCTTCGTTGTCGTCCACGATCATGAGGGTCACCGATGCCTTTTCCATGGAGCAAACTCCTTGGAGGACGCCCGTCACGGTAGGATCTCAAGGGGCGATCACCGCGACGGTATCCGCGGGTTCGGAGGGGAAAGAGAAGGTGATGAAGAATTCGGATCCCCCGCCGGGTCGGGGAAGGACGTCGGTCCTTCCACCATGCCGTTCGGCGACGGCCCGCACGATCGCCAGGCCGGCCCCCGTCCCTTCGATCTCCCGCTCTCCGCCCCGATCGAAGAGTTCGAAGATCCGCTCCCTCTTTTCGGGAAGGACCCCCGGGCCGCGGTCGCGGACGACGAATCCCTGCTGCCCCGGAAGATCGGGGGGACGGTAGACGCCGATCTCCACCTCGGGTGGGGTATCGGCGCGGGAGAACTTCAGGGCGTTGGCGACGAGGTTGTAGAGCGCCTCGACCGCCCAGGTGCGGTTGACATGGAACACCGGAAATCGTTCCTCCACGACGATCCGTGCGTTGCGGCGCCGGATCGCTCCCTGAAGGCGCTGGAGGACTTCCTGCACGATCTCTTTCCCTCCGATCGGGTTTCGGGGGAGTTCCTGGGTGCGCGCGCGGGAGAGTTGGAGGATGTCCGAGAGAAAGCTCGAGAGCCGCTGACACCCCCTTTCGATCCGTTCCAGGTATTGCCGGGCCTTGGGGGGAAGGATTCCTTCGTAGCGCCACCGGAGGAGTTCGGCGAAGCTTTCGATCGTCCGCAGGGGTTCCCGCAGATCGTGGGAGACGATGTAGAGCAAGGTTTCGAGGTCCCGGGTCTTTTGTGCGATCATCGCCTCACGCGTCTTTTGGTGGGTGATATCGTGGAAGAGGAGGATCGCGCCGAGGCGTCTTCCATCCTGTGGCCCGATCGGCGCCGCCGTGCAACGGAGCCAGACGCCGGCCGGGAGATCGGGATTGCGCACGAACATCTCGACGTCCTGGACCGATTCCCCGGCGAGCGCCCGGACGATGGGGAGTTCCTCCGACGGGAAGGGGGTATTCCCCTCATCGCGAAAGACGCCGTAGTATTCCGGCCACGCCGACGGGGGGAGGGTCGTGATCCCTCGTCCCACGAGTCGTTGCGCCGTGGGGTTCCAGTAGCGGAACTTTCCCGTCTCGTCCGCGATCACCACCCCCTCTTCCACGGTTTCCAGGAGTCCATAGAGGCTGCAGAGCACTTCACTGCTGGCCAGCCCGTCCGGCTCGGCCACCCGCGTTTCGCCGGTGAGCCGATGCCGGTCGATGGCATAGATGCACTGTGCATGAAGCTGTTCTCCCTCCGTCTCCCCGGCCACGAGATAATCGTCCGCCCCGAGGTGGAGCATTCGTTCCGCGAATCTCCCTCGCCGACTTGGGGTCAGGAGGAGGCAGGGGAGGGGATCGAGGCATTCGGGCTTCTCGAAGGTGTCGGGGAGATGTGCCAGATCGAGTACCACCACATCCACCCCCTCCACCGCCGCCGGCGTGACCTCATCCCACCCGATCCGTTCCCCTTCGAGCCATCGATGGCCCGCCGCAACCCGAAGCAGTGGATGTTCCCCCGAAAAGTCGGAGATCAGGAGCATGCGGACGATCTCTTCCCCGTCTTCCCGATTCGTCGAATCCCTGTTTCCGAGAGAAAGATCCGTCATGAAGTCTCCCCTTTCGGTGATCTATTGGGAGGTTTCGTGAGATCTTCCTCATCTTCGGGTCATCTGCAGGGGCAAGCGCAGCCTCTCCCGATCCCCCCGGCATCATATCGTCCTTGGCGCCATCCCAGGATACGACCGGCTCGAAGGTTCCAGAACGAAAGAGATTCTCGACCTCTTTGGAAATCCTATCAGAATTCGACGGCAAGGGCAAGGACTGGATGGGTGCATATCTGCATCGAGATCGAGGATTCGGAGCGCTCCCCCTCTCGGCTCCCATGAAAGGTTCGAGAAGCCGAGAGGGAAGGATCCGGGGGGATGAGATGCCGTCTCGTCGATCACATGCCGTGGATGAGGGGCAAGGGGGGGGAACGATGGGTGGGAAGATCGGATGAGGGGGCGGCTGCTTCACCGCCCCTGGGTCGCGATCCTACGAGGGTCATCGGCCGTTTCGGCGCAACCGGAAGATGGCGGCCACCGGCAGGAGGAAGAGCCAGAAGAGGATATGGGCGGCCGG
>CAZTSL010000159.1:0-9349 GCA_964616915.1 uncultured bacterium
CCCCCGCACTCCCCGCCACGGCAGGGAGTGCAAGCCGGGCCACGAGGCAGGCCGACAGACCGATCAGGAAGTTGAAGAAGGCGGTGAGATGGATCGCCCCTGTCACCCCCGTCACCTGGAAGAGGACGAAGCCGCAGAGCGCAACCCCCAGCGCCGCCCCCAGCGTGTTCACGAAGTAGAGCATCCCGAACCCACGTCCCACCTCCCCGATCGATCGGACGAAGAACTTGACGAGTACCGGCAGCGTCCCCCCCATCAGCGTCGTGGGGACGATCAGGATGAGGAAGGCCAGCAGGAAGCGCACGATCGTCAGCGTCAGGAGGGAATGATCGAGTGGATGGAGGCGGTGGAGGTAGAGCGTCTCCACGACCCGGAAGAGCCAGGGCACGGCAAAGCCCCAGAGGGCGATCCCGATCTCGAGGAGGCCGTAGAGGAGCGCCAGCGATCCCTTCCCCCACCGATCCCCCCACCGGTCGGCCAGGACACCGAGCGCATAGGCCCCGATCGCCAGCCCTGCGAAGAAGACGGTGAGGACCGTGGAGACCGCATGGACCGTATTCCCGAAGACGAGCCCGAGGATCCGGGCCCAGGCGGTCTGATAGACGAGACCGGTCATCCCGGAGAGGAAGAAGCAAGCGATGATCAGAATTCGAAGAATCGTCGGGGACACGGCAACTCCTCTACCCGTTCTCTACTCGTTCGCGGACGAGGTCGTGGTCTCCACGCCCTCTTCCCCTCGCAGGACTTCCCGGACCACGACCTGGTTTCGCCGCGGGTTCACCTCCGCGAAGATCAACCGTACCCGGTCGCCAGGCTTCAACGCGTAATCGAGGACGCAGGCCACGTTGAACTCATAGGGGGAGAGTTGGACGAGATAGCGTTGTCCGTAGAACTGCCGCAGGATCACCCCTTCGTAGACCTCGTCGAGGTGTTGGCCGAGGTAGCGCAGGAACCAGTAGCGCTTCCGCGCGGACTCGATCGTGGCGGCTGCGGCGATCCCCTCCTCGGCGGTGGCGATCGCCTCGAGGACCTCCTCGCGGCTGTAGCGGGGGCGCCCCTCGTCGAGGAAGGTCCCGATCTGCCGTTGCATCACGAGGTCGTGGTAGCGGCGGATCGGCGAGGAAGCCTGGGTATAGGCCGGAACCCCGAGGCCGCTGTGCCGGTCGGGAAGGGGAGCGTTCGTGGACTTCCTCATCCGGCAGTAGAGATGATACCGGCCATAGGGATCGGAAAGATCGAGTTCGTCGAGGGGGATGTCGTCCTCCGGTGGGGGCTGGATCCGATAGACCGCAGGCAGGTCGTTGTCGATGCAGAACTGCGCCGCGATCGTGTTGGCCAGGATCATCGTCTCCGCCACGAGACGGTAACTCGGGCTTCCCGTATCGAAGGATTTGATGGAGATCTCGCCGTCGCAAACGCGGACCTTCACCTCGGGACGGTGGATCATGATCGCCCCCCGCTCCCGCCGCGCTTGCCGGAGCCGATCGGCGATCCCCAGGAGCGTTTCGAGCCAGCGATGCTCACCGGGGCGGGCAAGCGCCTCGTTGACGCCGACGTAATCCCACCGTTCATCGACCCGGATGAGGGAACGAAAAATCCCCTGGTCGGTAAGATCGAGGTTCGCATCGAAATCGGCGAAGAAGGTGATCGCCGGCCGGATCTCCTTCGCCTTCAAGCTGAGCAGATCCTCGGAGAGCTGCGGCGGGAAGAGGGGAATCCGCTCCTCCGGAAGATAGATCGTCGTCCCCCGTTGCGCCGCGAAGGCATCGAGCGCGCTCCCCTGCGGGATCGTCGCGGCCACGTCGGTGATGTGGATGTAGAGCCGCCAGCCACTCCCGTGGGGTTCGAGGCTGAGCGCATCGTCGATGTCGAGCGTCTCTTCGTCGTCGATCGTGACCGTAAAGAGGTCCGTCAGATCGGTGCGTCCGGTGGGATCGGGTGCCGATCGGGCCGCATTGCGGCAGATCTCGTCGAGTTCGTGAAGAACCTCCGCAGGAGGCTCGCGGGAGATCTGGTGGCGCAGGAGGAGTTCGTTCTCGTCTTCCGCCCAGAAGCCGAGTTCGATCAGGAGTTCGGTGGCAATGGGCTGGGGATGCTTCGTGGCATGCCCGACCGCTTCGAGGAGGCGCATCCCTTCCCGGTATCTGGGGAATTCTTCCCCGAAGAGGGCGATGCCGCGCAGCAATTCGATGGCGCCCTGGCCATGTTCCTCATCGAGGTTCGCACCCTCCCGAAGCGCCTTGCGCAGCCAGGTGGATGCCTCCTCGAGTCGCTGTTCGCGGCGCTCCTTGGCGGCTTCCCGTGCCTCGATCTGTTCGACGATCTCCTTTTTCCGGGGGTGGTAGAGATCCTTCTTTCGTTCGAAGTAGGTCCAGCCGACGGCGAGCAACTGGCGCATCGCGAAACGGTGGAGATCACTCACCTCGCCGAAGTAGAGTTCCACGATTTCGTGGAGGGGGAGGGCCTCCCCTTCGGCCTGGAGGAATTCCCAGAGTTCCTCGATCGAGATCGCGGAGGCGGTCGCTTCGACCTCCTCCCGGAAGGCGCGGACCCGTGCGGCGAGGATCTGATCCGTGCCCGTGGCGTCGAACGTCTGCGTCGTGGCGAGGCATACCTTCGATTCGGGGCAGGAGAGCCGCTTTCCCCGCTCCGTGACGAGGTGGAGCTTCACGCCCTCGCTACGGACCACGATTGCGTAGACGATCTCCTTCGATGGTTCGATTTGGACGATCGTTCCTGGCGTCATGAATTCCTTTCGTCGCTTGGGGCGTGCTCGGCGCCCGCCCCCGATGGCGGAACCACGCCTCCCCCCGGACGCCGGAAGGGGGGCTTCCAACGAAGTCCTCTCCTCCCCGGTTGGGCAACCGGTCCCTTCCCATCGCTTCTCCAATGGGATCCTTCTCCAGGCGGAGCCTGGGCTTCGATCGGCCCACACCCGGCATTCCCCCTACGATACCCGAATCGATTTGACTTGTCCATCGGCGAGATGCTATTTTCCGGGGTATGGATCGACAAAACCACGTGATTCGGCCGAGCACACCCCCATTACGGCGGGGGGGGATGGCACCCGAGGGCATGGGGAGGGAAAGGATCCCGGCCGAACGGAGGGTTCGAGGGTGCGGGGTGAGCCGGGTGGCCGGTCCCCCTGAAAGGGAGGGAAAGGATCCCGGCCGAACGGAGGGTTCGAGGGGGTGGTTCGCAGCATGGATCGAGAAGCGCCACTCGTCTCGGTCGAGGCGCTCGATTTCGCCTATGGGCAGAGGCCTGTCCTGCGGGGGATCTCCTTCTCGGTCACCCGCGGGGAGATCGTGGGGATCCTCGGTCCGAACGGCTCGGGGAAGACGACACTCCTCAAACTTCTGGCCGGCCTCCTCCCCCCCCCCGAGCGGGGGAGGGTCCGTCTCGGGGGACGGGCGCTCGAAACGATCGAACCACGGGAACGTGCACGTCGGATCGCCGTGGTGCCGCAGCATTTCGCGCCGGCCTTCCCCTTTCCCGTCTCCGAGATCGTACTGATGGGACGTTCCCCCTATACGGGTCGGTTCGGTCTCGAAGGGCGGGAGGATATCGCGGCGGCCCATACGGCGATGGTCGAGATGGGGGTGCTCGAACTGGCGGACCGCCCGATCCATGAACTCTCCGGGGGGGAACGCCAGCGGGTCCTCCTGGCGCGGGCGCTCTGCCAGGCATCCGAGCTTCTGATCCTCGACGAACCGACGGCATTCCTCGATCTTCGCCACCAGGTCGAACTCGTCTCGCTCCTGCGGAAGTTGAACCGGACGCGGGGATTTACGGTGATCGGCGTCTTTCACGATCTCACCCTGGCCGCCCGGCTCTGCGACCGGCTGATCCTGCTCAAGGGGGGACGCCTGGTGACCGCCGGTCCTCCCCGCCAGGTTCTCCTTGCAGAGATCGTGGCGCAGGTCTATGATATCGCGGTCGAGATCGTCCATGATCCGAAGGAGGGGCTTCCCCTCGTCCTTCCCATCGCGCCGCTCGCAGGGAAGGCTTCGGAGGGGGAGGAGGCCCTGCACCGGTTCGGAGCAGCGGAGGGGGAGACGATCCACGCCACAGGGGGGGAGCCACGATGAAACCGACAGGATTCTGTCTCGAAGCGATCTATGGGGAACACGATACGGGAGAGCATCCGGAGAACCGGCGGCGCCTCGACGAGATCACGGCGCTCCTCGACGAGATGGCGCCCCACTTCGATCTGCGCAGGGTGAGGGCCCGCGAGGCGCCGCTGGCGGAGATCGCGCGCGTTCACACGGATCGGTTGATCTCCCGGATCGCGGAGACGGCGGGGAGGAGGAGGACCCAACTCGACCCCGACACGGTCACCTCGGCCACCTCCTTTGTGGCCGCCCGTTTCGCGGTGGGGGGGGTGCTCGCCCTCCTCGACGAACTCTTCGCCGGTCGGATCGCCAACGGTTTCGCCTTCGTGCGCCCCCCCGGCCATCACGCCGAAGCGGATCGGGCGATGGGGTTTTGCCTCTTCAACAACGTGGCGATCGGCGCCCGCTATGCGCTCGACACGTACGGGGTGGAGCGGATCGCAATCGTCGATTGGGACGTCCATCACGGAAACGGCACGCAGGCCGCCTTCTTCGACGATCCGCGCGTTCTCTTCGTCTCCCTGCACCAGTATCCTCTCTATCCGGGGAGTGGGCGTTTCGAGGAGGTCGGCAGGGGGGAGGGGCGGGGGTATACGGTCAATGTCCCGATCCCGGCGGGGTGCGGCGATGCGGAGTATCTCACCCTCTTCGACGAGGTCGTCCTGCCGATCCTCCACGAGACCGCTCCTGGTCTCATCCTCGTCTCTGCCGGTTTCGATGCCCACGAACGGGATCCTCTGGCCCAGATGCGGGTGAGCGCAGAGGGCTTTGGCCAGATGGCCGCCCGGGTGCTCGACGCGGCCGAGGCATCGTGCGGGGGGCGGGTTCTCATGGTGCTCGAAGGGGGGTACAGCCGGGAGGGGCTTCGCGCCTCGGTCCAGGCGGTCCTCGAGGAGATGCTCATGCCGAAGAAACCGCTTTCGCTCGAAAAACCCGCGCCGCGTGCGGAGCCCCTTCTGGCCGCCCTCCAGGGGATCCTGCGCGATTTCTGGCCCGTTTTTCGGTAAGTGGGAAAGGAGGAACGATGGAACGAGCGATCGAATCGGAGATCGCGGTTGCCGCGCCCCTCGATGCGGTGTGGGACGCCTGGACGACGCCGGAGGGGGTCGTGACCTTCTTCGGGCCGAAGGCGCGCGTCTCCCTGGCCATCGGCGGCCCCTACGAGATCTACTTCATGCCGGAAGCCCCCATCGGCCTTCAGGGAAGCGAGGGATGCACGGTCTTGTCGTTCCTGCCGAAACGGATCTTCTCCTTCTCCTGGAACGCCCCTCCCGAGTTCCCGGAGGTTCGAGCCGAGCGGACCTGGGTCGTGCTCCGCTTCGATCCCCTCGGCGAGGCGGTGACGCGGGTGCGCCTCTCCCACCTCGGATGGAAGGAGGGGGAGCCTTGGCAGAAGGCGCGGGACTACTTCGTGGCGGCGTGGCAGCTCGTGCTGCACCGCCTTGCCCGCCGCTTCACGCATGGACCGATCGACTGGTCCGATCCGTGGGTACCCTGAGGGAACGTCCCCGGCATCTTGCGCGCTATCGGGCTGGCGTACCCTTCCGGGGGGGAGGGGAAGCCGTACCATCCAGGGGGTGGCGGGAGGCGTTCGTCACGAACTCCACCACGAGCGGAAGGTGATCACTGGCGTTGGGGAGCGCGGTGTGGAACTCCCGGATCATCCGTTTCGGCTCGATGTTCCGGAAGTAGATCCGGTCGAGGGGGAACATCGGGGCATAGGCGGGAAAGGTGTTGACCCGCTTCCCGTAGAGCGCCGTGGCCGCCTCGAGGTAACCGTTGGGCTCGAGCAGGCGGGCGCAGAGCTTCCCCCGCCAGTCGTTCGAATCCCCCGCGATGATCGTGGGATCGCTCCCCTGCGCCACGAGATCCTCGAGGAGCGCAAGGATCCTGCGCACCTGGATGACCCGCTCGAAATGGGCCAACCCGAGATGAACGTTGCAGACGTGAACCGAACGCCCCCCCGGTAACAGGAGCCGTGTATAGAGCGCCCCCCGCTTCTTCTTGACCGGCAGGGAGATGTCGAAGTTGAACGATTCCTCGATCGGCCAGCGGGAAAGCGTGACGTTCCCGTACGCCCCCCCCCGAAGGAGCCTGTGATTGAGCCCCACGGCCAGATGATCGAACCCCAGCCGGCGGGCGATCAACTCCGATTGCCGGTGAAAACGGGAGCGCTTCGCCCCGTGGTCCACCTCCTGCAGGAGGATCACATCGGCGGCGAAGTGCGACAGGATGTCGATCGTTCGGTCGATCTCATACCTCCGATCGAGGCCGCCGATCCCCTTGTGAATGTTGTAGGTCAACACCCGCATGGCGCTCCTCCTTCTTCTTGTCCGAGAGGGGTCGCCATATACTTTCCCCTCCTGGGGCGAGAAGAACCGATGGCTCCAGCCTCGACTGGACACGTATCCCCCCCTTTCTTCGAAAATAGTGCGATGTCATGCGATTGTCAAGATGGACAACCGGTGGATTCCACGAATCATGGGGATTTGCGATGCGATTGCCCTGCGGCACGAACTTCGGGCTTGACCCCAGCCGCCATCTGGGGTACAACACGATCTGCTTTTCGTCTCCGGCGGCGGCACGAGAGGAGGAAAGGATGGAGAATGAAAAGAAAGTCGCGGTCGTCACCGGTGGGAGCCGTGGGATCGGCCGTGCGATCGTCACCGCACTCGCCGAGTCGGGATGCCTTGTCCATTTCAACTACGCCCGGGACGCCGAAGCCGCCCGGGCGGTGAGCGATGCCACCGGCGCCGTGGCCGAACGGATCGATATCCGGGAGACAGAGAACGTTTCCCGCTG
This sequence comes from uncultured bacterium, assembly GCA_964616915.1. Classification (GTDB taxonomy): domain Bacteria; phylum Myxococcota_A; class CAZTSL01; order CAZTSL01; family CAZTSL01; genus CAZTSL01. The sequence goes on from CAZTSL010000159.1 coordinate 6,918, forward strand.
GATCAAGACGATCCACAAGGAACGCAAGCGGATCGACATCCTCGTGAACAACGCGGGGGTGACCCGCGATACGCTCCTTGCCACGATGTCGGAGGAGGCGTGGCGCACCGTGATCGAAACGAACCTCACCGGTGCCTGGAATGCGGCACGCGCCGTGATCCGTCCGATGCTGCGACAAAGGGAGGGACGGATCATCAACATCTCCTCCGTCAGCGGCGTGCTCGGCGCGCCGGGTCAGGTGAACTACGCCGCGGCCAAGGCGGGACTGATCGGGATGACGAAGGCTCTCGCCCGCGAGGTCGCCAGCCGCGGGATCACGGTCAACGCCGTGGCCCCCGGCTACATCGAGACGGAGATGTTCCTTGCCATGCCCGAGGAAGCGCGGCAGGCCGCCTGCGCGCAGGTGCCGCTCGGCAGGATCGGGACCCCAGAGGAGGTCGCCGCCCTCGTCACCTTCCTGGCGCTTGGCCCAACCGATTATCTCACCGGCCAGGTCATCTGCCTCGACGGCGGGCTTGCCATGTGAGACCAGCGAGGAAACGATTCATGCGAAGAGAGATCCGCTCCTGGTTCAGTCCCAACCTTCAGCGGGAGATGTCCGTGGCGCTCTTCGGACACTTCGGCTACGCCCTCCTCCTCTTCCCCACCTGGTCGGCCGATCACCTCGAATACGAGCGTTTCGGGATGATCGAAGCGCTCCAGGAGTTCATCGAGGGAGGGGTCGTCAAGGTCTATTGCGTCGATGCGCTCAACGATGAGATCTGGATGGCAACCCAGATTCCTGTGGCCCAGCGTGCGCGGCGTTACCTCCTTCTCAACCGCTATTTCGCCGAGGAGGTCGTTCCCTTCATCATGGAGGACTGCAACGGTTTCGTTCCGATCGTCACGAGCGGTGCCTCGATGGGGGCGCATCACGCGGTCAACCAGTTCTTCAAGCACCCCGATCTCTACGCCGGCACCGTGGGGATGAGCGGATCCTACGACCTCTCCGAACGAATCGAGGAGGACGAGTTCGACGAGAACTGCTACTTCAACAGTCCGATCCACTATATCGCCAACATGAACGAACTCCTCCTCGAGCCCTTCCGGCAGGGGAAGGAGATCCACTTCGTCTGCGGGCAGGGGGAGAACGAAAACCCGGCGGGTTCGATCCGGATCTCGAACCTCCTCACCCACAAGGGGATCCCCCACACCCTCGACCTCTGGGGAACCGACGTCCCCCACGACTGGCCCTCCTGGCGCAAGATGATGCGCCACTACATCGGCAACGTCCTCTTCCGCTAGAACCGCCCCAGAACCCACCACGCCTCTCCGCCATCTTCTCGGTTTTCCAGGAGAATGACAACGAACCGAAAGATGGCACACGCCTCCGGAAGAATCGCCTGCTCGATCCGGGATGGGGCGAGGCATCGTAGGTTCATCCCCCAGGGAGTCGCCTCCCAATGAACACCGATTCCTCGGATGGATTTCGCCATGGCACCCTCGTGGATTTCGCCGTGGCATCCTCGATTCCCGCGTCAGCAAAAGAAGATCGGGGATTCGGGGCCATGGTGGAATCTTGCCATTCGCACGGAGGGGGAGTAGGATGTCCGGCAGATGATCGAAATTCTGACGCAGTTCCTCCTCTGACCTCGCGAGGAAAGGAGCGTCGTTACAGCGAAAGGAAGGAAAGATGAAACCGTGGAACATGATCCCGATCCTCCTGGGAATTCTCCTTGCCCTGACCCTCCTGATGGGGCAGACGACCTGTGCCCCCGACACGGATGGCGATGGCGTCCCCGATCCACAGGACAACTGTCCGGAAGTGGAAAACCCCTTCCAGACCGATGGTGACGGAGATCGAGTGGGTGACGAGTGCGACAACTGCGTGGATGAACCGAATGCCGATCAGGCGAATTCGGACGCCGACGATCTCGGGGACGCCTGCGACAACTGTCCGCAGGACGAGAATCCGGAGCAGGCGGACTGCGACGATGACGGTATCGGGGACGCTTGTGACGACGACAACGCCACCTGCGGATATTCCGCCGATTTCACGCAGGGGGTGCCCTCCACGCTCAACTCTCCCCAGTGTGTCGCCTGGAAGGCGTATCGCGCCTCGCTCACCCGCCCCTCCTATTCGAGCGTCACGATCCGCGGAACCTTCGATACCACCGGCGTCACCTGCACGGGGAGCGCGGCCGACACCCTCTGCAAGGCCCTCAAGAACGGTCAGGCGGTCAGCGTCAACTGCAACGGGCGCAACTGGCGGACCGGAAACTGTGCCGTCACTGGAGAATCGATCGAACTGAGCGCGGCAGGGAGCATCTGCCAGTGCCCCAGTCCGAACTACATCGTCCGTCCCTGTATCGGCAATGCGAACTGGGGCGGCGCCAACACCGCAACCTGCGGAGGTCCTTCCCAGACCATCGAGGTGATCTGCCAGTAATCCC
>CAZTSL010000160.1:0-9154 GCA_964616915.1 uncultured bacterium
GCGGTCTCCTTCTGCTATCGTGGGGGCGCCGGCACCTGGGAGAGGCTTTCGCTTCGGGGAATCGGCGTCCGGGATGGGCGCCGATCCGGAGGGGGGAAGAGCATGCCGGCAGCTCCTCACTTCCATGCCTCAGGGGAAGGGAGGGGAATGACGATCCATCTCGATTCCGGCCGGCTCTCTCGTTCCGGCCCCAAGGGTGTGGTAATGCGCGTTTTCGTCGTAGGTTCCGTGGCATTCGATTCGGTGGAGACCCCGTTCGGCAAGGCGGATGAGGTCCTTGGGGGGTCGGCGACCTTCTTTTCCGTCGCAGCCGGGCACTTCGTCCCGGTGAACCTCGTCGCCGTGGTGGGGAGTGATTTTCCCGAGGAGCACATCGCGATGCTCGAAGCGCACAACGTCGATGTGACGGGGTTGCAACGGATGCCGGGCAAGACCTTCCGTTGGCAGGGGAAGTATAGCTGGGATCTCAACACGCGGGAGACGATCTGTACCGACCTCAACGTGTACGAGTCCTTTCGTCCCGAGATCCCGGAAACGTACCGCGATACGCCCTATGTCTTTCTGGCGAACATCGATCCCGAACTTCAGCTCGATGTCCTCGCTCAGATGAAGGGGCCCCGCCTCGTGGCCGGGGACACGATGAACCTCTGGATCGAGACGAAGCGGGCGGCACTCGAGGCCTGTATGAGGCAACTCGATATCCTGATCATCAACGAGGAAGAGGTACGCGAGTTCTCCGGAGAGTACAACCTCGTCAAGGCCGCGCAGGTGATCCGGAAGCTGGGGCCGAAGATCCTCCTCATCAAGCGGGGGGAGTACGGCGTCCTGATGTTCACGCCGCGGGGGATCTTTGCCGTCTCGGGCTATCCCCTCGAGGTCGTCTTCGACCCCACCGGCGCAGGGGATACCTTTGCAGGGGGGTTCTTCGGGTACCTCGCCCGCACCGGGGATCACTCCGAGGCGAACCTGCGCAAGGCTGTCGTCTTCGGGAGTGTGATCGCCTCCTTCAGCATCGAGGCCTTCAGTCTCGATCGGCTCAAGACGCTCACATGGCCGGAGATCGAGGCCCGCTACCGGGAATTCCATGCGTTGACCCACTTCGAACGGGAGATCGGAGAGGTTCTGTCGTCATGAAACGGTTCACGGTATGGTTGCTCACCCTGACCCTCTCTCTGGTCGCGACGGGGTGTGCCACGACGGGAGGGGGGCGCAGTGATGCTGCGGTCCGCCAGGGGAGAGCCCACTATCGGCTCGGCGTGAATTATCTCCAGCAGCGGAAGTTCGACCTGGCGTTGCAATCGTTGACGAAATCGAAGCAGATCGATCCTGGCAATCCCGATGTCTACAATGCGCTCGGCCTCCTCTACTTCCTGCAGGAGGACTACGACAAGGCGATCGGGATGTACCGGGAGGCGATCCGGCTCGACCACAAGTTCCCAGATGCGCACAACGGCCTCGGAGCCGTCTATCTCGAACTCGGCCGTTGGGACGACGCGATCGGGGAGTTCGACAAGGCCCTCGAAAACGAACTCTACCTGCGCCGGGAGATTGCGCTCAACAACCTCGGATGGGCCTACTTGCAGAAGGGGAACCTCGACAAGGCGCTCGAGGCGTTCCGCAGTGCCGTGCAATACCGGGAGGACTTCGCGATCGCCTGGAACAACCTGGGCCGATGCTACCTCGCGATGGATCGCCCAACGGACGCGATCGAGGCGTTCCGCACTGCGGTCCGGCTCTTCCCCGGCTACGCGGAGGCCCACTACAATCTCGGGTTGGCCTACATCAAGGAGAATCAGCGCACCGAGGCGCTCTCCGCTTTCAAGGCCTCGCTTTCAGCCGACCCTGATGGCAAGTTCTCCCGGCAGGCGAAACACTACCTGGAACTCTTGAGCGACAACGGTTGAGCTCGGGGAGATGAGGGGGATCGAGGCTTCCGAAGCCGGTGAACCGCCTCGATCTCCTGCGCGGCGAGGGACGGAGCATGAAGAGGAAGCGTCGGCTCCATGTTGGGCTTCTCGTTATCCTCCTCCTCTGGAGCGGTGGCCCGCTGGGAGCGACCGCCACCTGGGGAGGATCGCACCCAGGCTGGGCGTCACCGATCACGCTCCATGCGGAGAGGGTGCCATCCTTCCCGGCTGCGCCATCCCCCGTGGTTGGGTCATCCCATGCGGAGCGGATGGCATTCCTCCGGTTGGGGGAACGATCCTCATCGGGAACGGCGGATGGCCAGAGACCCTGGTGCCGAGCCGGGAGCACCGGAGGGGGGCGTGGGCCGACGCCTGGGAGATCGAGAACGTGGCGTTTCCGCCGGCCCCGGAACGCCGGAGGGGTGGTCTTCGCCCCGCTGGGTTTCCCCCCTCTTCATGGCCGGCGGGTCTTCCTCGACTTCCAGAACGCCGAGGTGGAGAGCATCATCCGTCTCGTCGCCGATCTTTCCGGGATGAACTTCGTCGTCGCCCCCGAGGTTCGTGGGCGGCGCATCACGGTCCGGTTGAACGACGTTCCGTGGGATCGGGCGCTCGACCTGATCTTCCGGATGAGTGGGCTGGGCACCTATCTCGAGGGGAACATCGTGGTCGTCGCGCCTTCCGAGCGGATCTACCGGTGGATGGCGGAGGTGGAGACCCGGCTTCGGCGAGATGCTTCGTTCTCGATCGGAATACCGTAGCCCCCTTTCGCTTTGGCCTCGTGCCAGGGCAATCGCATCAAAGTCCCCAATGACTCGCGGGATCCGCATGGCATCCCCTCTCCACCGCCTCCACCGATCACGGATGAACGTTCTGTCGTCGTGCTCTGCGTGCTCTGGTCTGCCTGCTCTGCGTCGATTCCGGGTTCATCGTCCTTGGCCCTCGGCGTGGGGTTACGCTTCGGGGGTGGCGGGGGGCATCCGGCTCTGTTCGAGCCAGCGGCGGGTCTCTTCGAGCGTCGCGATCTCGCGTCCCGTCTCCCGTACGATCGTGACGAGCGCCTCGACGAGTTCGCCGTTGTTTCCGGCCTTCCTGCCATCGGGGAGGTAGAAGGTGTCCTCGAGGCCGGTGCGGACGTTTCCGCCAAGTTCTGCGGCACGGCGGTGGAGGGGCCACACCTCCTGCCGGCCGATGGCGATCACCTGCCAGTGGGTGTTCGGGGGCATCTCATCGACGAGGATCGGAAGGAGGTCGGTGCGTGCGGGCATGCCGCTTGGAACCCCCATGACGAGGGAGACGTGCGGATCGCCGGAGAACATCCCGTTCTCCCGGTAGAGCCCCACGGATCGGACCATCCCCGTGTCGAAGCACTCGAACTCGGGGACCACGCCGTTTGCCAGCATGACGTCGAGGTAGCCCTTGACCTTCTCGACCGGGTTGTCGAAGAGGACGGGGGGCCAGGCCCAGCTTCCGTCCTTGCGGGTCTTGAGGTAGTTGATCGAGCCGGCGTTACAGGCGGCCATCTCCGGCTCGAAGGCCTCGATACAGGCGCAGGGCGCGCTGATGTCGGGGCCGAGGACCGCACTCGACATGTTGATGACGATCCCGGGGACCCGTGCCTGGATCGCGGCGAGGATCTCCCCGACCGTCTCGAGTTCCCAGGTGGGGAAGCGTCCCATCCCGGGGTTCTGGTCGCGGAAGTGACAATGGACGATCGTGGCGCCGGCGTTGTACGCCTCCTCCGCGGCCTGGGCCATCTGTTCCGGCGTCACCGGCACGTCGAACTTTTCCGGATCGGTCAAGACTCCGGTCAATGCGCAGGTCACGATGACCTTGCCCGATGCGGTCATGGCGCTCCTCTCCCGTTCCTCGAAATTCGCTTCCACCTTCTACCCCTCGTGACGTCTGCTCCTCGGGGGATTCCCCCGTCGGTTCCGCCGACTGCCCGTCGTGGCGTTCTTCCTCCTGAAGGTTGCCTCTTCGAGTCTTGCGGTCACTTCTTTCGCTTCCGCTTCTCCGTCCGCTTCTCCGCCACTCCGGAGGGCGTAGCACTGCTGTTGCCTGGCGTATCACCGGTATCGTGGGCATCGTCGGAAGCGGAGGGTTGTCCGTTGACGGCGCTCGGCAGGCCATAGTGGGCCCGAATCCGGTCCTCGAGTTCCTGGGCCACGGCCGGATTCTCCTTGAGGTACTGTTTGGCGTTCTCCCGTCCCTGACCCAGGCGGGCCTCGCCGTAGGAGAACCACGCTCCCGATTTATCGACGATATTGAGGTTCGTGGCAAGATCGAGGAGCGTTCCTTCCCGCGAGATCCCTTCCCCGAAGAGGATGTCGAATTCGACCTCCCGGAAGGGGGGGGCGAGTTTGTTCTTCACGATCTTGACCCGCGTGCGGTTCCCCACGACCTCCATCCCCTGCTTGATCTGGCCGATCCTTCGGATGTCCAGGCGGATCGAGGCATAGAACTTGAGCGCATTTCCGCCGGTCGTCGTCTCGGGATTGCCAAAGAGTTGCCCGATCTTCATCCGGATCTGGTTCGTGAAGATCACGAGGGCCTTCGACTTGCTGATCGCGGCGGTGAGCTTCCGGAGCGCCTGGGACATCAGGCGCGCCTGGGCACCCATCGTCGCATCCCCCATCTCCCCTTCGATCTCGGCACGCGGCACGAGCGCAGCCACCGAATCGACGACGATCGTATTGACCGCGCCGCTACGAACCAGGATCTCCGCGATCTCGAGGGCCTGTTCCCCGGTGTCGGGCTGGGTGATCAGGAGATCGTCCGTATTCACGCCGACTTTCCGGGCATAGTTGACATCGAGGGCGTGTTCCGCATCGATGAAGGCCGCCACCCCCCCCCGTTTGTGCGTCTCTGCGATCGCATGGTAGCACAACGTCGTCTTTCCCGACATCTCGGGGCCGAAGATCTCGACGATCCGGCCGTAGGGATACCCCCCCACCCCCAGGGCAACATCGAGGGCAAGGGAACCGGTCGGGAGGATATCGACCTGGTGGTCGAGATGCGCCTTCTCACCGAGACGCATGATCGCGCCCTTCCCGAATTGCCGTTCGATCTGAGAGACGGCCATCGAGATCGTCTCGAATTGTTTGCTCTTCTGCTCTTGTTTTCCATTCATGACCATGTTTCTCCTGACATCGAATCGAAGGGAGGGGGAGCCACATTCCTGGCTGGGTTTCATTCCCCCCTGCCTCCCTATGCTCGACTCGATGCATTTTCTCCCATCCGAGGAAAAAAAAATTGCGGCGATCAAGGGGAAGGGGAAGCGAGTGGAATCCTCGCGACCGGCGTATATTCGGGTCCCGCCGGGGTGAGGATGCTCCGATGAAGGATGAGTTCGGTGATCCGGCAACGCCCGAAGTCGGAAGGGATATCGGAAGGGATATCCCCCCGTCCCTGCAGCCGTTTGACCCGCCCGAGCGTCACATGAGGGGAGAAGGGCTTCTCCGGCGGCCACCCCGCAGCCCGGACGACGCCTTCGATCCGGTCGTGCACACGGGAAAGCACCGCCGCTCCCTCCGAGATCCCCGCCCAGAGGACACGGGGACGCCGCCAATCGGGAAAGGCTCCGAGATCCGAGACCTCGACCTCGAAAGGGGCGACATCGACGAGCGCCTCGACCACCGCCGAAACGAGGCCTTCCACCCTTGGCTCCGGCGTCTCTCCGAGGAAACGGAGCGTCAGATGAATCTGCGCCGGATTCACCCAGCGGATCTTGTGGGGAAGCCGCCTGCGGAGATCCTCCTGGGCCTGCGCCAGCCTCTCACGGATCCGCTGCGGGAAGTCGATCGCGAAGAAGAGCCGCCACATCCCTCACACCTCCTCGACGGGAAGGGGCGTCTGTTCGATCCGCCGCCGCAGGAGGTGCAAGGCCGTGCGCGCGGCGACTTCCTTGATCCGCTCCCGGCTCCCCTCGAAGCGATGGTGCGTGCAGGTCGTCCCCTCCGCCGTGGCCACGGCGATGAAGGTCGTTCCCACCGGCTTCTCCTCCCCGCCCCCTTCCGGTCCTGCAAATCCGGTGACCGCCAGTCCGAAATCGGTATCGAGGCGTGCGCGAACCCCTTGCGCCATCGCCGTGGTCGTCTCTTCACTCACCGTTCCCGTCTCGATGAGGACCCTTTCCGGAACGCCGAGGAGTTCATGCTTGGCGCGGGCCGTATAGGCGACGATCCCTCCGGCGAAGAGATGGGAACTTCCGGCCACGTTCGTGAGGAGGTCCCCGATCCGGCCGCCGGTGACCGACTCCGCGGTCGAGAGCCAGGCGCCCCGCCGCTGGAGCGCCTCCTGGATCAACTGTGCCACCGGTTTCCGGTTCCGGGCGAAGACGAAATCCGCCAGCGTCTCGGCCACCGCGTCGGCTGCGGCGATCACCGCGCGTTCCCCCTCTCCCTTCATTTCTCCACGGGGCGTCAGCTTGATCGCCACCTCCGGAGCATCGGCCACGAAGTGGAAATCGACCGAGGGGAAGCGGGCGATGAGGGGGGAGAGACGCGCATCGACCTCCGACTCCGGGATGCCGAAGAGCCGTACGATCCGCCGCTCCCTCCTCCCCAGTCCGTAGCGTCCCGCACAGACGATCGGGATCACGCTCTCCTCGAACATCCGCCGCAGCTCATGGGGAACACCGGGGAGGAAGAAGAGGAGGCAGTCGGCGAATTCGAGGGTATAGCCAGGGGCGGTGCCGACCCGGTTGGGGAGGGTCATCGCCCCCTCCGGTACCCAGGCCTGTTTCTCGTGGCTCGGTAATACCGCGATCCCCCGCGCCTTGCAGCGCTCCCGGATCCGCGCGAGGACCTCTTCGTTCCGGACCCTGTTTCGATTGAACGCCTCGGCGACCGCCACGGTCGTCACGTCGTCGCTCGTGGGACCCAGTCCTCCCGAGACGACGACCATCTTCATCTCCGCAGCCGCCCGCCGCAAAACGGCGACGATCTCGTGGGTGTCGTCCCCCACCGAGGTCGTGCGCACGACCTCGGCGCCCAGATCGACGAGCCGCTCCGCCAGAAAGGCCGCATTCGTATCGAGGACGCTGCCGTCGAGGAGTTCGTCCCCGATCGTGATGATCTCCGCCCGCATCCCCTATGCTCCCCACGGCTGCGCATTCTTCTGGATCTCTTCGGCCAGCGCACGGGCCTCCCCTTCCGTCCGGGCCACGAGCTGCGCGATCTGTTCGAGCGATTCCCGCTTCCTCTGACTGATGATCCGGGCGATGTGGTAGGAGAGCTTGAGCGCCGCGATCGAATCGCGGGCGATCATCTGATCGAAGTGCTCCTTGGCGATCCGGAAGGCCACGACGTCCGTCTGGGCCTCCGTGGTGGCGGAACGGCGCATCCCATCGATGATCGCCATCTCTCCGAAGACCGCATGTTTGTCGAGGAGATCGATCTCCTGGCACTTCCCCGGTTCCACTTCCTTGAGCACCCGGACCCGCCCCCTGTAGAGGACGTAGATCGCATCCCCCGCCTCCCCCTCCCGGAAGATCACCTCGCCGGCGGAAAAGGAACGGAGCGTGAGCACCTTCACGATCTCTCCGAGTTCGAGGTCGCTGAGATTCGAGAAGATCGGCGTCTGGAGGAGGAAACGGATCACTTCTTCCAGCGTTGTCTTCGGTGACAAGGGTACCTCTCCTTACTCTGTTGGGTCCAGTCAGATGTCCAGAAAGATCTCCCGGATCGCCTCGTCCTCGAGGTGGGCCAGCGTCGTGATCCGGTCACTGAAGGGGCGAACCCCGGCCAGGGCATCCTCCCCCGTCTCGATCAGAAGCGAGAAGACGGAGAATTCCAACCGCTCCTTCTCCACCAGGAATTCCTCGAGCCACGCCTCCGGCACCTGGCAGGCGCCGTCGGTGACGAGCACGACATCCCCCCGTCGATACCGGCTCTCCCGCAACCGTTCGAGCGCATATCGAAGGGGCGCGACGAAATCGGTCCCCCCGCCGGGAAAGTACTCCGCAAAGGCCACCAGATCACTCGGGCGCAGCGGTGCCTCGAACGTGAAGGGACGCAGCGGCGCTTCCCCCGAAGAGAAGGAGACCGCAACGAACTTCCGGCGCTGGCGCCGGGCCATCTCGAAGAGGGAGAGCGCCAACGCCTTGGCCCATACGTCCCGTTCCCCCGACATCGATCCGCTCCCATCGATCAGGACGATCATCGGCCCCCGCCCCTCCCGCTCCGGTGCCTCGATCTCGTAGCAGAGGAGACGCTCTTCGAGACGACGCCGCAAGAAGTCGCGTCGCAGGAGGGGGTGGTGCAGAATCGCCAGCTCGGAGGGAATGAGACGGCTCACGTCGGCGCCGGTCGTGATCCGGTGCAGCTCCCCCGCCTCACACGCCAGGCGCGCGGCACGTACCGCCCGTGCCTGGGCCCGCATCCGGCCGATATATGCGGCAAGTTTCCACAACTTCCGGTTCTTCTGAAGGTGGAGGGCCAGTGTGAGCCGCTCCCCGGCGGACTGGGAGAGGGGAACCCCGACGCTCCGGGAGAAGGCCGTCTGCGCCTCCTCGAGTGCGGCCAGGGGGGGCTCGAGCAGCGTCGCCTCCGTCTCGAGACGCGATTTGAGCCCCACGGGGAGCGCTTCCACGCTCGCCTCGATCTCCTGGGCGAGCTGCTCTCCTTGCGCCTCGGCCACCGCGAGTTCTTCCGCCAGCTGCTCCGCAGCCTCCCGGAAGGCCTCACGCCCATCCTCCCAGTTCCGAAACGTCTCGAGCTGGTCGGCGATCTCTTCGCGCCGCCTCTCGAGCTGGGCAAGCTCCCAGATCTCCTTCAATTCCCGGGAAATGAGGAGTCCTTCCTCCTTGATCTCCCGGACGATCGCCCTCCCTACGGCGAGGAGCACGAGGCCGGAGCGAACCTCGTCGAGGGCGGTCTGCTCCCGCACCCGGCGTACCCCCTCCGAGGCAAGGAAGTCCTCCACGATCTTGCGATGAAACCGGCGGGAAGGGGATACCGCCTCGGCCGGCACGAGCCGCAGGTTGAGTTTGAAACAGACACAGAAGAGATCGAACAGACAGACCTCCCACCCCGGCAAGAGGTTTCCCCCCCGCTCCACGAGATCCGCCAGCTCCGGAACCGTCTCGATGAGCCCCTGGAAAACTGCCCGGTCGAACGGATCGTGCTCGATGTTCGAATGATCGAAGTCGCTGTCCATTCCACCATTCCCAGAATACCGATCACACCAGCCCTTCGACGCTTCTGTCAGACTACCACAACCGCTCCCGATCGGCAAGACGGCAA
>CAZTSL010000161.1:0-8841 GCA_964616915.1 uncultured bacterium
TTTCCGTTTCAGCTCCCGAAGCACGCGGTCGTACTCGATCTCCCACTGGAGCGTGCCCTCCTCCAGGTTCTTGAGGCGGGCGCGCACCTCCCGGTCGAGGGTGACATCGACGTCGAGATGCCTGCGGAAGATCTGCACCATCCGGCGCCGCAGCTCGTGGTCCTCGGCAAAGACCTCGGCCACGTGTGGGGTGACCATGAACCAACTGATGATCTGGTTCGTGAGATAATCGAGCATCTCATCGCCGATGCCGAAGTTCTTCCGATCGGCGAGCGTCTGCTTGATCTTTCGGAACTCGCGGTGATCGTAGGCCCGTTGGGCGAGGTGATCCTTCGTCTGTTCGCTGAGCCGCTGATCCATCCGGATGTACTCCATCAGGATCGCCTCGATCCCCGCCTTGACGTCGGAATCCTCCGATTCCTCATCGATCTCGATCATCCCTTCGGTGACGAGATCGTTGACGATCTCGTCCGCGATCCTTGGAACCTTGCTTTTGTAGAGCCTCATCCCGTTCCTTCTTCACGAGTTGATTCAAGGAGGCGCAGCGACGTCTGGGTCAAGAGTCCATGTAGCGGTTCATGAAAAAGAAGTATGCGCCTGCGGCCAGCGCGAGGGTGATGAGGAAGGTGGAGAAGAGGGAGTTGCCCTTCTCCTCGTTTCGTTCCTTCTGCATCTCTGCGCCCCATCCTTTCGTCTGCTCCCAGGCGTCGTCGAGGGTCGTATTGTATCGTTCGAATTCCCGTAGATCCTTCTCATCCCGCTCCCGTCGTCTCCGGGTGATCTCTCCCCGTCCCTTGGCCGCCTCCTCTGCGAGTTTCGAGCTTTTCTCCATGGTTCGCCGTTTGGCGGCCTCCTCGAGCTGACTCGGCGGAGGGACATCCCTCTTGAAGGCGTCCTTTCCCAGTTCTTTCTCGACCTTGCGGCGGACATCGGCAGGGATCCGCATATCCTGCTGTGCCCACGCCAGTGAGGGGACCAGCAGGCAGAAGATCCCGATCACGTTGCGGAACAATCGCACGCTTCTCATCCCCCGGCTCCTTCCAGAAATTGACTTTATGCGGTGAACCCAGTATATCCTCATCGTACCCGATAGGCAAGGGTCGATTCCATGTCCTCGAAACGTCGCCCCGGTGGAAACGATGGAAAAAACCGAAGCTTCGCTCCATTCCCTCCCTTCGGTCTCTCACCTCAAGAAGGTCTTCACGCCTCAGCAGAGTGGACGCTGGATCGTGTTGAGCATCGCGATCGGGGTGATCTCCGGGTTCATGGCCGGGATCTTCTTCCTCCTGCTCGAATGGTGTACCCACCATGCCTTCGAAATCTGGGTGGGGATGCCCGTCGTCGTTCCGGAGGGGGAGGAGATCTTCAGCCACGTGAGCGCGCACGCCGATTCGCCCAACCGTCTTCTCTTCTTTCTCCTCCCGATCATCGGAGGGCTCCTCTCCGGCCTCCTCGTCTATACCTTCGCCCCCGAGGCGGAGGGGCATGGCACGGATGCGATGATCCGGGCCTTCCACCACGAGAAGGGGAAGATCCGGGCGCGGGTTCCCCCGATCAAGGCGATCTCCACGATCCTGACGCTGGCCAGCGGGGGGAGCGCCGGCCGCGAAGGACCGATCGCCCAGATGGGCGCGGGACTCGGCTCCTGGCTCGCCGACCGGCTCGGGCTCAGTGCCTTCGAACGGCGGATCATGCTCCTGGCCGGGACCGCGGCCGGCCTCGGCGCGATCTTCCGGGCCCCGCTGGGCGGAGCGATCACCGCGATCGAGGTCCCCTACAAGGAGGACTTCGAGACGGAAGCGATGATCCCCTGCGTCATCGCCTCCGTCTTCGCCTTCGCGGTCTTCTCGAGTATCTTCGGCTTCCAGCACATCTTCAAGATTCCGGACTTCGCCTTCCGGAATCCGGTGGAACTCGTCTTCTACGCGATCCTGGCCCTCGTATGCGTGCCGACGGGGATCTTCTACATCCGCTGTTTCGAATGGATGCGGACAGGGCTCTTCCCCTCGATCCCCCTTCCCCGGCACGTCAAACCGATGCTCGGAGGCCTCGGTGTGGCGATCCTCGGTCTCTTCGTTCCCAGGGTCTACGGTGCGGGGTGGGGGCAACTCCAGCTCGCGATCCTTGGGGAGATCGGCATCAAGACGATGCTCTTCCTTGGCCTCCTCAAGATCGTGGCCACCTCGTTCACGATCGGCTCGGGAGGCAGTGGCGGGGTCTTCGGTCCCACGCTCTTCATCGGCGGGATGCTCGGGGGGGTCGTGGGATTCCTCGGCCATCGCTACTTCCCCGGCATCGTCACCCAGCCGGGCGCCTACGTGCTCGTCGGGATGGCCGCCTTCTTCGCCGGTGTGGCCAACGCGCCGCTGGGCGCGCTGCTCATGACCTGTGAGATGACGGGGGGCTACGACCTCCTGCCCCCGCTCATGCTCGTGTCGATCCTCGCGCTCCTCTTCTCCAAGCGCTGGTCGATCTACGAGAACCAGAAGCCGAACAAGTTCCATTCCCCCGCCCACATCGGTGATCTGACGATCAACGTGCTCGCGGAGATGAAGGTCGGCGATATTCTCTCGAAGACGGGAAGGGACGATATCCTCGTGGTGCGAAACTCGCTCAACTTCCGGCGTTTCCAGGAGTTGATCTCCGGGACCTCCCAGCTTTGTTTTCCCGTCGTCGATGCGGAGAACCATCTGACCGGCCTCATCTCGCTCAAGAACACGCGGGCCATCATCTTCGAGGATTCCCTCCGCGATCTCATCCTCGCCCAGGACCTGGCCACCCCCCTCGTCACGCTGACGCCCGAAGACAGCCTCCACGATGCGCTCATCCGCTTCCTCGAGTCGGACTACGAGGAGATCCCCGTCGTCGATACCGGCGATCCCGATCGGGTGATCGGGATGGTCCGCCACGAGGACATCATCAGCGCCTACCACGAGGAGATCGTGCGGCGCCGTCGGGAAGCGGCCGCCTGAGACAGGCACGCCGGGAAATCGAACTCGGTGTCGAAGACCTCGAAGCGCCGCATGTCAGGATGGCGCTCGGTCGCAGGGGCTGGAAACTGCGGGTGAATGCGGGTCGCGGCGGGGTGGTGCTCGACGGGGCAGCGGCTATGACGCCTTGCGGGAGGGCTTCCATCGTTCCTTCCAGCGGCGAAGGATCTCGTCGAGGGCGTAGTGCTCGGCGGCCCACTGCCAGGCAGGGAAAGCAAGGGCCACGATGAAGAGATTCCACAGAAGGATGATCAGCGAAAGCGCTTCGGCGCTCTCCCGCGGGACGTGAACCTCCCCAAGGAAGAGGAAGAAGACCGCATCCCGGGTGCCAAGCCCGAAGATCGTCACCGGGATCAACCCCAGCGTCGTGGCTGTCGCCGTCACCGTGGTCAGATAGGAGAAGGGAATCGCAAGCCCGAGCGCCCGGGCAAAGAGTTCCACCTCGTAGAAATAGATCCCCCAGCAGAGCAACGTCACGAGAAAGGCTCCGGAGAATGTGAAGACGTCGAGCGTGGCAAGCCCTGCCCGAAACTCCGTATAGACCCGATCGAGTCGCTCGTTCGTCCGGTCCGGAAGCACACCTGCCACGATCCGGCGAAGAAACCCCTCGATGCCGGCCGAAGGGCGGCAGAGGAGCACGAGAAAGACGATGGCGAGGATCCCCCCCCCCAGGAAGGGGAGGAGAAAAACCCGGAAACGGGCAAGATGAAACACGATCCCCGCCGTGGCGATCGCAAGGAGCGCCACGACATCGATGAAACGGTCGATGAAGGCCGTGTAGAAGACCGTGCCGAAGGGATGACCCCGCTCCGCGAGGTAGAAGACCCGGATGAACTCCCCCAGCCGGCCCGGTGTCGCCGGTCCGAGGAAGAGACCCGATCCATAGAGCGCCAGCGCCTCCCCCCGGCCGATCCCGATGCCCACCCGATCGAGGAAGAAATGCCAACGCAGTGCCTTGAGCACCACCATCGGAACCGCCAGAAAGAGCCCCACGGCCAGGAGGGGGAGATCCACCCTTCCAAGAAGACCGAGCAACGCCCCAAGATCGATCCGCGAGAGGATGAAGAGGAAGAGGAGAACCCCGATCCCTTTGGCGAGCCCCTTCATCAGAGGACCTGCGACTTCGCAAATTTCGCGGTCCGCTCCTTGAATCGCGCGAAATCCTTCTGGAAGGCGGCGTAGTTGGTCCGAAGCAACCGGATGATCTCGGCGAGTACCTCGTCATCCGGCATCAGCCGCTTGTTGAAGAGACGAAAACCGATCTGTACGAAGGTGTTGTCGAGGATCTCGGAGGTCCCCCGCATCTCGAGCACGTTCCGATCGGGCGAGAAGCTGGAGAAGACCCAGCGCGTCTCGAGGCCCCTGCCGCCGTTGCCCTCCGTGATGACGCCGAGGAAATCGTCGATCAGGGTATCGATGTTCGAAGGGATGAAGACATCGATGAGCCAACTCGGCACAAGACCGTAGGCCCGCCCCGAGACCTTGCTCACCTTCGGCTTCTCGTCGAAGGTGGTCGTCACGACGAGTCGCTTCGGTTCCCGGGTGAGTTCGCCGTGGAAGACCATCTCCTCGACATCCACCTTGAGGCCGGAGAAATTGGAGGAGAGGGTGACTTCGACCTCGAAGCGCATCCGGGAGAGTTCCGTCGGGGAGATCGGATCACGACCGGCCGGTTTCCCCGACGCGCTCATCGGCAGAAGCCCGCCATCGGCGATCAGGGCGTTCCAGCGCATCGAGAAATCGGAGGTCTTGTACTCCGCGGTGACGAGGGGACGGTGCTCCTCGTCCTTGAGGACGAAACGCACGTCGAGGAGTTCCTCCACCCGGTCGAGATAATCCGCGAAACGAGGATATTTGTAGCCGAATTCCTTGCGCCGGAGAGAGACGTCGAGACAAAGGCGCGTGTAGGCCCTCCCCCCTTCCTCTCGCTCGTAGTGAACGACATCCTGAAGGTCGAAGAGCTTCTTGTTCGTGTGAAAGATCGTAGGAAAACTCCGTTCGAGAAGGAGGAGCGTGCGGAGATCCTCCTCCTCGAGCTTCGGGAATTCGGCGGCCACCAGGGGCTTTGCCCAGAGAAGCCCTTCGAGGTTCTCCGGGTTTCGTACCTGTTCGAAGATCGCCAGGACCTCCTGGGCGAGCGCAAGGAGCTGATCCGTGGTGGTGTCGGCCAGGCCGACCTTGAGATGGAGATCGCCCAGAAAGGTCTCCGGATCCATGCGTGCCGGCCGGATCCGGACCTGGGAGGCGAACGCGCCCCGTTCGGTGAAACTTCCGGTGGGTCGCATCCCCTCCTGCGCCGCATGGGTCCGCAGCACGTAGGCGGCCCCTTCCTGACGCCCCTCGAAGGTGATCGCCTTCCACCCCTCAGGGGTTCTCTCCCCCGGGATCATCCCGTAGACGCCGGAGAGATCGAAGTTGTTCAACTGGGAGAAGACGCTGCCGAAGAACTTCTCCGTCTCCGCATCGGGAGAGAAGTGGTAGAGGAGACTCCCGGAGAGTTCACTCCACCCCGCGATCTTGGCCATCGCCATCGCGTAGGACGCCTCCCCATGCCCTGCCCCGAGCTGAAGAAAGGGGTTCCACCCGAGCAGGTCGTGGTCGAGGGGCATGATGAACAACGTCGGGAAGAGGAGCAGGGCCAGACGTCCCATGCGTTCATGTCGTCTCACGCTCATCGGTGACTTCCTCCCGGAAAGGGCGACGAGCCGATTCGCCTTGCGGTATGCGCCCGTCCTCGAACGATCCTCACGCCATCCTCACCCAGGATAGCGCAGCGATGCCTTCCTTTCAAGAGCGCGCACCACGACTCCACGATCGATCCATGAACACCGCCAGGACCTTTTTCGCACTTTCTCGGCTTGCGCCTCCTCTCCGGCCATCGACCCTCTTCCACCACACCACCCCCCCCCAGGAACCGATCACGAAATGCGCCCCGCGCCCGCCGAGAAGAATAACGCCTCTTCTCCCTCCCGCTTCCCTCTTCGACCCCCTTGAAGCGATCGCGCGTCTTTCATGGATCGATCGTGCGGATTGATGTTGCCGCGGAATCTCCCTATAATGGTTCCATGGAGCCGATCGAAACGACGCAGGCCCTGGTGCTCGACGGGATCGCCTATGGGGAGGCGGACCGGATCGTGACCTTCTTCACGGAGGGGGAGGGGCTCAAGGGGGGATACGTCCGTGGCGCCAGGCGGAGTCACCGCCGTTTCGGCGGTCTGCTCGATCCCCTCACCCGGGTGCGCCTCCATTACGTCACGCGGAGCCGTTCCCATCTCCTCGACATCCGGGGCTGTGACCTCCTCGACGGGCATCGCGGCCTCAAGGGGTCGCTGGAGGCGATGACGCTCGCTTCGCTCGTCGTGGAACTCGTGCGGCACCTGACGCCCGAGGGGGAGCGGAACGACGGGATTTTCCACTTTCTTTGCGATCTGTGTGCGCATCTGAGCGCTGTGCCCTATCGCTCCTCGGTGCGTCTGCCCGTCCTCCTGGCGACCTTGACGCTCCTGGGCTTCGGGCCGCATCTCTCGGCATGCATTCGTTGCGGGAGGGAAGAGGGGGAGGCGTTCCGTTTCTCCGCGAAGATGGGGGGGATCCTCTGCCGGCGGTGCCTGCGCCCCGAGGATGGAGGAACGCGGCTTCCGCAGAGGCTTCGGGAAGGGCTCCTGCGGATGGAGAGGATGTCGTGGCAGGATGCGGAGGTCTTCACCCTCCCTCCGCGGGAAGAGGCGACCGGATGGCGCCTCCTCACAGAGGTCGCCACGGCCGTGGTGGGGCATGAACCCCGCGCGCTCCGTTTCGCCCGGAAGATCGCAACGTTCCGGAGACCGGAGTGAGTCCTCCTGCGGAAGGCAGCGGCTTCCCTCCCGCTCACGGAGACACGCCGAGTCTCCCGGAGACGGGAGAAGAGGGAACACCCCTCTCGTCGAGCACCCGCAGAAGGTAGAGGGGACCCTCCCGGGAATGGGTTGGAAAGACGTGGAGCGGCGCGAGCGTGGCGATCCAACCGGGCGCGGCGAATCGGGCATAGAGCAGGATCCACGCTTCCTGGTCGAGGATGTGCGTGATTCCCTTCTCCCGGACGTAATCGTCGAGCCGGCCGGAGCGAATCGCGGCCCCGACCTCGGGATTGACCACACCGTCGAGGTTGATCACCACAGACTTCGCGAAGAATGCGGGAATACCGGCGTTGAAGGCCCCTACCCGTGCCCCTTCCCCCACGAACGTATCGAGGGAACGGGCCGCCTCGAGCCAGACGGGCTGCCCCGGATAGAAGGGCTTCTTCACGATCAGGGCCGCCGCAAAGGGGAGAGAGAGGAAGGATGCGACCCACCCCGCAACGACGATCCGGCACACCCACCCCTTCCCTCCTTCCCTGCGTAGCCCAGTATCGAAGTAGCCGGCAAGGAAGAGGAGGAGATAGAGCGGAGCCAGGAGATACCAGTACTGCTGATGCCAGAAGTAGAGCGTGTAGAAACCCCGGTGAAGGAGGAGGAAGAGGAGGACCGGCAAGACCGGGCGGAAGAAGCGGAGCCGCTCCGGCGATCCGCGCCACCTCCAGAGGAGGAGCAGCAGCAGCAGAAGGGGGAAGACCCCGCCCATCCTGCCGAGAAGCATCTTCTGGGAAGTCGCGACGTTGTCGAGGAGGAGTTCCGGGAGCCGGTGCATCCACCCCTCTCCGAATCGCATCCGAAAGAGGGCGTGATAGCGGTAGGCGATGATCGCCCCACTGTCCTGGACGAATCGCCCGAAATGGATGAGATTCCACGCCACCCACGGCGCAACGGCAACCCCGCCTCCGACGACGAGACGGCGGCGATCGAGGTGGATCCCCCCCAGAAAGAGGGCGATCCCCCAGAAGACGTTGTCCGTGCGCGCAAGAAAGGCGAGGCCCGCCAGGAGACCCAGCAGGAGGGATCTACGCCTCACCTCGATCTCGTTCCTCAGCAAGAGCACGATCCCGATCCCGATCAGGAGGACGCTTACCGGAACCTCCACGCCACTGAGCGAGATCACGATCGCGTAGGGGTGTAGAAGCCAGAGCACCGAGGCCAGGAGCGCAGAGATCCCATGCTCCCGCCGCAGTGCCAGATAGATGGGGAGTGCGGCCAGAACCCCGAGGAGGGCCAGCAGGGAGAGCGTCATGTGGACGAGGCGTTCCGGATCGGTCAGGAAACGGGCCAACGGAAGGAGGAGAGTCAGATAGAGGGGATGAAAACCATTCGTCGGCGTCTCCCCATCGAACGTCACCCCCCCTCCAGCAACGACGTTCCGGGCGATTTCCAGGTAGTAGAACATGTCGTCCGCAACGACATGACGCAAGAGGTCCGGCAGGGGTAGCCACGCGATCCAGAGACGGACGAGGAGACCGATCCCCAGAAAGAGGATCAGGAGACGGGAGGGGCGAATGTACGGGAAGGCCCGTTTCATCCGGGGAAGAACCCGTCGTATCAACGCCGATCGGCACGCGACCGGGTCCGCAGGCGGCGGTCGATCAGATAGAGCCGGCCGTCGCGCCCGAAGGCCAGAGCGGTGAAGAGCCCCCCTGCCGTCGCATCGACCTCGACACCGAGTTCTCCCACGGGTTGGGCCTCTCCCGTCTCCTTGTCGATCACCATCAGCGCATCGCGTTCGTAGTCGAGCCCGACGAGGGTCCCTGGCTCGAAGCCCGCAGAGGCCGTGGTCGCGACTGCCCAGAAGATCGTCCCGAAGATGAATGCTTTGCGCATCGCAAGCCTCCCTTCATTGCGTGTGGGCCGGCAGATGCGAGAAGGCCCCCGCCCCGGCATCATACAAAGTGCTTCCACGATACCACAGGTAGCCAGGGGGGACAAGCGATCCTAGGATCGATCCA
>CAZTSL010000162.1:0-8807 GCA_964616915.1 uncultured bacterium
GATCCCGACGGGAGTCGCAGCGACATCGGTGCCTACGGCGGTCCTGGCGCCTCGGATCTCCCCTGACGGTCAAGGAACGTTGACCGTCAGGCGGCCGAGGGGGGAAGATTTCCCCCCTCTTTCTTTGGCCTCCCAACTTGCAAGGATGCGTTTCCTGTGGTATAGACTTTCCCTCCAGCAATCAATCGGAACGCGAGGGAAGAGAGGTAAGAGACGATGGCCAAGGTTTGTGAACTTTGCGGGAAAGGCCCCCGGGTCGGCAACAACGTCAGCCATGCGAACAACAAGACGAAACGGGTCTGGCAACCGAACCTGCAACGGGTACGTTCGCTCGTCGGCAAACAAGTACGCCGCCTTCGGGTCTGTACACGCTGCATCCGCTCCGGCAAGATCGTAAAGCCGCCGGTCCGAAGGCTCGTCTGATTGCGCTTCGTCCTTCGCTCCGGTTCGACGGAGCGACGCGACGCGAGGCATTCTTTTCCGATCCCCCCGCTCCCCTCGGGCCGCAGGGAGGAGAGGGTATCGCCCTGAGGGCCTATTTCTGCTTCACGGTGTAGATCCCCTTCAAGCTCCGGAGTCTTTCCAGGATCTGGTCGAGTTGCCGGCGGTTTTTCACCTCGAGTTCGAAGACGAGGATCGTCTCCCCCGGTTCGGCCGGTTTGATGTGGCCGCTGGCGATGTTGGCCTCATGCTGCGAGATCTGCTTGCTCACCTCGGCGAGCATGCCGGGTCTGTCCGCGGCACGGATCTCGATACGAACGCGTTGGGTGATCGTGGTGTCGGTGGAGATCCACCGGACATCGATGCGGCGGGCAGGGTCGAGGTCGAGGATCGCCTGACACGCCTCGTGGTGGATCGATACGCCACGCCCGCGGGTGATGAAGCCGGTGATCGGATCGCCGGGAAGGGGCTTGCAGCAGCCGGCGAAATGGACGAGGACATTCTCGAGGCCCGCGACCTGGACGATCGAGTGCGCCTTCCTCGATCGCTTCCGTGAGGACACCCCCGGCCGGGGGGGCACGATTTCGGCCTCCGGTGTCTCGTGGGGGAAGAGCCGTTCGACGAGCCGCTCGGGATTGAGGGAACCGTTTCCGATCTGGATGTAGAGCTGCTCGACGGAGCGAAGGTTCTGCGCCTCGGCGAGACGCTGCAACTCCCCCTGTCTCACGAGCCTGGAGAGGGAGATCTTGCGCCGCTTGAGTTCCCGTTCGAGCGCTTCGCGTCCCTCCTTTTCGAGCCGCTCCCGTTCGAGCTTCTTGAAGTAGAGGCGAATCTTGGAACGGGCGCGGCTCGTCTTGACGAATTTGAGCCAGTCTTTCTTGGGATTCTGATGCGGCGAGGTGATGATCTCGACCCGATCGCCGTTCTTCAGCTCATAGCGAAGCGGCACGATCCGGCCGTTGACCCTGGCGCCCACGGCCCGGTCCCCGATCTCGGTATGGATGCTGTAGGCGAAATCGAGCGGCGTAGCTCCCCTCGGCAGGCGGCGCAGATCGCCGTTGGGGGTGAAGACGTAGACCTCCTCCTCGAAGAGATCGAGACGGAAGAGATCGACGTACGCCTTTGGATCGGCGGTTCCCTTCTGGAGTTCGAGGATCGTCTTCGTCCACTGATCCTCCGGCACGGCGGCCTCGATCCCTTCCTTGTACTTCCAGTGGGCGGCCACCCCGAACTCGGCGATCTGGTGCATCTCCTCCGTGCGGATCTGGATCTCCATGATCTCGTTGTGCGGGCCGATCACCGAGGTGTGCAGGGACTGGTAACCATTCGACTTGGGAACGGCGATGTAATCCTTGAGTCGGCCGGGGACGGGGCGCCATCTGGCATGGATGATCCCGAGCGCGCCGTAGCAGTCGGGCAACGTCGGGACGATCACCCGGAAGGCGATCAGGTCGTAGACCTGGGAGAGATCGATGTTCTTCTTCACCATCTTCCGGTAGATGCTGTAGTAGTGCTTCACCCGTCCGGTGACCCGGCAGGAGATGCCGGCGGCTTCGAGGGTCTTTCGAATGGATTCCTTCGTCTCTTCGATGTAGGACTCCCGGGCCAGCACGATCTCGGTGAGCCGTGCCTCGATCTCCCGGAAAGTTTCGGGATGGAGGATCTGCAGGGCGAGGTCCTCGAGTTCGACCTTGATGGCCTGGAAGCCGAAACGGTTGGCCAGGGGCGCATAGACTTCGAGGCTCTCGCGGGCCAGCGTGCAACGGCTGGATCCCTTGCGCGCTCCCTCCCGCAGGCTGCGGCGCAGGCGTACGATCCGGACCGCCAGTTCGATGAAGATGACCCGAAGATCCTGGGCCATCGCCACGACCATCTCCCGGTAGAGTTCCACCTGGGTGTTCTCGCTGACCGAAAGGGAGATTCGCCGAAGCTCACAGACCCCTCGAACGATCTGGGCGACTTCCTCTCCGAAGCGTTCTCCGATCTGGGCGATATCCGCCTCGGTGTGGACGCTGGCGTGGAGGAGCCCGGCGAGGATGCAGGAGAAGTCGAGACGGCTGGCCACGAGGATCGAAGTGATCTCGAGCACGTGGCCGAGGGGATCGTCTTCGTCTCCTGCGATGTCGTCCCACCGGAACTCTGCCCCCTTGTGGCGGGCATATTCGTAGGCGGCCTCCAGGAGGTCGGCGTCGAAATCGTCGAGGTAAGTCTCGAGTCGTGTCTTCAACTCCTCGATGTTTCGTGCCGGAATTCCCGTGGTCCGTTCCGCGGCCCACCGTTGTGGTTGCAGCGTGGGGGAGATCCCTTCGTAGCCTCGTTCCATCTCGTTCACCTGGATATTTGAGGAGACCTTTACTTCGAAACCCCCTGCCCGGGAGGAAGAGGCGTTCCCCCAGATACACTCCCCTCCCCCGTCAAGGCTGGCAGGAGCGTGGGACCGATCAGCGCGGTGCGCCGGCGCTCCGCCTCGATGATCGCTTGCATCGCGGAGATGGCCGCCTCGAGCCGGTCGTTGACCACGAGGTAGTCGTACGACCAGGCGGCTGCGACCTCCTTTCGTGCCGTCTCCAGGCGCGTGGTGATCGCCTCGGGGGAATCGGTGCCGCGACGGCGCAGCCGGTCGGCCAGCACCTCCCATGAAGGGGGAAGGATGAAGAGGGTGACCAGCGGCACGCCACGGGGACGGAAGCGATCGACCATCTGACGGACCCCCTGGACGTCGATGGCAAAGAGCATGTCGTGCCCCTCTCCGGTTTCGGAGAGCACCTGTTCCATCCCGGTGCCATAGGCATGGCCATGCACCCTGGCCCACTCCGCAAAGAAGCCCGCCTCGACGCGCCGCTCGAATTCCTCGGGGGAGAGGAAGAAGTAATCGACCCCGTCTCGCTCCCCCGGCCGGGGAGGACGGGTCGTGTAGGAGATCGACCGGACGATGTTCTCCATCGAACCGAGGATCGCCTCACACAACGTCGTCTTCCCTCCTCCCGACGGCGCCGAGACGAGGAAGAGGATCCCCTTGCGCTTTCCTCTTCCCTTCTCGTTCATTGCGTCCTCCCCTCCACCGGCACGACCTCGGCCTGGGAGAGACGCTGGGCGATCGTCTCCGGCTGGAGGGCGGAGAGGATGATGTGGTTGCTGTCCATGACGAGCACCGTCCTTGTCTTTCGCCCCTCCGTGGCATCGATGAGCCGGCCCGCTTGCCGGGCCTCCTCGCGCAGGCGTCTGAGGGGGGCGGAGCTTGCGTTGACCACGGCCACGACCCGAAACGCGGCCACCACGTTTCCAAACCCCACATGGAGCAGTTGCATGGTGCTACTCGATATTCGGCAGTTGTTCCCGGAAGCGGACGATCTCGTTCTTCGCGGCCACGACGAGGCGCGCGATCGTGTCGCTGTTGACCTTCATCCCGATCGTATTGATCTCCCGGCTCATCTCCTGGGCGATGAATTCGAGTCGCTTTCCGTTGGGTTCGTCGAGTTCGATCACCTCGCCGAAGTGGGTGAGGTGACTCTTGAGCCGGACGATCTCCTCGGTGATATCCCCTTTTTCGGCGAGGAGGGCGACCTCCAAGGCCCAGCGCGCCTCATCGATCCCGGAGAGGCCGGTCAACGCCTCGATCCGCTCCTTCAAGCGTTTCGTGTGGGCTTCGATTTCGCCGGGGATCCCCCGTTCGATCTCCTCGATGATCGTGAGCAGGCGGCCGATGCGTGCCTTGAAGTCGGGAAGGAGCCGGCTCCCTTCCTCGCGGCGGGAATGGTCGAGGCGTTCGAGGGCCGTTTCCAGGGCCTCCTGGAGGCGCGCGACCTCGCTTTCGGAAAGGGTGCCTGGCTCCTCCTCGGTATCGAAGATATCGGGGAAGGTAAGGAGATGCTCGAGGCGGATCGGCGCATCGAGCGCGAACATCTCCCCGAGACGTCGCAGGAGGTCGTAGTAGCGTCGTGCCCGGACCGGATGGAGGACCACCCGCGCTTCCTCCTCCCCCCCCTTCCGCTCGATGAAGACCTCGATACGCCCCCGGTTGATCACCGAAAGGATGCGCCGGCGGATCTCCTGCTCGATCGGGTAGAAGCGGCGGGGAAGTTTCAAGGAGAGTTCTGCGGACTTGTGATTGAGCGTGCGGATCTCCACGGAGATCGTCACGTCACCCACCGAACGTTCCGCGGAACCATAACCGGTCATACTCTTGATCATGACTCATTCTTCCAGGGCGTTGGGGACGAAGCGGTCGAGTTCTACGTCCTCGAAGCGCTTCAGGTTGTCGAGGATCTCCTGGGGACTCACCGTTGCCGTGCCCACCTTGCCGACCACGACGCCTCCGGCGAGGTTGGAGAGGATCGCCCCTTCGAGGAGGGTGGCGCCGGCGGCAACAGCCACGGCGAGGGTGGCGATCACGGTGTCGCCGGCACCGGTCACGTCATAGACCTCGCGCGCCATCGTCGGGATGTGCGTGGCGTGGTCGTTCTTCTCGAAGAGGGACATCCCCTCCTCCCCCCGCGTGACGAGCACGGCGCCGCAGGCAAGGCGATCGAGGATCCGCGTCCCCGCACGGGTGAGATCGGCGGACGATCCGATCTCGATCCCCGCGATCCGCTCCGCTTCGAGCTTGTTGGGGGTGATCAGCGTCACGCCGCGATAGATCGGAGCGTTCTCCACCTTCGGATCGACGAGGACGGGGCGGCTTCCCGTGCAATCGAGGATCCCCTCCACGAGGAAGGGGGTGATGAGCCCCTTGCGATAGTCGGAGAGGACGATGACATCGGTCGAGGGGAGTTCCCGTCGTACGACGGCAAGGATCCGTTCCGCCACGCTCCGCTCCACCGGTTCCCGGGTCTCCCGGTCGAGGCGCACGATCTGCTGGTTCTGGGCGATGATCCGGGTCTTGAGCGAAGTTGGGCGTTCCTCCTCTGCCTGCAAGCCATCGTGGATCACCCCGAGGTGCTCGAACTCGTCGATGAGGTATCGGCCCATGCCGTCGCGACCGGCGACCCCGCAGATCGCAACCCGTCCCCCCAGGGCCCGGATGTTCTTCGCAACGTTGGCCGCCCCCCCCAGCGAGAAGTTCTCCCGCAGGATCTCCACCACCGGCACCGGCGCCTCGGGGGAGATCCGGTGGACCCGCCCCCAGATGTACTGATCCACGATCACGTCACCGACGACGAGGACCGAGGAACGTGAAAAGCCCTCGACCAATGTTCTGGCCCGCTTCATGGAGATATAGGGTTCCATCGTCCTCCCTACCGCGTCATCACCCAGGTGTCCCGAGATGCGGGTATTGTAGCATACCGAACCCCCTTCGCCAACGTCGCTGCCTCGAAGCACAGGATCGATCCCTGAAACCCACCCGGAACTTTTTCGCACTTCACCGGCCTGCGCCGAGGCATGAGGAGTGAGGAGGAAGGAGGGAGGAGGGTGAGGCGTGGCTCCCTTCAGGGGGCCGTCTCCTCGGCGGCATCGACCTGGGCGAAGAAGGGGTGCATGGCGCCGATCACCTTCTCCCAGGCGGGGGGGGGGAGTTCATGCCCCAACCCCTCGATGATCCGGAGTCTGGCATTCGGAATCACGCGCGCGGTGGCAATCCCATGTTCCACGGGGATCAAGGGATCGACATCTCCGTGGATCACGAGGGTGGGGGTGGAGATCTTCTCCAGGCGTCTCGAACGATCGGGTGCGGCAAGGATCGCCGCGAACTGGCGGGTGAAACCGGGCGGGTAGAAGGCGCGGTCGTAGGCTGCGGCGGCCCGGCGCCGGTGGTATTCCTCGTCGAAGGGGAATCCCCCCCCTGCGAAGGAACGAAGCACCGCCAGGCTCTCTTCGATGTAGGCCTCCCGTTGGGTGGGCATCGGCCGGAAGAGCCCCTCGACCGCCTCCGGCTTCCCTGGAGGAAGTGCGCGGCTCCCCGTGGTGGACATGATCGAAACGAGGCTCCTGGCTCGCCTGGGATGCCGCAGCACGAAGCACTGGGCGATCATCCCTCCCATCGAGAGCCCCACGACATGCGCGCGTTCGATGCCGAGCGCATCGAGGAGGCCGACGGCATCGTCGGCCATGTCGTCGAGCGTGTAGGGAACGGAGACCTCCGCTTCCCGCGCGTAGGCCTCCAGGAGGACCGAGAGATCAGGGATCCCCGCATCGTCGAACTTCGTCGATTCGCCGGTGTCGCGGTTGTCGAACCGGATCACCCGGTAGCGGCCGGCGGCGAGGGCTTCGCAGAACGCCGGCTCCCAGAAGATCATCTGCGTTCCGACGCCCCCGATGAGGAGGATCGCCGGATGCCGGGGGTCTCCGAAGGTATCGTAGGTGAGTTCGATGCCGTTGGCCTTTGCGCGTGCCATCGGGTCTCCTTCTCCGGCTCCCTCCTTGCGGGGGCATCGAAGGAGCCTGCGTGGGTCTCATGTCCCGGTGCCCTCTCGCAGGTAGGGGGAGTGGTCGAGTTGCTTCCGGTAGAGCGCAAGGCAGCGTTCCATTTCGGTCCTGGCTTCTCCCTCGAGTCCGAGCCGCTCGATCTGGGCGCGGACGCGCCGCAGCATCGTATCCCGATCGTAGCCGAAATGGGCGGTCACCTCCGCGGCGGAATCGCCCCGCACGATCCGCTGGATATGGACCTGCTTGCGTTCGTCGATGATCACGTACGCTTCGTTCACCTTCCCGAAGAGGTTGTGGAAATTTCCCATCGTGTCCTGATAGGCGCCGACGAGGAGGATCGCCAGGTAGTAGGGGTTCCCATCGAGGGGATGCACCGCCAGCGTCTTCTTGATATCCTTGAGATCGACGAAGTTGTCGATCTCGCCGTCGGAATCGCAGGTGAGATCGACGAGGGAGGCCGCCTCGGTGGGCACTTCCGTGAGGCGGTGGATCGGCATGATCGGAAAGAGCTGCTCGATCGCCCAATGGTCGGGGAGGGATTGGAAGATCGAGAAGTTGCAGACGTATTTCTTGGCCAGATGCCGTTCCAGTGCCTCGAACTCTTCGGGGACGAACTTCTGGCGCCGGGCATACGTCACGCTCTTTCGGCAGATCTCCCAGAAGAGGGACTCCCCCTTGGCCCGGCTCTCCAGGTCGAGATAGCCGAGGTTGAACATCGAGAGGAGTTCTTCCCGTTGATGGAGGGCGTCGTGGTAGAACTCCCGGAAATTCTTGATCGTGATCTCGTCGCGCAGCTCGGCGAGTTCCTGCACGACGAGGGGGTCCTCCTCCGTGGCGGTGACCGCGGGGGTGTCGCCATGGATCTCGGTGATGACGTTCGTCACGAGGATCGCATGATAGGCGGTGAGGGCCCGTCCCGTCTCGGTGACGATGATCGGCGCTTCGACCTCCTCGCTCTCGCAGACCGTGTGGATCGTATAGACGACGTCGTTGGCGAACTCCTGCATCGAGTAGTTGACGCTCGAATCGGAGGAGGTTCGGGAGCCGTCGTAATCGACCCCCAGCCCGCCGCCGACGTTGAGGTACTTGATCTTGATCCCGTTTTTCCGCACCTTCGCGTAGATGCGGGCCATCTCCCGCATCACGTTCTTGATCTTGCGGATCTCCGTGATCTGCGAGCCGTTGTGGCAGTGGAGCATCTCCACGAGGCCGAGCATCCCTGCGTTCTTGAGTTTCTCGATACACTGGAGGAGTTCGAGCGTGGTCAGTCCGAACTTGGAGGTGGAGCCTCCGGCGCGTCCCCACCGGCCGCTGCCCCGGGCCGCCAGGCGAAGACGCAGGCCGATGGCGGGGCGCAGCGCGGGAGGCAGGTCCCGCAACTTCTCGATGATGAGATCCACCTCGTAGACCTTCTCCACGACGAGCACGACCCGCTTGCCCAGCCGCATCCCGAGGACCGCGTTCTCGATGTACTCCGTATCCTTGAAGCCGTTGCAGATGAGCAGCGCCCCCGGTTTCTGCTCGAAGGAGAGGGCTGCCAGAAACTCGGTCTTGCTTCCGATCTCCAGGCAGAGGTTGTACTTCCGGCCGGCACGAAGCAACTCGTCCACGATGTGGCAGTTCTGATTCACCTTGATCGGGTAGGCGGGAAGATAGGAGCCGGTATAGTCATACTCCTCGATCGCTTCGGAAAAGGATCCATGGAGTTTGTCGAGCTGGTTGGCAAGAATCTGGGGGAAACGGAGGATTACGGGAAGGGAGAGTTTTTTGGCGAGAAGATCGTCGATGACGCCTTTGACATCGATGGCCACGTTGCGGTCCTTCGTCGGGAAGACGGAGAGATTCCCTCGATCATTGATGTCGAAGTAGCCGATTCCCCAATGTTCGATCCCATACTGCTTCCGGACCGTTTGCAGGTGTAGCGATTTCATTCAAGGGGTATCCTTATCCCATCGACCTCCTTGCGGATCGGATTCGCCGTCGAACGCCCGGTCCGCGCGGTG
>CAZTSL010000163.1:0-8751 GCA_964616915.1 uncultured bacterium
GAGGAGAACGTCGTCACCGCCATCGGAGGACAACTGACCTATTCCTGCATCCAGGACGGGACGGGGAACGTCCAGAAGGGGGAGATGGAGGTCTTCCTCCCCTCGATCGATATTCCTATGGTGGCCGAAGGGGATGTCGCCAACAACGCCGTGAAGGGGCAGGCCGAGATGATCCTCAGCAACGCGGACGCAGACGAGTTCATCAACTTCGGCAATGGCAGCGCCCTGGCGAAGTTCAAGGGGAACGTGCTCGACATGAACTACGACGCCCAGGAGTGCGCCGGCAACGGAACCTCCTGCGTCTCCGCGATCGGATTCACCTTTACGAACGCCGGCACGGAGTTGATCCAGTTCTACATCGGGGATATCTTCGACGACACCGCCCCGATCATGATCGGTCTCGTACTGGCAGCCCGGGTTCGTGCGGGGGGATCGGTCAGTCTCGACGGCAACAGTGCCCTGGTCGTCGGATGGGAACATGTCGCCGATCTCTTCGACAACAAGGATCCCGCCTACGAGTCGTGTGACGGCACGATGAGCTTCCTCGAAGGGGGTGGCGGGCGCAAGAGCGGAGAGCGCCTCATCGTCGATCTCGACGTGACCCAGATCAAAGCCTCCTGCGGCCGGTAGGAGGGGCTTTTCCCCCCCCCGCCCAGCCGGGAGGGGGGACGCCTCGAATCTCTCGATCCTGCCGGAGGAGCATCAGCCTTTGACGCTCTCCTCCAGCATGATCGAGAAGAAAGGCTGGGGGACCGTCCCCGATCACCGGCGGCATCGCCGAAGGAGGAATGCCGTGAGACCGCTTTCCCCGATCGCCGAATGCACCGAGACTGGAGGGCAGGGATGCCTGCCCGGACGGAGGGATGAACGAGGAGGCGTGCGGCGGCGATCCCTTTTCGTGCTCCTTCTCTTCTTCCTCCTCCCGGCCTGCGGCGGTGGGGGGGGGGAGACCGCCACCACCACGGCAGCGGGGGGAACCTCCGATGTCGCCGTTCCGGTCACGACCGGGGGGGAAGTCGAAACGACCGAGGGGACGCTCCTTACGAGCGGGGGAGAGGGAGGAACGATCCTCTCGACCGGTGGGAGTGGGACGACGGCCCCTTCCCCATCTTCATCTTCCGCCGGTACAGAGGAGGAGGCCCTCACCCCCATCGACCCCGAGACCGTTGCGGACAACAGTTGCGTGGGGATCTTCTCCTGCGCGATCCTCGCCCAGGGGCCGGCGAATTTCGTCCTCGAGGATTTCGGGCGGACGGTCGATCTCAACGACGGGCGTTCCTCCGCCGCGGCGGCGACCTTCGATGGTTTTCCGGCCGTCACAGTGCTGGCGGCCCGGACCTCCCCGGCCACGACTCGTGACGAGGTGGTCCAGATCAACGTCCTGCGGGAACTCGCCGTGGCGGGGGCCACGGTCTCCCTCGGCGGGGTGGGCGGCACCCTCTCCTGGTTCGACGACAATGCTCCCCTCGACCGGGCGATCGCCGGTGCGATCCACTTCGATGCCGTCGGCTTCCAGAGCGGGGATCCGGTGCGGGGAGGGGTGGAGGCCTTCTTCCCGGCACGGGCGCTTCCCGTCGTTTCTCCCGAAACGATCCCGATCCGAGGCTTGGCGGCGAATTTCGAGGCGATCCTCTTCGACGAAGCGGCCCCTCCGAACGTGGGGAACGGCAACGGGATCTTCAAGGCGCCGGACGGCAACTTCACCGATTTCAACGGTGGGGTCTCCACGGTCCGGGCCGCCGTGGTGCAGAGTCTCCCCACGGTTTCGATCCTGGTGACCGGCGCGGTCATTCGCCTCGACGGTTCGGTCTCCGGGGGACAGGACGCCGGCCTCCTCCTCCTCGAGCTGCCGGCCGAGCGGGTGGCTCCCGACGCGCAGGTCAACATCGGGCCAGGCACCCCGGGTCGTCTCCGCTACTGGAACGATGCGGGTGCGGTCTATACGGCCTATGCATCGGGGCTCCCCCTCCCCGAGCCCGACTTCGAAGGGGTGAGCGGCTTCGTGCGCTTCGACCCCAGCTACGGGGGGAAGACGCCGGGTGAGCGGATCGCCGGTGCGATCGAGGCCACGCTCGACCTTTGTCTCGGCGATGCCGATCAGGACGGCGTCCTCGATTGCCTCGACAACTGCCCGGAGGATGAGAACCGCCGTCAAGAGGATTCCGACGACGACGGGGTCGGCGACGTCTGTGACAACTGCCCCACCCTCGTGAATCCAGGTCAAGAGGACTCCGATGGCGATGGCCAAGGGGATGCCTGCGAGGATGACGACGCCGACGGCACTCCCAACGGGGAGGACAACTGCCCCGGGGATCCCAATCCCGATCAGGCCGATCGCGACGGCGACGGGGTGGGGGATCCCTGCGACAACTGTCCCGACGACCCGAATCCCGATCAGCTCGATACCGACGGGGATGGCGAGGGGGACGTCTGCGACGTGAACGATCGTGACCGGGACGGCATCCTCGATGACGAGGACAACTGCCCCGATACCGCAAACGAGGACCAGGCGGACCGCGACCGGGACGGCGTCGGAGACGCCTGCGACAACTGCCCGCAGGACCGCAACCCCGATCAGGCCGACGGTGACGGCAACGGCCAGGGGGACGCCTGCGATGACCGCGACCGGGATGGCGTCGTCGATATCGACGACAACTGTCCCGACGACCCGAACCCCGATCAACTCGATAGCGACGGGGATGGCGTCGGAACGGTCTGCGACAACTGTCCCACCGACTTCAACCCCGACCAGGCCGACAGCGACGGCGATCTGATCGGCGATGCCTGTGACACGAACGACATCGACGGCGACGGCGTCCTCGACGACGAGGACAACTGCCCCGAGCGCGCCAATCCCGACCAGACCGACAGCGACGGTGACGGTTTCGGCAACGAATGCGACAACTGCCCGCAGGCGCCCAACGCGGATCAGCGGGACACGAATGGGGACGGCGAGGGGGATGCCTGCGACACCGACGACTCCGACGGCGACAACATCCCCGATGCCGAGGACAACTGCCCCGCGCTCGCCAACCCTCTCCAGCGCGACGCCGACGGCGACAACGTGGGGGATCCCTGCGACAACTGTCCCGATGCGTTCAACCCCGACCAGCAGGACCACGATGCGGACGAACAGGGGGGGGATGCCTGTGATGCCGACGACGACAACGACGGCATTCTCGACGACGGCGACGGCAACGGCACGCCGGGGGACAACCCCTGCACCGAAGGGACGACCGAACGATGCGACGACAACTGCCCCTTCACCCCCAACGCCGACCAGGAGGACGTCGATCTCGACGGCATCGGCGATGCCTGTGACCCGAACATCGAAACCGACGCCGACGGCGATGGCCTGACGAACGAGGAGGAACGTCGGCTCGGAACGGATCCGAACGACCCCGACACGGACGACGACGGTCTCGACGATGGGGAGGAAGTCCGTGGATTTCCCCCCACCGATCCGCTCCATTTCAACGGGCTGCTGGGCGAAGTGGTCCCGATTCCGGCAAGCGAAGCAAGCTCGATCCGCTCCGCCGTCGATTTCGTGCGTGCCCAGGTGCGTGCCGGCGAGGTCCGGGAGACCCGCTTCATCCGGATGCTCGACGATCGGGCCTTCTCCTTCTCCGGGGGCCAGGGGTTCTCACCAAACGACATCGATCCCGATCATGGATTCTGCCTCAGCCCCCAGGTGAACGAGTGGGCCGTACGCTACACGGCGCGGCTGCGGATCCCGCCGGGGGGGACGGCGATCCAGGTCAACCTCGCCTCCACCCCGCCGGTCGATGATCTGGCCGTCGTCTTCTTCGACCTCGACCAGAATGGGATCAACGACCGGAATCCCACCGGCGATGCCGTGGCCGCCGATGCCGCCATCGGGATCGGAAAGGCCGGATACCCCGGTGCCGACTCGGGGGTCGTGCCGGTCACACCCGGGGATTACGACATCGAGGTGATCTTCGTGGAGCGGGAGGATCGGGTGATGCTCGATCTCAACTTCCAGATGACCGTGGATGGGGCCACCCACCCGATCCGAGCGCCCGACCTCGAGGCCGCAGATGGGCAGGAGAGTCCCTCATGCCGGCCGTGAGCGTGTATGTCGATCCGTAGGGTTGTCGCGCTCCCCCTCACCTTTCTTTTCCTCTGGGGGTTCCTTCCTCGCTCGCTTTCTGCGCGTTCTCCGGCGGAGGTGGCGCAGAAGCAGCGCCGGATCGTGGAACATGCGCAGCGCTATCTTGGCGCCCCCTACGTCTGGGGGGCCGAGGGTCCTCATGCCTTCGACTGTTCCGGGTTCGTATGGCGGGTCTATCGGGAGGTGGGCTACACCCTTCCACGGGTGTCGCGCGACCAGGCGAAGCGGGGACGGGCGGTCTCCCGCGGCGATCTGCAGACCGGAGATCTCCTCTTCTTCGTGAAGGCGCCCGGGAGAAAGCGGATCACCCATGTGGGGATCTATCTCTCGGAGGGGAGGTTCATCCATGCGGCCCAGGGGGGGGGGGAGGTGCGTATCGACCGTCTCGATGCCCCCTATTACCGGGATCGCTTCAAGACCGCACGGCGGATCGTGGGGGTGGAGGAACCGGTGTTCCTTGCGGAGGGGAAGCTGCCGATTTCCGCCCCGCCATCTCCGGAGGCGCCATCCCCTCCTGCCGGGATCCCCAGCGCCCCGCCTTCTGAAGAGACGCGAGAGCATGAGGGACGGGCGCCACTCACCTATGCCAGGCACGATATCGACCGTCCGATCGGCCGTTACGCCCCCCTCGCCTGGCGGGGGGAGGAGAACCGGCTCTCCCTGGCCACGGGGGTGGCGCACTTTGGAGGGCGTGGGGGGGGGATCGTTGCACCGGGGCTTTCCCTCTTCTTCCCCGGGGTGCCCCTTGGGATCGACCTCGCCCTTCCCCTCTTCCTCGATCCTGCGCCGCGGGAGGGAGAAGCGCACCTCGATCCTGGGCCCTACGAACGTTTCAGTGACTTCCTCCGTCCCCTCGAATCGGTGCGGCTGGGTCAGGTGGGCGCGTCGATCTCCGGCACCTTGTCACGCACCGGTTCGGTCACGGTGGGATCGGGTGCCCTGCTCGAACGGTATCCCGTCAATCTGGCGAGCCGTTCCTTCCCGGCCCTTCGGATCGTGCGCAATGCCCTCTCTTTCGAGGGCCGCTTCGATTTCGATCGCATGGGGGGAGAGGTGTTCCTCGACGACGTCACCGATCCCCATCTCGTGGCGATCGCGCCCTTCGTTCGCCCTCGTCGGGGGAGGGGAACGCTGAGGTTCGGATTCACCTTCGTCCAGGATCTCGATGCGCCCACGTTCAGCGGGGAGGCGCGGCGCGTCACGGGGGGGGGGATCTTTCTCGAGGATCGCTTTCGATGTAGCGAAGGGTGCCGGATCACCACGACGCTCGATCTCTCTGCGCTCTCCAGTGGGGATACGCTGGGGTTCGGGACATCGCTCGTGGCAACGGCACATCTGGCCTCTCCCGATCATGGCCACCGTTTCTCCCTTCGGCTCGGAGGAAGACTCCACGAGGCCGACTTCATTCCGAACGACTTCGGGGGGCTCTATCCGACGCTCCGGTCTGGGGTTCCGATTTCGACACGTGGAATCCTGGAGATCGTGCCCCTTGGGGATATCCCCCCTCGTCTGGAGGGAGGGCCTTTGCGGGCGGGTCCCGTGGTGGGCCTCGAATATGCGTGGTTTTCCCGCTTCACCCTTGGGGTGCGCTATGAAGAGAGCTTCCTCCTGGGGGAGGGGGAAGGGATCCTGGCCGATCCCTCCTTCACCGTCGATCTCGGAATACGCGATCTCCCCTTTCCGGTGTGGGGCCGCCGGATCGATCTCCATCTCTTCTATGCCACGGCGTATCTCGAGGATCGGAAGGATCTCTTCCACTTCGACGCTGCGGCCGAGTATCTCTATCTGACCGCCGCCCTCGAACTCTTTCCTCACCTCTCCCTGGAGGGGGCGCTTCGGGGTGCTTTCTTCGTGGAAGACGCCCGGACCCGGCAGATCGATGCCCAGCACGACGGCTACGCCGCACTCACCTTCGCGTGGCGATTCTGATCGTATGGCGGATCGCGCGACCCCACCCTTCCGTCTACGAATGGCCCAACATGCCCTCCTTTCACCTTGATGCGCCTGAACCCCCTGTGGTAGGGTAGGGTAGATGGATGAAACCGGGCAGGATCTCATCGAACGCCGGTGATTTCGAGGGAATACGGGAATTTGGGACGAAAGGGAAGGTTCCCTGGCCAAGGAGGGATGGGATGACGCTTCAGGATCGGCTCTATCTGCTCCTACGAGAGGAAGGGGGAGGGTTTCCACCCGAACGGATCGCGCGGGAGATCTTTCACTTCCGGCACGGGGATCGGCAGGTCCAGCGCCATCTCGTCGAACGGGCACTCCGGGACGATCCCCGTTTCCGCTTCGATCCCAGCGCCGACCTCTGGCGCCTCGAAAGCCCTGGCCACCGTTTCACGGTCGTCGATCTCGAGACGACGGGGATGCGTCCCGCCGAAGCGGAAATCATCGAAATCGGTGCCGTCCGGGTGGAAGAACGGGAGATCACCGACACGTGGGGAAAGTTGATCCGGCCGACCCGGGGGGTGCCTCCCGAGATCGAACGGCTGACCGGCATCTCGAACGAAATGGTCGCCGATGCCCCTCCCCTCCCTGCGGTGCTCCCCGATTTCCTCGATTTTCTGGGCGAGACGATCTTCGTGGCCCACAACGTCGGTTTCGACTGGAACTTCGTCCAGAGAAACGTCGAGGAAATTCTCCGAAAAAAACTCCGGAATGCCCGGATCTGCACGGTAAAGATGTCCCGCAAGCTCCTTGGCCTTCCGAACCATCGCCTTCCCACGGTGGCGGCGCATTTCGGGTTCGAGCAGACCTCTCACCACCGTGCCTGGGAGGATGCGGAGATCACGGCCCGGATCTTCCTTCGTCTCCTCGATCTGCTCGACACGCATCCCGACCTTTCGCTCGAGAATTTCCTCACGTGAGGGGGGGACCTCATCGGGGTCTGCTTGCCGGCATGGAGCTTGCGGAAGGATGGCCGTGGCGGAGATCCCTGCTCAAAGATCCGCTCGACACCGAGAAGATCCTCGTCTTGCAAGGAGGACGACGGCCGTGGTGGAGATCCCTTCTCCCCGGCCGATCGCCCCGAGGTGATCGGTGGTCGTCGCCTTGATGTGGATCGCGTCGCGGGCAAGGTGGAGCGTTCCGGCGATCCGTTCCTCCATGGCGGGGAGGAATGGGGAGAGCCGCGGCGCCTCGGCCACGATCGTGAGGTCGGCATCGAGGAGCACATAGCCTTGCCCGCCTACCCGGGCGTAGCTCTCCGAGAGGAGACGGAGACTCGAGATCCCGCGGAGTGCGGGGTCGTCGCTCGGAAAGTGGCGGCCGAGATCGCCGAGCCCCCCGGCACCGAGAAGGGCATCGCAGAGCGCGTGGAGGACGACGTCACCGTCGGAGTGCCCTGCCAGTCCCCTGTCGTGGGGGACTTCGATCCCCCCGAGCCGCAACGTGCGCCCCGAGACGAAGGGATGGAGGTCGAAACCGTGGCCGATCCGAAGTTTCGGAAGATCGAGGGCCATGGGAGGATCTTTCGGCCAGCCCCCGTGAATCGCCACGGGGAAGAGAAGGGGGGGAACGAAAGGGAAAAGGCTAGGCGAAGATCGCGCGCAGATCCCGCTCGATCTGGGCCTCGTCCGTGTTCTGGGCGATCGAGAGTTCCTTGACGAGGAGGTTGCGGGCCGTATCGAGCACCTTCCGCTCTCCGAAGGAGAGGTCCTTCGTCGTCTTGAGGAGGGAGAGGTCTCGAAGCACCTCGGCGACCTCGAAGACCGAGCCGGTCTTGATCTTGTCCATGTACGCCTTGTAGCGACGGTTCCACGTCATCGATTCGTTGCGTTTGCGCCGCTTCTTCTCCGAGAGGATCTCGTAGATCCTGGGGATGTTCTCCGAGGGGGTCACCTGGCGGAGACCGATCCCTTCCGCGTTCTGCGTGGGAACCATGACCGTCGTGTTGTTCGAGAGAATCCGGATGATATAGAAGAGCATCGGCGAGTCGTAGATCCGCTTCTCCTCGATCCGTTCGATGACGCCGACGCCCAGTGCAGGATAAACCACCAACTCTCCAACTTCGAATTTCATCGAATCTCCCCTTGCATGATTCCGAAAAAAAAGAGCGCGTCGTCCCTCCGCCCTCGGAGGGCGTTCGCGTTCTGCGCTACGATGATTCGAGGCTCCGGCTCCGATCGACGGGGGAACTGCTCTTTGGCGCGGCACCTTGCAACCTGGCTCGGTCCTGCTCGGTCCGTCGGCCCCGCCTTGGGTCGTCCTGTCGATTCCCCTGGCTCTGGTCATCGCCCCCATTCTGCTCGCCCGGCAAAGGGGCGGGATCCTTCCAGCGGTCCGGATCCTCCCAGCAAAAAGCAGGCGCATTCTAGCATGGCATTGTTACCCTGTCAACGTGGAGAAGCAGAGGGAGAATTTCGACAAGATCGCGGAAAAATAGGGAATTCTCATTGAAATGGAATCGAGAGGCAGAGAAAGGAGGAGGAATTTTTTACACGTTCGGAAAGCGTTCCTGGATCACGGGGGAGTCGTCTTCGGAGGGTTCGGAAGGTGTATGGATTCCTGCCCCGCGGGTTGCTCTGGAACGTGCGCTTGGTGCGTCGTGGCGCCGGGTGTTCTGGAAACCACGTGAACCTCCTGCATGATCTCTGCCTTTCTCGCCCTCCTCATTC
>CAZTSL010000164.1:0-8607 GCA_964616915.1 uncultured bacterium
AGCAGGGACGGAGTCGGGGGAGGAAGAGGGGGGAGTGACGATCCATCAGCGCCAGGAGGTCGGCCCCTTCGATACGGTGACGATCAGCTCGGAGGATCCCGACGCGCTCGTCTCGTGGCTCCAGGAGAATGGATATCGGATCACGGAACCGATGATCCCGGTCGTCCGGCTCTACGTCGAAGAGAAGATGTTCTTCTTCGCCATGCGGCTTCAGCCCGAAAAGGAGGTCTCCGACATCACGCCGATCGTCCTCGAATACATGGCGAAAGCACCCATGATCCCGCTGCGGTTGACCGCCGTGGCCGCGGAGCCGGAGATGTCGTTCGTCGTCTGGGTTCTGGGAGCGGGGCGCTACGTCCCCGAGAACTACGGGACGATCACGATCGGCGATGACGAGTTGATCTACGACCCGGAAAGGGGAACGCACAACTACTTCGAGACCGTCTCCCGCAAGGTCGATGAGGCGGGGGGACGCGCCTTCCTCACGGAGTACGCGCACGGCACCAGCGAGGTCATCCGGCAACTCGAAAACAGCTACGTCCCTGCGGAGCAGCAGGAGGCCTTCGACCGGCTGATCGCCCTCTTGCAGGGTTACCCCTACATCACCCGCTTCTACACCCGGATGTCTCCCGAAGAGATGAAGGAAGACCCCCGCTTTCGCTTCGAGTCGGAAGGGAGTGACGTCTCGAATCGCTTTCGACTCAATCTCCCCCCCGATTACAGTTGTGAGGGAGAGACGGGACAGGAGAGCGGTGACGGCCTCGAGGCCGAACTCGAACGGCAGTGCGCCTTCACCTATTGCGGCCCGACCTCGGCGTGCGCGCTGACCGAGGAGGCAACGGGGTGCATCTGTGGCGAGGGCTTCACGGCCCGAAGGGTCATCTCCCCAACCGGCCGCCTCACCGTGACCTGCCAGGATGCCTCCCTGAACTTCATGACGCCGGAGGAACTCTCCGGGGAGGGGGGAGACTTCATGAACCCCTGTGACGGATTCTCCTGCGGGGAGCACGGGGTTTGTCTCCCCCTCAACGGCTCCCCCACCTGCACCTGCGAGGAGGGCTACGCCGCAGTAGCCCGGTGGCTCGACGTCTACGAGGAGAAGGCGACGATTCGCTGCGAGAAAGCGATCGCCCGCCAGGAACTCCCCGGCGACGAGGAACACCCCATCGAGGAGATCACCCCTGATTCTGGATGTGGCTGTACGGCTTCAGAGAGCGGCGATAGACTTGCCGGATGGCTCCTTTTCCTCAACCTGCTCGGCCTCTTTCTCCTGCGCACCTTCTTCCGCCATCAGGAGCGGTGAGGATGACCTTTCTCGAAGCGCTGCGTGAGGTCTTCGTGGCGCTGCGTGCCCATCCGCTGCGTCTCTTCCTCACCCTCCTCGGGGTGATGATCGGCACCGGTTCCCTCGTCGTCCTCGCCGCCTTCCTCACCGCCGGTGAACGGGTCATCGAACGGGAGAACGAACGGATCGCAAAGCGGGACGTCATCACGGTCGAACCGGAGAAGCTCACGGGAAGAGCGGCGAAGAAGACGACGAAGGACCTCGATCCCCGCGATCTCGAAATGATCCGTTCCTCCCCCTTCTTTACGGAGCACCGCACCTTCGGGGAACGGAAACGCTCGAATGCCTCCGTGGTCCACCGAGGAGAACGAAAGTTCGCAACGGTCCTCGGAATCACGCCGGAATCGTGGGCATTCTACCGTTTCGAAGTCGAGAGGGGGCGCCCCTTCCTCCCAAGGGAGTTCGAGAGTGGGGAACGGGTCTGTATCGTCGGCGCCCGGATCGATACGGAGATGCTTCACCGCCCCCGGATGCTGGAGAAGCAGCGCATCGAGATCGCCGGCATCCTCTGCCAGGTCGTCGGGGTCCTGGCCGACGAATCCTTTGCCGGCAGACCGAAGGGCATCTGGAGTTGGAAGGATACGATCCTGGTTCCGGATCGTACCTTCGGTCTCTTCTTCCAGGAAAGGGAACACTTCGACACCCTCTACGTGCAGATCCCCTGGATACCGACCCTGGAGCGTCAGATCGCCATGACCCGGAAATTTCTCGAGGCGCTCCTCACTCGAACCCACTACGGCGTGCCGAACTTCGCGGTGAAGGAGGAGGAGACGAATGCGACCGAGCGGTTGATCTACCTCGCGATCCATCTCCTCATCTATGCCACGGCCGGGATTTCGCTCGTCGTGGGGGGGATCAACATCATGAACATCATGCTCTTCAGCGTGACCCGAAGGACCCGGGAAATCGGCATCCGCCGGGCGCTGGGCGCCTCCCGGGAGGAGATCCGGCGGCAGTTCGTCGCCGAAGCGGCCATCATCGGGGGGATCGGCGGGTTGCTCGGAATCACCGGGGCCGTTGGGCTCATCGCGATCGCTACCGCGATCCTGCGGACCTTCTTTCCCGATTGGCCCTTGACGATCCCGGTCTGGTCGGGAGTCGTGGGATTCTTCGCTTCGATGGCCACCGGCCTCTTCTTCGGGTGGATGCCGGCGAAACGGGCCGCCGAACTCGACCCGATCGAAGCGCTCCGATTCGAATAGATCCCTTCCCTCTGGCGGGAGCACCGCCCGGCAGCGGCACTCCCTTCGCCGTGGGGTCAGTCGAGGAGATAGCGGGGGGTGAAGTCCTCCGGCGCATAGAGCGGCCAGGGGCGGCCTTGCATCCCGATCGAGGCAAGAGAGATCGCCCGGTATTGGGGGATGAGTTCGCTCATCTCCCGGAGGACCGACTCGGTGTTCCGGTACTCCCATGAAACACCGAGCGCGTCGGCGAGGAGCGAGAAGCTTTCCCAGGGGGGAAGAACATCGATCGGAGTGCCGTAGGCAGCAGGGATCCGCTGAACGCGACGTTCGATGTTCGTGACCGTACCGTCCTGTTCGGCAGGAGAGAGGGCGGGGAGCACGAGGTGCGCGTGCGCTGTCGCCTCGTTCATCCGCATCGCCTGGACGACGAGAAGGTCGAGTTCCCGGAAGATTCCCTCCATCTCCCGGTCCATCCGCCAGGTCTCGGCGCAGAGGTAGAGCCCCCGCAGGGAACGGAGCGCCTCGAGGAGGTCACGCTTCCCGCCGAAGCCGGGTTCTTTCGGCAATTCGACGCCCCAGGCGGCTTCGAGGGGAGCGGCGTCGGAAAGCACACGATGGCCGGGGAGCCGATGGGGGTGGACCCCCATGTCGAAGGCCCCCTGGAGGTTGCCCTCCCGGTAGAGCGCCATGATCCCCCCCCACGGATCGTCGGGAGCATGGGCCATGAGGGAGAGCGCGATGAGCGCCCGCAACGTCCGCGTATCCTCGACGTCGCGCCCCGCCGCGTAGAGGAAGAGGGGTGCCGAGGCCCGCGCCGTCTCCTTGACGAGTTCCCGGAAGAGCGTCTTCGGAACGCCCGTCTCCTTCGTCAGTTTCCCGAGATCGTAGTTGAGGTGGCGTCCTCTGAGGGCCTCGAAGCCTTCCCACCGTTCCGGCTGCCAGACCGCCGCGCGCTCTTCGGCGGGCGTTGCGAGAATACCACCGATCAGCGCCTCGAGGAGGGGAGCGCTCCCATTCTTCGTCTGGAGTTTGTAGCGGGCCAGTCTCCCCATCCGCTCGTCGGGGAAATCGATGAGCACGAGGGTGGCACCGAACTTGCGGACCGCCTGGATGATATCGAGTTCGAGGATCGGGGTCTCCTCCCGGAGCCGATCCCCCACGAGCACGATCAGGGGGGCGTGTCGGATCCCCTCGATCGAGGCCGTTGCCGCGGCCACGCCGTAGGCCTCCCCGAGGAGGTCGTGGGGGGCGGGCGTCTTGCCGAAGAAGGTGGGAATGGCCACGTTCCCCGAACCGACGACGGTACGGAAGAACTTCTGGAAGAGGT
This sequence comes from uncultured bacterium, assembly GCA_964616915.1. Classification (GTDB taxonomy): domain Bacteria; phylum Myxococcota_A; class CAZTSL01; order CAZTSL01; family CAZTSL01; genus CAZTSL01. Next base: position 3,857 of record CAZTSL010000164.1, read on the forward strand.
AGAGCCCTTCGTTCGTTTCCGTGGGGGAAGCGATTCCCCCCAGCGCCTGGGCGCCGAAGCGCTCCTTGATCTCTCCGATCCGGCGGGCCAGGTAGCGGGCCGCTTCCTCCCAGAGGACAGGAACGAGCGTTCCCTCCTTGCGGAGGTAGGGGGTCTCGATTCGTTCCCCGGCGCCGTACCAGCCGAGTTCGAAACGGCCGGTGTCGCAGATCCATTCGTCGTTGACCGCCGGATTCTCCCTCGGTTTCACGCGGAGCACGTGCCTCCCCTTGGTGCCCAACAGGATGTTGCACCCGGCGGAGCACTGCGTACAGACCGACGGACGATGCACGAGGTCGTAGACCCGGGCCTTGAACCGGAATACTTTGTCCGTGAGCGCGCCGACGGGGCAAACATCGATCATGTTGCCCGCAAAGTTGCTCTCGAGCGTCTTCCCGGGGAAAGCGCCCACCTCGGTCCGCTCCCCCCGGAAGAAGACACCGTATTCCTCGTAGTTGGCGATCTCCTCCATGAAGCGGGTACAGCGGGTGCAGATGATGCAGCGATCCATGTCCCGCTCGACGTGAGGACCGAGATCCTGGTAGCGGTGGACCCGTTTCTCCTCGACGTAGCGGCTGTGAGGAGGCGCGTATTGGAAGGCGTAGTCCTGGAGCCGGCACTCCCCCACCCGGTCACAGATCGGACAGTCGAGCGGATGATTGGTCAGAAGGAACTCGAGGACGCCGCGCCGTGCCTGGGCCACGGTCTCCGTCTCCGTGAAGACCTCCATCCCCTCGGCCGCAGGGAGGGAACAGGAGATCTGAAGACGGGGGGCCTTGTCGTTGGGTCCCTTCGCCTCCACCATGCAGAGGCGGCAGTTGCCCGCCACGGAGAGTTTGGGATGATAACAGTAGTGCGGGACGGGGATCCCGTTTTGCCGGAGCGCTTCGAGCACCCGCGTCCCCTTGGGAACGGTGATCGGTTTCCCGTTGACCTTGAAGGTGATTCGTTCAGACATCGCGTTCACTTCCTATCGAGAGGCCACGGCGGCGCCGCGGGAGATGTATGCCTCGAATTCGTGACGGAAATGCTGGAGGGCACCCCGCACCGGCGTGATCGCGGCATCGGCGAAGGCGCAGATCGTGCGCCGCCCCATGTTGCCGCAGATGTCGAGGAGGAGGTCGAGATCCTCGGGGCGTCCCCGCCCTTGGGCGATCCGTTTGACGATCTTGTAGAGCCAGGGGGAGCCCTCCCGGCAGGGGGTACACTGGCCGCACGATTCGTGCGCGTAGAAACGGGAGAGGACCATCGTGGCCTGAACGATGTCGGTCGTCTCGTCGAGGACGATGACCCCGCCGGTGCCGGCCAGGGAGCCGACCGCGGCCAGGGAGTCGAAGTCGGCCTTGACGTCGAGGTGTTCGGGGGTGAGCATCGGGGTGGAGATCCCGCCCGGAATGATCGCCTTGATCGCGCGGTCCTCGAGGACGCCGCCGGCATGCTCGTAGATCAACTCCCGCAGCGTGACCCCCATCGGGAGTTCCACGAGACAGGGCTTCTTCACATGACCGCTGATCCCATAGACGCGGGTGCCGGTGTTGCGCGGCGTGCCGATCCCGGCGAACCATTCCCCCCCCTTGGCCACGATGTCGGGGATGCACATGAGCGTCTCGACGTTGTTGATCGCCGTGGGGCAGGAAAAGAGGCCGACCGTTGCGGGGAAGGGGGGTTTGAGCCGGGGGTAGCCCCGCTTCCCTTCGAGCGATTCGAGGAGCGCGGTCTCCTCGCCGCAGATATAGGCGCCCGCCCCCCGGTGAACGGTGATCTCGAGGGAGAAGTCGGAGCCGAGGATCCCCTTTCCGAGGTATTTCGCCTTTTTGGCCGCTTCGATCGCGCGCTGGAGGATGTCGTAGATCCAGAAGAACTCCCCGCGCAGGTAGATATAGGCATGGGCCACACCGAGCGCATAGCTGGCGATCGTGATCCCCTCGATGAGCAGCAGCGGGTCGGTCTCCATGAGGTGGCGGTCCTTGAAGGTGCCGGGTTCCCCCTCGTCGGCGTTGCAGCAGAGATAGACCGGTTTCCCCGAGTCGCGAGGGATGAAGCTCCACTTGAGGCCGCAGGGGAAGCCGGCCCCCCCACGGCCGCGCAGACCCGAGGTCTTCACCTCCTCGACGATCGCTTCCGGTTTCATCGAGAGCGCCTTTTCCAGGGCCTGGAAGCCCCCATGTTCCCGATAGACCTCGATCTCGTGGATGTTGGGGATCCCTTCATGCTTGAGGACGATTCGTTCCGTCATCTTTCCCTTCCTTGCCCCGGCGCTTCTGCGCGCCTCCGCTCCCGGCCGTCGGCGAGGGGAATGCGCCGGTGGCGTTGCATTTCGACGTCTTCCCGGAGATCGCCTCATCCCTCCCTTCGATGGGAATAGGGGCTCCGGTTCCGCGGCGCATTCCTCCTTCAGCCGGTCTGCTTCTTCTTCGATGCCTTTCGCGCCAGTTCATCGATGATCGTCACCGCCTTCTCCTCCGTCAGGTTCTCGTAGTAGCGCTCGTTGATCTGCATGACGGGAGCCGTGTTGCAGGAGGCGAGGCACTCGGCGGTATCGAGCGTGAAGAGGCCGTCAGGGGTCGTTTCTCCCACCTTGATCCCCAGACGCTTCTCCAGGCAGCGCTCGATCGCCTCGGCGCCGCGCAGCCAGCAGGAGAGCGTCCTGCACACCTGGACGTGGTACTCGCCGACCGGCTCGAGGTGAAACATCGTGTAGAAGGTCGCGGTGCTGTAGACCCGCACGGGTGGAACCTCGAGGATCTCGGCGACCTCTTCCATCGCTTCGAGGGGAAGATGACCGAGTTCCGCCTGGACGAGATGGAGCACGGGGAGCATGGCGGCTTCCTTGCGATCGGGTGGATAGTGCTGGATCACTTCGCGGATCTTCTTCAGGGTTTCCTTGGAGAACATGATCTTCCCACTTCGGCGGAACGAGGTGCGAGCCCTCTCCGCCCGGTTGACGGTTCGATTGTCAAGGATACGTCGAGCGCCGGAGCCACTCACGCAACGGATGCCCCTTCCGGCGGTCGTGGGTCCTCGACCCAACAATGGACCCGGTGGCCGGCAGCGGGTTCACGCGCGGGTGGATCGGCTTCCTTGCAGCGGGCGATGGCAACGTCACAACGCGGCGCAAAGGGGCATCCTGGTGGCAGCCGCGTCAGATCGGGAGGCGTTCCGCGGATCGGAACGAGGGGGGAGCGCTCCCGGGAATCGACCCGGGGCACGGAGCGCAAGAGACCGAGCGTGTAGGGGTGCCGGGGCTGGGCGAAGATCCGGTGAACCGGGCCATATTCCACGATCCGGCCGGCATACATCACCGCGATCTCCTCGCACATCCCCGCCACGACCCCCAGATCGTGCGTGATCAGGATCACGGCGGTATGGAATTCCTCGCGCAACGCCCGGATGAGATCGAGAATCTGCGCCTGGATCGTGACATCGAGCGCGGTCGTCGGTTCGTCGGCGATCAGGAGTTCGGGGCGGCAAAGGAGCGCCATCGCGATCATCACCCGCTGGCGCATCCCCCCGGAGAACTGGTGGGGGTAGCCGAAGACCCGCTCGGCTGCCGCCGGGATCCCGACCCGCTCGAGCATCCGGACCGACTCGTAGAGCGCGGGGAAGCGCCGGCGCCGCAGGTGCACCTCGAGCACCTCCGCGAGCTGGCGACCGATCCGCAGGAAGGGGTTGAGCGAGGTCATCGGATCCTGGAAGATCATCGAGATCCGTCTCCCCCGCAGGGCGCGCAGTTCACCGGAGGAGAGGCGGAGGAGGTCACGGCCGTCGAAGATCACCTCCCCCTTTTCGATCCGCCCCGGCGGGGAGGGGATCAACCCCATGATCGAGAGATTGAGCACGCTCTTGCCGCTGCCGCTCTCACCGACGATGCCGAGGGAGGCGCCGCGTGCGAGATCGAAGGAGACCCCGTTGACGGCCCGAACGATTCCCTCTTGCGTCCGGAAACTCGTGTGGAGGTTCCGAACGGAGAGGAGGGGGGCCTGATCCTGCTCTGTCGGGGTCTTTCCTTCCATCTTGCGATCCCCTTCCGCTTGGCGAGTCGCCCTATCCTATCCGCCTGGCGGCAAAGGGTCAAGGGCGCCGCAAGGCGGGGGACGTGACGGTTCACGCCAGACAGCCGCGGACCGTTTCTCCGATGCGGGCGGGGCTTTCCACGACGTGGATCCCGGCGGCGCGAAGCGCCTGCATCTTTTCGGCAGCCGTTCCCTTCCCACCGGAGATGATCGCGCCGGCGTGTCCCATCCGTTTGCCCGGGGGAGCGGTCTGCCCCGCGATGAAGCTCACGACCGGTTTCGTGACATGCTCTTCGATGAAGGCCGCGGCCTCTTCCTCGGCAGTCCCTCCGATCTCCCCGATCATCACGATCGCCTTCGTCTCGGGATCCTCCTCGAAGGCGCTCAGACAGTCGATGAAGGAGAGTCCCACGATCGGGTCTCCCCCGATGCCGATACAGGTGGACTGTCCGATGTCGAGGGCCGTGAGCTGACCGACCGCCTCGTAGGTGAGCGTACCGCTGCGTGAGATGACCCCCACGGGGCCGGGACGATGGACGAAACCGGGCATGATGCCGACCTTGCACTTCCCCGGCGAGATGATCCCGGGGCAGTTGGGGCCGATCAGCTTCGTTGCACCGAGGTTGTGCTTGACCGCGGCCATCTCCTTGACCGGGATCCCCTCCGTGATGCAGACCACGAGTTCGATGCCGGCATCGA
>CAZTSL010000165.1:0-8500 GCA_964616915.1 uncultured bacterium
ATCCTGCGCCGGAATGCCGAAAACTTGACAATTCCTTACGGGGTTGTTAGGCTTGAAGATCGCCACCGGTGGCGAAGCAGAGGATCCGCCAGGCAGGCTGGAAGCCGAAGGCGTTTCGCCCCCCCCTCGGAGCCGATCGCGGCCTGGCAGGTCGGAGGGATCGCGAAAGCGGATTTCGAGTGGAGCAAACCCGATCGCCGAGGGAGACCATGCAGTCAGGACGGCCGAACGAAGCATCCGCCCCGGAGGGGATTTTCAGGGAGACGTTCGAAGCAGCGGAACTCTTCCGTGAATTCCTCCAGACCTCCCCCACCCGCAAGGCGGGAGAGCAGCCGAAGTCCCCTCCTCTGCCGAAGGAGAGGGGAGCAGCCATGCGGGGAGGGGGAGCGGTCACCCGGCCCGCCCCATCCGCCCCGCGCTCCGGGGATGAGGACGAGGCCCGGTACATGCCGGTGCGTCTCGCGTTTCGCCGGCTCAAAGCCGTGGTGCAGGCTTCCCGTCGTCCATAGACCGATCCTTTCTCCCGGAAGGGAACGTCACGGGGAGACGGCAGGTCTGCTACCCCCCTCGCGAGGGGAACGTCGTTGGAATCGAAGCCAGCTTGGAGGCCTACATGGGAAAAGTGATCGCCGTCGCCAGCCAGAAGGGGGGGGTGGGGAAGACGACCACCACCGTGAATCTGGCGGCATCGTTTGCTTCGATGCAGCTCAAGACGCTCATCATCGACCTCGACGAGCAGGGGGCCGCCGCCCTCGGGTTCGGCCTGCCGGAAACGCAGACGCAGTTCGGAATCTACGATGTCTTCGCCGGTGAGAAGAGCCTGCGCGAGGTGATCTGCTCGACCTCGATCCGGCTGCTCAAGGTGATCCCGGCCGGGCGGGGACAGTCGGTCCGCAAGAAGCAGGAACTGATGCTCTCGATCGAGACCCCCGAAATCCTCAATCACATCATCCGGGCGGTCAACAAGTCGTGCGACATCATCCTGATGGACTGTCCCCCTGGAATGGGGGATCTGACGATGAACGCGCTCTCGGTCGCCGACTCCGTGCTCGTGCCGCTCCAGTGCGAACCCCTGGCGCTCAAGACGCTCACGCAGATCCTGCGCGCGATCCGCAAGGCCCGGATCCAGGCCAATCCCGCCTTGCAGATCGAAGGCCTGCTCCTGACGATGTACGATCCCCGCTTCCAGATCACCCGCCAGATCTCCGAGCAGGTTCGCCAGATCTTCCCCGCAGAGGTGGTGTTCCACACCGCGATCCCCCGCCATGAGGACTTGACCGCCGGTTTCGCGGCGGGAAGGCCCATCGTCGTCCAGAATCCTCAGTCGAAAGGGGCACAGGCCTACCTCAAGGTCGCCGCCGAAATCGTCAAGAAGATGCGAAAGAGCCAGGAGGTCGCCACAGCGCCGGGTTGATGGACGAGATCTCACCATCCCCCGAAAAGGATCGTGAATCCCTATCCGTATTCGAACACGGAGAAACCCCATTGCAACCCCATGATTGTCCGGGAAGAAAGGAGCTGGGAGAGAATGAACGCTCAAGACTTGCAACATTTCAAGGCGCTGTTGCTCGAAGAACGCGAAAAGATCTTACGAAAGGCGGCAGAGGCCGCCGAAGAGATCCGGGATCCCCATACCGACGATCTCCAGGACGAAGTCGATTTCGCAACTTCGGAAATCGCGCAACATATTGGGTTCCGCCTTCTGGATCGCGAGCGCAAACTCCTCAACAAGATCGAGAAATCCCTTCGGAAGATCGATATGGGAACCTACGGAATCTGTGAGGAGTGCGAGGAGGAGATCGGCCGTAGCCGACTCGAGGCCCGCCCCGTGGCGGAACTCTGCATCCGCTGCAAGGAGGAACAGGAAGAGATGGAAGCCTTCCGGGCGTAATTTCTCTCCCGGACGGGTGGGTCATTGCCCCCGCCTGCGGTGCGCCTTACCCCTCTCACGCCCGGCGGCCCCCCTCCGGCACACTGCGCACGTCCAGATTGGGAGGGGGACCTCGTGAGGGCATGTCGTGAGCTTCATGAATGAAAGATGCAGACCGCCATCTCCTTGGGTCCCGTTGGGCAACGATCTTGCTTCTTGCGCTGTTCCTCCATCCCCTCCCAGCGCCGCTCCATGGGGAGGCCGCATCCCTGAGCGAAAGACTCGACGAGTATGACCGAACGCTGGCAGAAGTGCGGAAGCGGAACCCCGGGCCCCGCGCCACCGAGGCACTCGAAGAGGCAGAAGTATGGCTGAAACAAGCCCGTGCCTTCGATCTCTCGGGGCAGAAGGCACGCGCCGAGGCACGAGCCGAACTCGTCGCGGTCCAGCTCGATTATCTCCGGGCCCTCCTCACCCTCGAGGAGATGACTCAGAAGGCCCGAAAGCTCGCAGAGGAAGCCAAGAAGAAGGAGGAGGAGGCCCAACGGATCGAGCGTGCGCTCGAGGCAGCGAGGGAGAAACTTCAGCGTCTGCGCCGCCAGGAAGAGGAGAACCCATGAACCGCATCGGTGTTCTGCACATTTGCGTTCTCCTCCTTGCCCCTTCGGGATGCTCGGTCCCCAAGCCCCCCCCCGAGTTGATCGACGCCCAGGCGCGCGTGGCCGCCTTCGAGGGTGAGCGGGAACTGCGGATCCCCCCCCATCTCGTCGTCGAGGCTCGCCGCAATCTCGACGAAGCGGAGGCCGCGCGAAAGCGCGGCGATATCGAGGCGGCGAAGCACTACGCCACCCTTGCCCGCATCCGGGCGGACACCGCGCAGGTGGTCGGCGAGACCGCCCGCCTCGAAGAGGAGATCAAACGCACCACCATCCGACTGGAAGAAGCGAGACTCGCCGCCAACGAGGCGACCGTCGAACTCGAGGGGATCGAGCGCGAGATCGCCCAGCTCGAGAAGATCCTCGCCGCCAGGGCCCGGGCCGCGGCGAGCGAGGCACTCGGCAAGGCCAAGGAGGCGCTCTACAGCGCGGAGGGTGCCGATGCCCCCCGCCACGTCCCGGAGATCTACGAACGCGCCCGTAAGAATCTGGCCGAGGCCGAGGTCGCCTTCGAGCACGAAGCCTTCGATCGGGCCCGGATCCTGGCCGAGAGCGTTCGGCAGGACGCCATCGAAGCGATGAACCGCGCCCTCGATATCGCGGCCAGGGAGGTCGAAACCAGCCGGTCGAACACCCGCCAGGCGATCCTGGAGCGGTTGGCGCACCTCCCTTCCGGCGAGGCAACGCTCACCGACCGGGGGATCGAGATCTCCCTTTCCGCCGCGGCGCTCTTCGTCTCCGATTCGGACGAACTCCGCCCGGAAGCCTATACGCTCCTCGATCCGATTGCCGCCATCTGCACCGATTTTCCCGACATCCCCCTCCTCGTCGAGGGGTACCATGCCGAGGCCGACCGCTTCGAGGAGAACGTCCTGATCTCGGGGAAGCAGGCCATGCGGGTCAAACGCTACTTCGTGGAGGCGCATCACATCGCCGCAGAGCGGATCACCGCAGATGGTTTCGGAGAGAGTGGGGGGCAGAGCCGGATCCTCCTCATCCTCATCGTTCCGGAGGCGTGATGATCGAGGGGAAGAACGTGCTTCGTCTTCTTCGTTCCCTTCTTCGTTCTCTTCGAACGTTCGGGCATCTGCTCGTCGTTCCCCATCTCGATCCCGAGCTTGCGGGCCGCTCCGTGGGATTCGTGTTTCTCGTCAAGTTTTTCCGGGTACCGGTCCTGGCCTTTCGTGGCTTCATCGAGGACAAATGCCTCCTTCGCGCCGGCGCGCTCACCTTCTCCTCGATGATGTCGATCGTGCCGGTCCTGGCGCTCGCCTTTGCGATGGCCAAGGGGTTCGGTCTCCAGGGGATCCTGGAGGAATTCGTGTACCAGAACCTCGAAGGGCAGGAGGAGATCGCCGACAAGCTGATCGAGTTCAGCAAGGCCGCGCTCGAAAACGCCCGTGGGGGGCTGATCGCCGGTTTCGGAATCCTGGTGCTCCTCTGGGCGCTCATCAGCGTGCTCGGAAACATGGAGCACGCCTTCAACAACATCTGGGGGACCCGCAAGCACCGGGCCATCTCCCGGAAGTTCACCGACTACGTCAGCATTGCGCTCATCTTCCCGCTCGTGGCAGGTCTTCAAACGACGGCCAACGCGCTCCTGGTCAGTGACGCGGTGCAGAAGAAGTTCGTCCATCTCGGCCTGGTGGGCGCCTACATGCAGAGTCTGCTCAAGCTGGCCCCCGGTGTCTTCCTCTGTATCGCGGTCTCCTTCATCTACGTCTATCTGCCGAACACGAAGGTGAAGCTCGTCTCCGGCCTCCTTGGGGGAACGCTCGGGGGTACCCTCTGGATCATGACGCAGAAGCTCTATCTCCACTTCCAGATCGGGGTTTCGCGCAACAGCGCGATCTATGGGACACTGGCCGCGCTGCCCCTCTTCCTCCTCTGGCTGCACATCTCCTGGCTCCTCATCCTCTTCGGGGCGGAGATCACCTATGCGTTCCAGAACGTCGATGCCTATCGCCCCGTGAAGTTCATGCCGAAGATCAGTATGAGATTCCGGGGTCTCGTGGCGCTTCGGGCTTTTCATGCGATCGGGAAGCGCTTTCTGGCGGGGGAACGCCCTTACTCCCGGGAGGAACTGGCCCGGGAACTCCTCTTGCCGGAAGCGGTGATCGATTCGATCCTCGCTTCGATGGTCCGCCAGCACCTCCTCATCCGGGTCGTGAACGGGGCGAAGGGGTACCTTCCCGCCCGCCCCTTGAAGCAGATCCGGATCAAGAGCGTCCTCGATGCCTTGAATGCCGAAGGGCGTGATGTCTTCACCCTGCGCGAAGACGAAATCATGGCGGAGTTGAACCGGCGGGTGGGTGCGATCGAGGCGCATGCGCTCGCCGCGAAAGAGAACGAAGACTTCGAAACCCTTCTAGAAGCCGAGGGCGTCTCGGAGGCGTCGTCCTCCCCATCCTCTCCCCTCGAACGCTCCCGCTTCGCTTCCCACCCCCCCGAGTAACCCCACCCGATCGGCACGTAGGGCGCACGAGGGGGCCATGCAGCCTGGCGGGGTTCAGGGGCAGCGATGGGAAAGGGGATAGATCTCCGCGCTGTCGAGCGCAGTGCCGTCGTTCCGTTTGAAACCGCCGGTGGTGAGGAGCATGCATTCGGGAAGGAGGATCTGTCGGTGGAGCCAGCGCGGTTCGTTCATCTTCTTGCGTTCGATCCGTTCGGTGGTCACGGTGTAGATCTCGACGGTATCGAGGACCACGTCGAAGGTGGCCGCACCCGTCTTGCACCGATCCCCCTCCCCGACATCGTTGTTCCCGCCGATTCCTCCGGAGATCAAGATATTCTCCCGGTCGATCGCGGTGGCCTGGTGGTAGGCGCGGCGGCAGACGAGTTTCACGACCTCTCCTTCGTCCTGGAAACCGTCGCTCGGATCGTCCCCCTTCCTTGGTTGATGGATGGCGCGTTCCTCCGGATCGAAGATCTCGATGGAACTCGTGATATGGTCCTCTCCGTCAGCGGTGCGATCGACCCCGCCGGTCAGAACGACGAGTCCGAAGTCGTCGGGATTGGCCGGGTCGTGGAGAGCGGTGGCCTGGTGGAAGGCCCGAGCCTGCGCCATCGTGATCATCCCGGCGGGGGGGGAGCCTGACGGATCACATTGTTCCCCGTTGGGGTTCGACTCCGTATCCTCGAGATAGAGTTCGAATACATCGGAGCGGGGGAAGAAACGCTCGATCGTGTTCGTGGAGACGACCGCCCCATCCCGCTCGGTCAGACCCCCGGAGATGAATACGGTTCCGTCGGCGAGGAGCGTAGCGGTATGACCGGCCCTGGGCTCGAAGAGGCACTTGCGCTGTTCGGAACTCGTGCCGCAAGGGCACTCGTTGGCGGGAAGGAGTCGTTCGAATTTCCGGTCGTTGAAGATCTCGGCGGTTTTGAGAATGCCGCCGAAGTTCTGGGGGAATTGCCCCTGGACCGCGTTGACGCCACCGGTAATGAGGACCCGACCGTCCGGGAGACGGACCGCGGCATGGAAGGCCCGGGCATCCTGCATCGGGGGGCCAGGGCAGAGGGAGCCGGTTGCGGGGTCGAAGATCTCGGTCCGCTCGGTGGCCGCGCCGTCGGCCGTAATACCGCCAGCGATCAGGAGTTCGATCCCACCCTCGGCCTTGGAGAGGGGCGTGACCGTATGGCCGTAGCGCTGCTGAGGGACGTAGTCGGCGCATTCCCGTCCAGCCGTTTCCTGGAGCGAGGAGATCGGCGTGAAGAGGTTGTTGAGGCTCTCGTTGATCCGGAAGAGGAGGGGGGCGGTCGCGGGAACGAGAGGCGTGGTGAGGCCACCGGAGATCATGACCGCCCCTTCCCCGATCGGCGTCGTTTCGTGGGCGGCACGGGCCTCCGGCATCCGGGTGCCCAGCGGGAGGAAGGTCTCCACCGGCGCGAAGAAGATCGGGACGTCGGTGACGGTGCCGGGGGGGAGTTCCACGTTGCGGTTTTCCCCCCGTGCCACGATCCGTCCCCCATCGAGGGCCTCGAGCCGTACGATCCTCCGGCGGCCGGGGAGCACCGCGGCATGGTCGGCATCGATCGCCACGGCGAGCTGATCGAGCCGCACATCACTCCAGCGGGTGTGGAGCGTGTCGTCCGGATTGCTCAAGGAGACATCGACGCGGGAGATCCCGGCACTCGCCGGATCGAACGTTTCGGGGTAGACGAGGGAGAATCGCATCGTCGCCGGAACACAGGCGACATCGACCGTCACGTTCGTCACCCCTTCGTTCGGGTTTTCGCCGGAAGAGGAGGCTGGCTTGGAGGTCACGGTCACGGGGAACTTCTCCCCCCAGGCATAGATCCACGTATCGGGGTCGAAGATGTCGGTGCCGTCGAGGCCGAAGACGCGGACCGTGCGGTTGGTGCCCGCCGGAATGTCCGTGAGGATGCCGGCCTGTTGCTCCACGCTGAAGATCGCGAACCTCCGCGAGAATCCCCGTCCCGAGACCTCCACGAGGACGTGGGTCACCTCCGCCGGGAAACGCCCCTCCGGACATTCCACCATCTCCGGAGGGATCTCTCCCTGGAACTCGAGCCTCAGGGCCAGGGGGACCATCCCCGGCGCAATGGAGGGGGCATCCCCACACCCCACACCGATCAGGAGGAAGAGGAGCGGGAAGAGGTGGGGCAGGGAGATCGTCGTCCATGCCCTTCCGGATGGGTTGCAACGCATGGGGGGACTCAAGGCCACTGCACCAGCACGTCCCCCGTCTCGATCGGCGGAACGCCGTTTTCTCCGTTCCCATCCGGAGCGACCCCGTCGCCGGTCGTGGTGAGGGTCACGGCCAACGCAGATCCTACCCCGATCAGGAGGCCGACCCCCCCCCATACCCAGGGGTTCCTGTACCAGCTTCGTGCCGGAGGGGGGGGGAGAGAAGGGGCGCTCACGCCGGGGGGGGGCGATGGCCGTTGCGTGGGTTCCATCCTCGCCGCGATCAGCGTGGCCAGCTCCGTGGGGGAGAGGGATGCCTGCCGCGGGAGGGGATACGCCTTTTGCAGATTCACATCGATGAGCTGCGATTCGATCGAATACTCCCCCTCCGTGAAGAAGAGGGAGCCGAGGAAGACGAAATCGGCCTTCAGTTTCTCTCCGTTGCGCAGGGCCGTCTCAAAACGATCGATCGCTTCGAGGGTGGGGGAGAAATGAAGAGGATTCGTCCAATCGGCCACGAGGGAGGTCGTCCAGGCCCGGTACCCCTCCTTCTCCAGGCGCAGATAGTGCCGCCCGATCACCAGGTCTGTGATCCGCAGCGGGGTGACCCCCTCGAGGAAACCGTCGAGATAGACCGCCGCACCCACCGGCGTAGAGGAGATCTCGAGCGAACTCCTTGGAAGATCCAGGATCTTCCGCTGGACATCGTTGAACATCTCGATGATCTCCGGAGAGAAGAAGCTCGGATCGAGCCGTTTTTCGGGCTGGATCTCCACCACCCGCCGAAGGGCCTCGGCCGCCTGTTCGGGAAAACCGGAATTCTGATAGATCATGCCGAGATAGAGGTGGATATCGACGAGCCACTGGCCCTCCGTGAGCCGGACCGGCTCCCGTTCGAGCAGGTTGAGCGCCTCGTTGAACGATTGCGCCGCACGGTCGAGCTTCGCGCTCTGGAAATAGCCGATCCCCTGGTTCACGAGTTCCTCGATCTCCCTGTCGCGCAAGGCCTTTCGTGCCTCGTCCGGATCGATCACCTCGAAGGTCCCCCGTTCCTCGAGTGCCCGGTGCAGAAAGATCACCATCACCCGGGCCTCCTCGTCCGAGATGTCGTGCGTTTCGAGGGGCATGAGCAAGAGGCGGGGGGCTTTCGCCAGGGGCCCCTGCCCCCATGCGGCCGCTGCGCCGAGCAAAAAGAACGAAAAGGAGGTAGAGAGCAGAACGATTCCGATCCGTGACCGCTTCATAGGCTCCTCTCAGCGGGGAGAAGGAAACGACGGGAAAATTATACACCCCCCCATCAGGCGCGTCAATCGAAGGGAAGAG
>CAZTSL010000166.1:0-8135 GCA_964616915.1 uncultured bacterium
GGGAAGGGGTGGGGGAGGCCTCGCCGGGTGGGGGGGTGGAGAACTTCGAACGTAGCACGCTCCCACCGGTGAAACCGGTCGTGTAGAGGTCGGCGAGGAAACCGGAGTTCATGATCCGGTAGGGGTCCCCCTCGAGGGGATCGCCGTCGAGGTCCCCCGTATCGCGGAAGATCGCCACGGTATCCTCGATGATCTCGGGGAGCTTCTCCTGGGGAGAGAAGATCGCCTCCCCGATCCCGAACCAGTAGTGACAGTTCTCCGTGAAGTTGACGAGTTCGATCCCGGAGAGCATCGTCCTGGCATCTTCCGGAGAGGCCGTCTTCGCGTCGTTGGCCGCCTGTTCGAGGAGGATCTCCTCATCCTTGCGGTAGTAGTAGAGCGCCTCGAAGTAGGCCTTGACGAAGCGGGCGACGAGTTCGGGCTTCTCCTTGACGAGGCGGCGATGAGCCACGAGGATGTCGATGATCAGATCGTCGCTCTCGGCGGTGCTCGTGAGCTTCTTCACACCGGGCAGCTTGAGCGCCCGGCTCACTTCCGGTTCCCACAGGACGGCGGCATCCACGGCGTTGGCCCGGAGTTTCGCCAGAGCCTCCTCCGCGCCCTCCGTCTCCACGCGCCACGGCCCGGGGTGCTTGAGGATCTCGAGGTTGAAGTGGGAGGCCGTGGCCTTGAGGAGGAACTCGCTCGGCGAGTCAGGGGTGAAAGCGATCCGGATGCGGGGGTGATTGAGGTCGTCGATCGTGGCCACCTTCGGGCCGGCCACGATCGCATCCCCGCCGTTGCTCTCGTCGATCACGAAGAGGATCACGCCGGGATACTGATGCCCCCGGGCATTGAGGAGATAGGAATCGACGGTGGCCACGACGATGTCGTAGGCCCCCTTGGCGAATTTCGCCATCCGCTCCGCGTAGCGGGCATGGTCGTCGAGGAACTGGTACTTGACGCCCCCCTCCTGCATGAGACGGCGGAAGTAGGGGGAGCGCAGCACGAAGTAGCCGAGCCAGGAGTCGCCGGCCACGTTGAGCGTATCGGAGAACTTCCGGGCGTCGGAGGTCGCCTCGATCAGTTCCTTCTGCTGGCGGTGGGCCAGGCGGGGGGCCACGACCTTCCAGACGACGGCGAGCGCGCCAGCCACCACGATGAGGAGGATGACGCCGAGGGTGGAGCGTTTGAGCCCGCCGGGTTGTTTCACGGGTTCCATTGGATCCGCTTCTCCTTACGAAGATCGAGCGTAGGGTCTCTCTTACTGCTCTGCGGCGAAATCCGAGATCTCCTCGAAACTCTCCGCCTCGGCGAGAACATCGGAGAGGGCGCGGTCGAGTTCGGCCTGGTTTCCGGCGTGGCGGTAATTCGTGACGAGCGCTTTGAGACTATGCTCCCTGGGGAGATCGAAGCCGATCACATCGATGACGTATCCCGAATCGATGGCGCGGCGGACGGTGCCGGGGAGGCCCCTGGGGTCGATCGTCTCCTCGCCGTCGGTCACGATCAGGATGATGAAGTCGCCATATCCGAACTGTTCGGCCTTCCGTTTCGCGAGGTTCTTCATCGCCAGTTCGATGGAGTCCTTGATCGGGGTATGCCCCCCCGCCTTCATCCGATCGACGGTCCGGGCGAGGGTGGCGGGGGCGTGCCGATCGATCGGGAGGACTTCCTTGGGGCGTCCCCGCTCGAAGACGATCAAGCCGACGTAGGTCTCCGCCGGGAGCCTGGCCAGGAAGCGTTTGAGGCTCTCCTTGGCGATCTTGAGTTTCTTCCCCGACATGCTCCCCGAGGTGTCGAAGACGATCTCGTAGTTCCGGCGAAGGCGTGGATCGAATTCCTTCTTCTCCCGGGCCGATCCCTCTGCTCCGACAGCAAGGAGAAGGAGGATCACCAGGAGGGTTTGCGTGCTCTTCATTTTGGAGGTTCCCCTTCTCGTCGGGCTATTCGAGTGCCTCGAATTCGCTCAGCTCCGCCTCCACGTTGAGGAGGCGGAAATCGACCCGCATGTTCGCCAGCCATTCCTCCCGGGTACGCGGCTTGGGATAGAGGGGATCTGCGATTCCCTTGCCGTTCGTCACGATCTGGGTGTGGTCGATCTTGATCCCCTGCTTCTTGCTGTAGGCGAGGATGGCATTCTTCACCTCGTTGGCCCGCAGGAGGGAGAGGTTGGCCGCGGCCCGCTCGGTCCGTTTGATGATCGCGGGACTCGCCTTCTCCTTTTTGAGCTTGAGCACGCGCATCGGATCGGAATGTCCGACGATTTCGAGAATCGCGCCGCCGTAGCGGGAAGCGAGATCGAGCGCACGGTCGAAGTCGGCCTTGTAGCGCGTCTCGTCGAAGACCTTCTGGTTGGGCTCGAACTGGATGGAGAAGGCGAAGAGGACGGTCGAATCCCCGACCTTCTCCACGATCCGCTGGGCTTGTTTCTGCGACTTGAAGCGGGAGAGTTCCACACCGGCGACATTCTCGAGATGGGGTTTGAAGCGGTCGTAGTCCCAGTTCGCATGGGTGAGGAGAACCTGGCGTTTCGCGTACCCTTCGCGCACGAGGAAGGTCTGGATCCGCCGGTTGAGGTTCTCGAAGTTCTGGAGGTTATGGGGGTTGAGGAAGAAATCGACGTTCCCGGGGAAACCGACGAAGGTGCAATCGGAAAGGAGCCCTGCGATCTCCCCCTTGAGCTGAGGGGAACCGAAGATCACCTGGGCGGCGAGCTTCGTCATCTCGCGGTAGGGGGCGGGGTTGCTCCTGGCCTCTTCGACCAGCTTCGTCACCCCTTCGCTCCCCTGGAGGTAGCCGAGGACGAACTTCTCCACGGTCGCGCGGTGGGCGTCGAGGAAGTCCTTGCGCACGGCATAGACGTCGGCGATCACGCGGTTGGCCGTCTTCGTGGAGACGAGGATCCGGGCGCCCTTGACGGAATCCTCCGCGCCGGTGCCGACCTTTCCCCCGGAGGTGAGCGCCAGCGCGTCGGGGGAGATCACCATCACGGCATCGACGCTCGGGTCGTTGCGCATCGCATTGGCCGGATCGAGGATCGAGCCCTTCGTGTCGTAGGGGGGGAGGGTGATCTCCTCCACGAACTTCACGTTGACATCGCGCCAGGTGAGCCCGGCATCCCGCAGGAGGACGTCGAGGTAGTCGAGGTGGGGGGAGTATTGCTGCAAGACGATCGTCTTCCCCTCGAGGTCCTTGACCCGTCGGATGTCGGGGGAGCGTACCACGAGCGCGTCTCCACCCGTGCTCCACGTCTCCTGGAGGATGACGACCGGACGGGTGCGGGGATCCTGGGAGAGGACCTCGGCCGCGATGTTGATCATCCCGAGGGTTCCCCGCAGAAAGGGGGTGCGCCCCTCGAGGTAGTCCTTCACCTGGCTGACGAAGTCGTCCTGGAGGAAGAGTTCGAGGGAGAGCCCCTGGCGTGCCATGATCGATTGGGGAGCGGTCTTGTGGCCGCCGTTGGCGTAGATCGTGGCCACGTCTCCGCCCCACGTGATGAGGGGCACGCGGAGCGTCTTCCCCCTCTCGACCGGCTTGACCGTAACCTTCCCGATCAGCTTGGAAAAGGGGCGCTCGGGTGTGACGTATCGCACGGTACCGGCGAAGAGCGTCGCCGCCGGTAACATCGCGAGGATGGCCACGAGCGCGAGACAACGGAATCGTTTCATCACTTCACGCCTCCTTCACCCCTTTGGGGTAGAAACCGGAACGAAGAATCGTTTCGTGGATTTCGTGCAGGTTGGCCGCCCGTTTCTCCCCCGGTGTCTCGAAGCGCGGGATCTCGATGTCGCAGACGATCCGGGATCCCCCCTGCGCCCGCTCTCCCGGCCTCGGCTCGAAGTAGGGGGAGATCACGAGGACCCGGTCGGCCACGAAGACCGCCTCCTCGAGATCGTGCGTCACGAAGAAGATCGTGTTTCCCTCGCGGCGGTGTGTTTCGATCATCAGTTCCTGGAGGCTCGTTCGGGTTCCGGGGTCGAGCGCGCCGAAGGGCTCGTCCATCAGGAGGATCGTCGGGTTCATGATGAGCGCCTGGGCGATCGCCACCCGCTGCTGCATGCCCCCCGAGAGCTGGTGGGGATACTTCTCCGCGTGGCCGGAGAGACGGACTTTCTCGAGGTACTTTCGCGCCTTCTCCCGATGCCGGCGCACGAGTCTCCGATAGTGGAAGGGACGCAGCCACTTCTCCATGAAATCGACGTCCTCGAGTTCGAGGCCGAAGGCGATGTTCTCGAGAACGGTGAGGAAGGGGAAGAGGGAGTACTTCTGTGTGACGATGCCCCGATGCCGGTCGGGGGGGCCTGCCGGTTTCCCGTCGATGAGGACCTCGCCGCTCCGGGCCCTCTCGAAACCACCGATGATGTTGAGCAGCCGGGTCTTTCCCGACCCACTGGGACCCACGATCGCCACGAATTCTCCCTTGGGGATCGTCAGGTCGATGTGGTTGAGCACGGTGTGGGGTTTTCCCGACTTCGGATCGATGTAGCGCTGATAGACGCCGCGCATCTCGAGCGCCGGGCTTTCGTGTGGGGGCGCATGACCCGGCTTCGCTGGCGCGCTGTTGGTTTCCAATCTTCTTCCCCTCTGTCGCGTCGGGCGATGTGAGGAAGGCTTCCAAATGGAAGCTTTCCCGAGGCCCCTTGGGAACACGATCCCCCTCCCTTCGTGCCGGCTTCCGGAAACGTAGCAGACGGGACAGGGAAGGTCAAGTCGCGTCGGGGACGCGCCAGGAGGTGGGGAGGGGGCCGACATCCTGGATCGCTCCCCGCTTGAAGCTCCACGTATCCTGGATGCCGTCGGGCGTTCCGATGATCGCGGCCTGGGGCATTCCGCCGGGGGCGAAGATGTGGTTCTGCGGCGCGCCGGTCGTGCGGGCGCGCATCCCCCAATAGGTCGTGCCGTTGACCGTGGCGCCGAGAACCTGGTGGACGAAGTGGAGATCGTTCGAGACGATCGCGGCGGTCAGGTGGTTGGAGACCCGCTCGCAGCACTGGAGGACGAGATCGATCTGGTCGGTCCGGTAGCGGGTCACCACCTCGACCGGCCCGAAGAGTTCGGTCGTCACGGTCGCGAAGTTCTCCGGATCGAGGATCGCCTCGAGGGGGACGAAGACGCTCGTGGGTTCGATCGCGCCGTAGACCTCCGGAATCGTGTGACCCTCGAGCGGTTTACCGCCGTGGAGGACCTTCGCCCCGGGGATCGCCGCCAGTTTCTCGACATGGGCGAGCATCCGCTCCGTCGTCCAGGTGATCACCGGTCCGATCGTGAGATCTTCGAGCCGCCGGCGCTCGGCCAATGCCCGGATCTCCGGGATGAGCGCATCGTACCAATCGTCGTGGACGAAGAGGAGCGACTGTGCGGAACACTTCTGTCCCGATGCGGCGAAGGCGTCCTGGTCGCTCTGCCAGGCCACGTACTTGAGCCAGGAGGGCTGATATCCCGGCCCGACGATCTTCCAGTCGAACCCCGAATCCTCGAAGAGGACCCGCCCCTCGAGGAGGGATGCGAGTCGTTTCGCCACCCGGCTCGACCCGGTGAACTGCAACATCCGGATCGCGTCGCGCGCCTGTTCGACGAAGGTGCCCATCCGCTCCCCCCGGCAGTAGATGAGGTCGAGATCCTCCCGCGGCAGCCCGCAGGCATGAAGGAGCCGGATGAACTGCTCATAGACGATGCTCACCTTCGAATCGACCTTTGCGGTGAGGCGGTTGCCCATGAAGAGCGCCCCCATCGTCTGGAGTGCGGGGATCTCGAGGGGGAAGTTGAAGGGGGCGATCAGCACGCACCCCCCATAGGGGAAGCGGTACTGCCGGCATTCCTGTCCGGCATGATCCCCCGGGCTGGCCGTGCTCTCCGCCAGGAAACGGACCCGGTCCCCCGAGAAGTTTTCCAGGAATTTCTGCGTGACCCGCACCTCCCCCATGCACTGGGCGTACGATTTCGGCATGACGGCCTGGATCATCCGGGCGAAGTAGTCCGCGATCTCGGGGGTGGCCAGCGCATGGGCCGCCTTGAAGCTCACCTCGGCGAGCATCTTGTAGCGGGTCACGTTCTTGAACGGATTGTGGAGTCCGCTTCGGGGGCAGGAGGCCAGGGCTTCATGGAAGGGGGCGAACGCCTCCGGTTCGAGCGCGGGCACCGTGAGAAAGGGTCTGCCGGTGAGGGGATCGACGATCTGCCGTCCTCCCCCTCCATCGATCCAGGTTCCTCCGACGAGTGCTTGCCCCCGGGCGCTCCCCTTCTCGAGATCCTCCGGTGTAACCGTTGCAAAGTCGTCGAGTATCATCTTCCTTCCTCCCTTCGTCTCCGGTCCCCCACTTCTGCTCCGCTCTCGGGTATGTCATACGGGTGGCGGAGAAGTCCCCTCCATCCTGCGGAAACCTCCATGGGGGACGCTCCCCCTCCATCCTGCTTCGAGCAGACGACGCCAGGGGCGCTCTCCAATCGAGTTCGGGGTTTATCTTTACCATATTCACCGCGATCGGGAAAGGGGGAGAGCACAGCCTGTCGCAAAGGGCAGGAGCCCCTGCCACCAGGGACGCAAGGCGGCAGGGGTGGGTGACAAAATTCGCGAATTGCGGTAGAGTTGGGGAACGATGACCTCGATTCGGGGCGGGGGGAGGGATCCTCGCTCACGGATCTCCATGATTTGCCAGACATTCTGCCTCTCCCAAGAAGGACACCGGGCGCAGGGGAGCGCTCCGGCCCGTTGGGATGAGCGCCAAGGAGCGGAGCGATGAAGGGATGGAAGATGATCGGGAAATGGCGCGGAGGATGCCTGCTCGGATGGTTTCTCTGGAGCGTGCTCGGAGGATCGCCCTCCCCGGCGGCAGCGGCCGATGAGGGAACGATCGATGGGACGATCGTGGTCCTCGACCCCGATGGGTTGCTGATCTCCGGGGCCTCGAGTTTCCAGAAGCATCCCGCGATCGCCTGGAACGGCAGCGAGTATTTCGTGGTCTGGGACGATTCCCGTTCGGGGAGCATCAACATCTACGGTGCCCGGGTCACCGCGGATGGCACGCTGCTCGATCCCAGCGGCATTCCGATCTCCACGGCCGCGGGCTCCCAGGAGTACCCCGCCGTGGTCTGGACGGGGACGGAGTATTTCGTGGCCTGGGAGGATGCCAGGAACGGCAGCAGCGACATCTATGGCGCCCGGGTCGCCGCGGACGGCACGCTGCTCGATCCGAGCGGTATTCCGATCTCGACCGCGCCCAACAGCCAGGCGTTCGTCGATCTCGCGTGGAATGGAAGCTACGTCCTGGCCGTCTGGGAGGACCGCCGCTCCGGGAACGGCGACATCTACTGCGCGCGGATCGAGGATGGCGTCGTGCTCGATGGTGGCGGGGTCGTGATCTCCAGCGCGGCGAACTCCCAGGAGACGCCTTCGGTCGTCTGGGACGGGCTCGAGTTCTTCGTGGTCTGGTCCGATGCCCGCGCCGGGGACAACGACATCTTTGCCGCACGGGTCCGTGACGACCTGGCCGTGCTCGATCCGAACGGCATCGCGGTGGCCACGGCATCCAACGGACAGTTCCATCCCCGGGTGGCCTGGAGTGGCGCGGAGTTTCTCGTCGTGTGGGACGACTTCCGCGGAGGCAACTACGATATCTACGCAGCCCGGGTCGCCGACGATGGGACGTTGATCGGGAGCGACTTCGCCGTGACCTCCGCCGGGGGGGGACAGCGCTTCCCCGACATCGTATGGGCCGACTCGCTCTACTTCGCACTCTGGCGGGATGCGCGTTCCGGCAGCAACGACATCCGGGGGAGCCGGATCCTCCCCGACGGGACGATCGTCGATGGGGCTTTGCCGATCTCGCGGGCCCAGAACACGCAGGATTCCCCCGCGATCGCCTGGAACGGGACCGATCTCCTCGCTGCGTGGCAGGACAACCGTAACGGGGTCTCCGACCTCTACGGCGCGCGGATCGGCCCCGACCGGGACGACGACGGGATCGGGGACACGGACGACAACTGTCCCGACGATCCGAACACCGATCAACTCGACGACGATGAAGACGGCGCGGGGGACGTCTGCGACAACTGCCCCTTCACCCCCAACGCCGACCAGGCCGACGCCGACGGGGACGGGATCGGGGACGTCTGTGACGATTGCCCCAACGATCCCGACAACGACGCCGACGGGG
>CAZTSL010000167.1:0-1162 GCA_964616915.1 uncultured bacterium
CCCCGGGCGATGCGCGCCAAGAAAGCCCTTCGCCAACGTCTCAAGACGATGGATACGGACGGCGACGGCAAGATCACCCAGGAAGAATGGAACGCCAAGAAGATGACGATCTTTGCCAAGGTGGACGGCAATGGCGACGGCAAGATCACCCAGGAGGAATTCGAAGCCGCGGGGAAGGCCGCCATGCAACTCGCCAGAATGGCGATGAGCAGCGGCCAGGGCGCGTAATTTCGATCTTCCCCCCACCCCGGGGACACGCACGCGGGAAGAGCCCCCACGATCCCGAGAGGATGGTACCATGCCCCATGAAAAGGGGTTGACCGATCCGGAGGAATCGGGTATAGAGGACCATGCTCCGGTGCCTACGTCATCGTGAAACATCATCACAGAAGGAGTCATCATGAAACGTATCAATTTCCTGCTTCTCTTCGCGCTCACCACGATCGTCGCCGCGGCCCTCGTGATCGTCGGCCCGGGAGCGGGCTGCCGGCCCTGCGACGACACGGATGGCGACGGAACCTGCGACACGGAGGATTTCTGCCCTGACGATCCGAACGACGACTGCTTCACCGGCGTGACATGTCCCTCGGGTACCTACGTCGATGACTTCAACGAGGTCTGGGACATGACGACGATGGACGGCAACGTGACCGGCGTGTTCACCTCCGATCAGGCACCCGATTGTTCCTGGAACATCACCGGGCAGAGTTCCGGAGAAAACGGCCTCGTGCAGCTCACCCTGGAGATCGATGCAGCCAATCCCAACTGCTGTGAGACGATCACGTTCTCCGGGAACCCGAATGACGACTGTTCTTCGATTGCGGGCCTGGCTTCCAACGTGTGCGGGATTCAGGATGCCCCCATCACCCTGACGCTCATGAGTGGGGGGAAAGTGGTGTCCAGCGACCTTCCCGCCCTTCTGGCCCGGAGCCGCAAGTAGGATCTCCCCTCCCTCCTCCTTCTCCCATTTTTCCCCTTCTTCCCACGCTTCCCGCGATCGGATTCATCCGCCGACGTACTTGCCGATGAGGATCGAAAGTTCCCGTTTCCGTTCGGGGGGGATCCGATCGGCTGGGGTCATGATCGCCTGGGCAAGCGCCGAGGCGCAGGGGCAATCCCTCGGTTCCGGGAGACGGGAAACGACCCCCTCGATGATCTTCTT
>CAZTSL010000167.1:1262-8101 GCA_964616915.1 uncultured bacterium
ATCACGATGTCGCCGGGGTGAATGTCCTCCTTCATGCTCCCCACCGCGGAGATCGACAGGAGCGTGGTGACCCCGAGCTTCTTGAGCCCCCAGATGTTGGCCCGCACATTGATCTCGTGTGGGAGGATCCGGTGCCCCCGCCCGTGACGGGGGAGAAAGACGACCCGTCGCCCATGCAGACGCCCCGAGATGAAGAGATCGGAGGGCATACCAAAGGGGGTGGAGAGTTCGATCTCTTCGACGTCGGTCAGTCCCGCGATCTCGTAGAGACCGCTGCCGCCGATGACACCGAGAACGGATGGAGACATGACAGGATCCTTTCTGGTTCGGGAAAGGTCAGCGCTCCGCGACCCGTACGGAGGGCGAAGAAGGGGGGGCCCCCTGGAGCTGACCGCACGCCGCGGCGATGTCGTCGCCGCGGGTCGCCCGGAGCGTGACGGTGAGGTGGTACGATTGCAGGATCTCCCGGAAGGCTTCCACCCGGCCGGGCGGGGGACGACGATGGATCGACCCCGGATGCTCGTTCATCGGGATCAGGTTCACCTTCGCCCGGATCCCCCGGATCAACCTCGCAAGACGGTGCGCATCCTCAGGTCGGTCGTTGACCCCCGAAAGGAGGACGTACTCGAAGGTGATCCGTTGCCGGGGCGGGAGGGGATAGGCGCGAAGGGTCCGCATCAGCTCCCGCAACGGATACTTCCGGTTGATCGGCATGATCGCGCTGCGCGTCTCGTCGTCGGCCGCATGCAGGGAGACGGCGAGGTTGATCGGCATCTCCCGTCCCATTCGCGCGATCTCCGGCACGAGCCCCACCGTGGAGAGCGTGATGCGTCGCCCCGAAAAGGAGAGACCGAAGGGACAGGTGAGGATCCCCACCGCCTTCTTCACGTTCTCGTAGTTCCGCAGCGGCTCCCCCATCCCCATCAGCACGAGGTTCGAGATCGAGACCTCAGGTGGGATCGCCCGCTGTACGGCAAGAACCTGCCCCACGATCTCTCCGGCGCTCAGGTTGCGCACCGGCCGCACGAGCGCGGTCGCACAGAAGGTACATCCCATCGCGCAGCCGACCTGGGTGGAGATGCAGAGCGTGTTGCGCCGCGCCTCCGGGATGAAGACGCTCTCGATCGTCCGTCCGTCGGAGAGACGAAAGAGGAACTTCATCGTTCCATCTTCGGAGCGCTCGATGCGCTCCGCGGAGAGGACGCCCGTGTGCGCGGTGGCGGCAAGGCGGGCACGCAGCCCCTTGCCGAGGTTCGTCATCTCCTCGAAACGATCGACCCCTTTCCGGTGGATCCAGGCCACGATCTGTTTCGCATGGAAACGCTTTTCCCCCCACGCTTCCATGAGATCACCCAGTTCCTCCAGGGAGAGGTCACTCAGATTGATCCTCCCCCCGGTGGGAATGGCGATCGGAGCGTTCATCCCCCCACGATCTCCATCCCGGAGAAGAAGAAGGCGACCTCCGTGGCCGCGGTTTCGGGCGCGTCGGAGCCGTGGACGACGTTGTGCTGGATGTCGGTGCCATGATCCCCGCGGATCGTTCCCTTGGGGGCATCCTTGGGGTTCGTGGGGCCCATGAGGTTCCGCCAGCGGGTGATCGCACCCTCCCCCTCGAGGACGAGGACGACGACCGGGCCCGAGGACATGAAAGTGGTGACATCGTCGAAGAAGGGGCGTTCCCTGTGGACGGCGTAGAACGTTTCGGCCTGGGCCTTCGTGAGGTGGATCGTCTTCATCGCCGCGATCCGCAACTCCGCGCGTTCGATCGCGGAGAGGACCGTGCCGATCAGGTTTCGTCTCACGCCGTCCGGCTTGATGATGGCAAGCGTGCGTTCGGTCATCCTTCTTCCCTTACAGTTTTGCGATGAGTTCCTTGACGGCGTTCACCGAATTCTCGAACTGGGCCTTCTCCTCATCGGTGAGCGTGATCTCGATCACCTTTTCGAGGCCGTTTCCGCCCAGTTTCACGGGAACGCCGACGTAACAGTCGTGGACGCCGTATTCCCCCTGGAGATAGGCGGCACAGGGAAGGATCCGCTTCTTGTCCTTGAGGATCGCCTCGGCCATCTCGATCACCGCGGCCGAGGGGGCGTAGAATGCGCTCCCCGTCTTGAGGTATCCGACGATCTCGGCGCCCCCCTTCCTCGTGCGATCGATGATCGCGGCGATCCGTTCCTCGGGGATCAACTCGGGAATCGGGATGCCGGCCACCGTCGAGTAACGGGGCAGCGGCACCATCGAGTCCCCATGGCCGCCGAGGACGAAGGCGGTGACGTCCTCCACGGAGACGTCGAGTTCGAGCGCGATGAAGCTGCGGAAACGGGCGGAGTCGAGAATCCCGGCCATGCCGAGCACCCGCTCACGGGGGAATCCACTCGTCTGCTTCGCCACGTAGGCCATCGCGTCGAGGGGATTGGACACGACGATGATGAAACACTCCGGCGAGTAGCGCACGATCTGCTCGGTGACCGACTTGACGATTCCCGCGTTCTTGGTGAGGAGGTCGTCCCGGCTCATCCCCGGTTTGCGGGGGAACCCGGCCGTGATGATCACGATGTCGGAGTCCTTCGTGTCCGCGTAGTCGTTCGTGCCGACGATGCGGCTGTCGAAGC
Source organism: uncultured bacterium (assembly GCA_964616915.1). Classification (GTDB taxonomy): domain Bacteria; phylum Myxococcota_A; class CAZTSL01; order CAZTSL01; family CAZTSL01; genus CAZTSL01. Next base: position 3,875 of record CAZTSL010000167.1, read on the forward strand.
CCTCGATCGGGGAGGCCTCGAAGAGATCGAGTCCCTTGCCTTGAGGAACCCCCTCGACGATGTCGATGAGCACGATGTCGCCGAGTTCCTTGGCCGCGGCCCAATGTGCCGCGGTCGCGCCGACGTGTCCACTACCCACGATCGTGATTTTCTTTCGCTTCATCATCTCGCACGCTCTCTTTCTTCGGTGGGAACCCGGTCCCTTTTCCCCTGTCCCATGGCCGGGAGGGGGCCGGGTCGTCGGTTACGGTTGCAACGCAGCGGCGCTCAGGCGTCCATGTTCTCGATGATCGCAGAGGCGAATTCCGAGCACTTCAGTTTGGTCGCCCCCTCCATGAGGCGTTCGAAGTCGTAGGTCACGCGTTTCTGGAGGATCGTCTTCTCCATGGCCGATTCGATGAGATCGGCGGCTTCGTTCCAGCCGAGGTGACGGAACATCATGCAACCGGAGAGGATCACGGAACCGGGGTTCACCTTGTCGAGGTTGGCGTATTTCGGGGCGGTGCCGTGCGTGGCCTCGAAGATCGCATGTCCGGTGACGAAGTTGATGTTGCCACCGGGGGCGATCCCGATGCCGCCGACCTGGGCGGCCAGGGCGTCGGAGATGTAGTCGCCGTTGAGGTTGAGCGTGGCGATCACGTCGAACTCCCGGGCCCGGGTGAGGACCTGCTGGAGGGTGATGTCCGCGATCGCGTCACGGATCTTCAGCTTCTCGCGCCACTTTCCATTCCCGTGCGTCTCCCAGATCGTATCGAGGCACGCTTTCACCTCCGCGCGGACCTTGGCGCGGCGCTCCTCCGGCATGAGGTCGTAGCCCGGTTCGATCATCCGGGCATTCTCCTCGATCGAGAGGTCGGGGTTCTGCTCCTTGTTGCCCAGGATCCAGCTCTCCCGCTCACTCACCGTCTCGTTGCGGAATTCCCGTGCCGCCACGGCGTATCCCCAATCCCGGAAGGCCCCCTCGGTGAACTTCATGATGTTCCCCTTGTGGACGAGGGTGACGCTCTTGCGGCCGAACTTCAGGGCGTAGTCGATCGCGGCCCGCACGAGGCGCTCGGATCCCTCCCGGCTGACCGGTTTGATCCCGATCCCGCTCGTCTCGGGGAAGCGGATCTTCGTCACCCCCATCTCCTCCTGGAGGAAGGAGATGAGCTTCCTTGCCTCGGGGGTCTCCGCCGCGTATTCGATCCCCGCGTAGATGTCCTCGGCATTCTCCCGGAAGATCACCATATCGACGTCCTCGGGATGCTTGACCGGACTCGGCACCCCCTTGAAGTAGCGAACCGGACGAAGGCAGACGTAGAGATCGAGGATCTGGCGCAGGGCCACGTTGAGGGAACGGATGCCCCCGCCCACCGGCGTGGTCAACGGTCCCTTGATGCCGACAAGATACTGCCGGAAGGCGGTCAGCGTATCGTCGGGGAGCCATTCCCCGACCGTATTGAAGGCCTTCTCTCCGGCCAGCACTTCGAACCAGGCGATTTTCCGACGGCCCCCGTAGCTCTTCTCCACGGCCGCGTCGAAGACCCGTACGCTTGCGCGCCAGATGTCGGGTCCCGTTCCATCCCCCTCGATGAAGGGGATGACCGGTTCGTCCGGAACCTGCAACTTCCCGTCCGATCCCAGTACGATCCGCTCTCCCCGTGCCGGTGGCTTCAGATGCTTGAACTCCGCCATTGGATCCTCACATGATCTTCGTAGTCGTTCGTGGAATTTCGTCTCCCCACGCCTTGCCGTGGGGCTGCATCCCGTGTAGAAGGGCACTTCGGGTCTCGAAGTGAGGGTAATGTAGTCGATTCATGGGGGGGTGTCAAGGGGAGACGATCCTGCGGGATCGAGGCGTGCGCTCTCTGCGAGACGCTCCAGGAATCCCGCTCATAGGGGCGCTTGGGGAGCTATCTTGCGGGATCGAGGCGTGCGGTCTCTTCGAGTTCGCGGCCTGTCGTTTCGGGAAGCCAGGAGAGGATGAGCAGGAGGGCGAGGAGGGGAAAGAGCGTCGTGGCCGCCACCGCCTTCCCCCAACCGACATGTCCGGCCGCGAATCCGACCGCCAGCGGGGAGAGAACATAGCCGATCCGGCCCAGGAGGTTGTTCGACCACGCGAAGGCATCCCCGCGAAGATCGGTCGGAAAGAGTTCCGACGTATAGGTGTTGAGCACGGGAAGTACCCCACTTGCGCCGAAGATCGCGCCGATCAGAGAGACCGTCAGCGCCAGGTGGGAATGGCAGGTATAGGCCCCGAAGACCCCGAGCATCCCGAAGAGGTAGATCACCACGGCCCCCCGCCGCCGCCCGAGGATATCGAGGAGTTTGCCGGAGGCGAAGACGAGCGGCATGGAGGCCAGCGCCGCGATCGTCACCGCATGGCCCACCTGCGCGTCGGTGAAGCCCCGCTCCCCCAGCGCGAACTCCTTCCAGAAGGTGACGGCATTCTGCGTGCAGACGTAGGTCATCCCCCAGATGAGCGCGAGCTTGAGCATCCGGTTGCGATAGGGGGTCGAGAAGATCCGCATGATCGGCTGCGCCTCCTTCCGTTCGACCTGTTCGAGGAAGCGCTTCGACTCCTTGAGATCGCGGCGGGCAAAGGCGAGGAGAAGCAGGGGGACGATCCCCACGAAATAGACACTACGCCACCCCCACGCCGTTTCGAGCAGCAGGGGGACGACACCGGCACAGAGAATCGAGCCCAGACTGCTGAAGGCCTGGATCACTCCGATGACCATTCCCCTCCGCTCGGCCGGAAACTCCTCGGCAGCGTACACCATGCTCGTGGCCCACTCCGCGATCAGGAAAATCCGCCCGAGGAACTGGCACAGACCGAAGATCCAGACGTTTGGGGCAAGCCCGCTGGCCGCGGTGAAGATCGTGTACCCCGCGATCGTGACGGTAAGCAGACGTTTGCGTCCCCAGCGGTCCGCTTTGCGCACGAGGAAGTAGGCCACGATCGTGCCGGCGTTGACGAATCCGACGAGGATACCCGCCCCCCCCTCCGAGAGGCCGAGGTCCGCTCGGAGGTTTGGCAGGATCTGCGCCAAGGCCAGGAAATCGTACCCCTCGAAGAAGCTCGCCACGCTCAGGAAGAGGAAGAGTTTCCGGTGGTACGGGGAGAAGGGAACCTTGGATCTCGTCATTTCAGTGCGTACCCTCCCCCCATCCGTCATCCGCGGCCGCGCCCGATGGGCGGTCGCCAGATGGGTGGAATGCCCCGAGCACAGAGAGGCGTTCTCGTCAGGCCGTGGTCTCGAGGGGAGGCGCGGAGGCCCCATCGGCCGCAAGCGCCCTCTTCTTCATCTCGGCCTTCTTACGCTCGGCCTTCTTCTTCTCGATCGTGGCGAGAAGTTTTGGGGCGTCCTGCTTGTCGAGGAAGGCGAGCGCTTCGGCGTCCTCGTAGCGGATCGTCCCCTTTCCTGGATCGAACCTGCCCGTGACCCAGACATACTCCCCCACTTCGTCGGGGTAGGGGTAATCGCCGCAAAAGACGACGCGGAAGATCTGTTTCCGAGGCTTGCTGAAGAGGGTGACCTCGAAGCCGCCTGGCCAGCACCGGCTCAGCTTCCCGATCGCCTCGACGTAGCCGTTGAGGGCCGTCTTCGTGCGCGTCGAGAAGAGCTTGATCACGGGGAGGGGCTCCTTCTCCGAGCCTTCCGGGTTTTCGGGGGGAGGGGTGTCGAGCGAGGGCCAGAAGGAGAAGGCGATCTCCTTTCCGACGAGTTCCGAGAGGTCGGTCCACTTGATGCGACCCGCCTTCTTCTGCTCGTCGAGGAGGGGGTAGCGGTGTCCCTCGATCTCGATCTCACCGCGTAGCGTCTCCGGGTCGAAGGCATGGAGGCGGCCCTTGGCCATCCCGAGGATCCGCTGGACGTATCTGATCTTGGCCACGGCAAGGGAGGAGGAGAGTTTGATGAACTGGGGCATGACGAAGGGGCTCTCCCGCTCCATGTAGACGAACTCCTTTACGAGATGTTCGAGGAGTCCTCGGGTGAGCTTCCCCTTCCCGTGCCGGACGGACCGGAATTTTCCCCCCTTTCGTCGGGGTTTCCCCCCCTTGGTCCCCTCCTTTCGAAGGGGGGAATGGCGTCGCGGGCCTGCTTTCCCGCCACCGCGCTTGTGGATCACCTGCGGTTTCGGGGAGAAGGCCTTCTTCCGCTTCGGTTTCGAGGGGGGGTCATAGGAAGCCATCGTCGTGCATCCTCCTTCTCCGGCGCCAAAGCCATTCCTCTTCTCTGA
>CAZTSL010000168.1:0-6036 GCA_964616915.1 uncultured bacterium
ACGATCCGGTATGGGTGTCCAAGGGGTGGGGGCGTCTTCTTCCAGGAAATTCCCCCGCAAGGCGTTCACGAGGAAACGAAGGGGATGGGTGTCATGAGAAGAAACACGATCATTGCGATGGCCTGTGTACTCTTCCTGGGGGTGTGGCGCTTTCCGGCACACGCCGCCTACGTCACGACCGATGTCGAAACGCTCCTTGGCTTCACGGTCGAGGAGTTGACCCCCGAGGTCGAGTTCGGCACCTTCGTCGATGGAGGCAACGGGCTCGTCGGTGTCGGTCCGGAATGCGGTCTCTCCTGGACGACCGCGAACCGGTCGCCCGCCGAAGCCCTCTCCTCCGCCGACTTCTTCTGGTATCAGGGGACGAGCCGGCCGATCGTCTTCGACATGGGGCGGCCGGTGAACACGGTAATCGTATACAACTCCGCGGACCACGGGCCCTTCCCCGAGGAGGGGATCGAGTACACCGTCTGGGGACGCGACAACCCCGATTTCTCGAACTTCCCGGAAGGTTGGACGCTGGGAACCCTGGCGCTCATCTACCAGAACGGCTGGAACGCCAACGAGGGGTGTCCCGAGGGGCCCAACTCCGACGACTTCTCCGGGCAATACATCTTCGAGGAGAAGTACCAGTACATCGCGGTGTACGCGAACAACAGCATCTCGATCTTCCACGATCCTTCCCATGCGAGTTGGACCGGTTCGGGGGACAACTCCGGCGAGCCGGGGTGGCAGTCGGTCGATGACGAGATCGACGCGGTCGGCACCCCCGCCAACGTCAACTGCGACGTCACGGGGCCGCACGCCAACGCGGGGCGCGACCGGACCGAGGAGACCTGCACGGAGTTCCAGCTCGACGGTTCCGCCTCGGTCGGCAACCGGATCGTGATCTACTCCTGGGACATCGACGGCGACGGCGTCATCGATGTCTCGGGAGAGACGCCCACGGTCACCTTCAACCACACCTACGACGGCGACGTGACGCTCACCGTGATCGACATCAACGGTTGCCGGGATACCGACACGATGCACCTGACCGTGGTCTCCAACGGGGACGCCGACTGCGACGGGATCGCGGATGGGGACGACAACTGCCCCGAGGCGGAGAACCCGAACCAGGCGGACCGCGACGGGGACGGTGCGGGGGACGCCTGCGACAACTGCGTCACGGTGGCCAACCCCGAGCAGACCGATACGGACGAGGATGGCCTCGGGGACGCCTGCGACGGGGACGACGACAACGACGGCCGCGGGGACGGGAGCGACAACTGCCCGCTCGTTCCGAACCCGCAGCAGGAGAACGGGGACGGGGATCTCCATGGCGATGCCTGTGACAACTGCCCCGAGACCCGTAACGACGACCAGAGCGACACGGACGAGGACGGGGTCGGGGATGCCTGCGACAACTGCCCCGAGACCCGTAATCCGGATCAGACCGACCGTGATCTCGACGGGGCGGGGGACCTCTGCGACTGTGCCCCCAATGACGCCGAGCAGCAGACCGACTGCACCTCCTGCGGCGGGATCTCCACGGTCGTCCGAACGCCCGATGCGTGGGCGCCCCTCTCGCTCTTCGGCTTCATCCTCGCCTTCGGTTTCGCGCTGCGCCGCAGCACGCAGCGCTCCTGAGGCGTGGCGAACGATCCATGACCAGATGTGTGGGAGAGCGCGCTTCTCTCCCACAAGGCGTTCACGAGGAAACGAAGGGGATGGGTATCATGAGAAGAAACACGATCATTGCGATGGCCTGCGTACTCCTCCTGGGGGTGTGGCGCTTCCCGGCACACGCCGCCTACGTCACGACCGATGTCGAAACGCTCCTTGGCTTCACGGTCGAGGAGTTGACCCCCGAGGTCGAGTTCGGCACCTTCGTCGATGGAGGCAACGGGCTCGTCGGTGTCGGTCCGGAATGCGGTCTCTCCTGGACGACCGCGAACCGGTCGCCCGCCGAAGCCCTCTCCTCCGCCGACTTCTTCTGGTATCAGGGGACGAGCCGGCCGATCGTCTTCGACATGGGGCGGCCGGTGAACACGGTAATCGTATACAACTCCGCGGACCACGGGCCCTTCCCCGAGGAGGGGATCGAGTACACCGTCTGGGGACGCGACAACCCCGATTTCTCGAACTTCCCGGAAGGTTGGACGCTGGGAACCCTGGCGCTCATCTACCAGAACGGCTGGAACGCCAACGAGGGGTGTCCCGAGGGGCCCAACTCCGACGACTTCTCCGGGCAATACATCTTCGAGGAGAAGTACCAGTACATCGCGGTGTACGCGAACAACAGCATCTCGATCTTCCACGATCCTTCCCATGCGAGTTGGACCGGTTCGGGGGACAACTCCGGCGAGCCGGGGTGGCAGTCGGTCGATGACGAGATCGACGCGGTCGGCACCCCCGCCAACGTCAACTGCGACGTCACGGGGCCGCACGCCAACGCGGGGCGCGACCGGACCGAGGAGACCTGCACGGAGTTCCAGCTCGACGGTTCCGCCTCGGTCGGCAACCGGATCGTGATCTACTCCTGGGACATCGACGGCGACGGCGTCATCGATGTCTCGGGAGAGACGCCCACGGTCACCTTCAACCACACCTACGACGGCGACGTGACGCTCACCGTGATCGACATCAACGGTTGCCGGGATACCGACACGATGCACCTGACCGTGGTCTCCAACGGGGACGCCGACTGCGACGGGATCGCGGATGGGGACGACAACTGCCCCGAGGCGGAGAACCCGAACCAGGCGGACCGCGACGGGGACGGTGCGGGGGACGCCTGCGACAACTGCGTCACGGTGGCCAACCCCGAGCAGACCGATACGGACGAGGATGGCCTCGGGGACGCCTGCGACGGGGACGACGACAACGACGGCCGCGGGGACGGGAGCGACAACTGCCCGCTCGTTCCGAACCCGCAGCAGGAGAACGGGGACGGGGATCTCCATGGCGATGCCTGTGACAACTGCCCCGAGACCCGTAACGACGACCAGAGCGACACGGACGAGGACGGGGTCGGGGATGCCTGCGACAACTGCCCCGAAACCCGCAATCCGGAACAGACCGACCGAGACCTCGACGGTGCGGGGGACATCTGCGACTGCGCCCCCAATGACGCCGAACAGCAGACCGACTGCACCTCCTGCGGGGGGATCTCGGCGATTGCCCGGAGCCCCGAGGCCTGGGGCCCACTTTCGCTCTTCGGCTTCATCCTCGCCTTCGGTTTCGCGCTGCGCCGCAGCACGCGCCAGGGTCACTGACCGCACGCCTCTCGACCTCCCCTCCTGCCCCCAGGTCGCTTTTCTTCTGTGGGGCATGCACCGGCCTGCCGATTGACGGTCCTCTCACCAATCGGCGGGCCACGGCATGTCGAGGCCTGCTCGACTCCCTCGTCCATCCGCAGACGATCCCCGACGGTCAATTTTTTTTTACCGAAGCTTCCGAACACCAGGTCGATCATCGGGGCTGGAAAGAGCCCCCAGGAGCGCTCGGCCTTCGTTCGATTCCCCGCGAATTCGACATTCTCGACTCCGTAGCTCCGCGACTCTCCTCATGTGGCATGAATCGTGGTTCATCTCCGTATCAGGGTCTTTGCCGGTATGTGGAAACGATCCGCGAAGGTGCATGCGGCGGTGCTGCCCGGGTGAAGGGCAGGCAGTGCCCGTTTCAAGAAGGAGCGAGAAACGATGAGATGGAATCGATGCTGGATCGTGATATTCCTTGTAGGAATGATCTTCTTCTCGTTCGGACCTTCCGGTTGTCCTTGCAGGGACAAGGATGGGGACGGGATCTGCAGCGACCAAGACAACTGTCCTTCTGTCGATAATCCGGGGCAGGAGGACTGTGACGCGGATGGCGCCGGCGACCTGTGTGATCCCGAGGGAGACATCGACATCGATGACGATGGCACGTGTGAGAATCTGGGCGAGTGCTCCCTCCTCGTTCCGGATCAATTCTCCTCGATCCAGGCAGCGATCGATGCTGCGCAAGAAGGCGACCGGATCTGCGTGCTACCCGGCACCTACCGGGAACGGATCGACTTCCATGGCAAGAAGATCTCTCTCGTGGGAATCGGCGGCCCCGAGGCAACGGTCATCGATGCGAGGCAGTCCGGCTCCGTGGTGACCTTCTCCCCAGGAGAAGGTCCCGATACCCTCCTCGAAGGGTTCACGATCACCGGTGGCTTCAGCATATTTGAAGGGAGTGGAATCTGGATCAAAGATGCTTCCCCCACGCTCAGAAACCTCATCGTCAAATACAACCGGATCGATGAAGAGAGCACTTTCGCCTATGGAGGAGCTGGAATCTATATGGAGAACTCTTCTTCCCTTCTCGAGGATCTCGTCATCGAGGACAACGGCCAGGATCCGCCCTATGACTGCTACTACGAACCCCTGGCGATCCCCGGGGGAGGCATGTATATCGCCAATGCCTCCGTCCACCTGCGAAACGTCACGATCGCAGAAAACTTTGCCGGTAGCGGTTGTGCCGATTTCGAGACCGATGCCAATCCCAATGGAGCAAACGGAGGGGGGATCTTCATGCGAAATTCCACGGCGACCTTCGAGGATGTCATCTTCGAGGGAAACCGGGCAGGAGATGGCGCCACGGGTATCATTGAGAGCGGATGGGGTGGCAGTGGCGGAGGCCTCTACCTCTCCTATTCCAACGCAATCTTCCAGAATGTCGACTTCGTGGGAAACAGGAGCGGTAGGGGAGGATCCGTCCTGGGAGACGGGAATCACACCTCCAGCGGATCCTCTGCGGGACATGGGGGCGCGATCTATGTCGATCATTCGACGCTGCAGATGGAAAACGTCCGTTTTCTCGGTAACCGAAGCGCGCGGGGTGGAGATGGAGGCCACGGCTACACCACGGCCACGTTCGGGGGATGGGCCGGAAATGGTGGAGCAATTGCGGTCGGGGGTGGGACGAGTTCCCTCTCGATCACGAACGGCATCCTGGCAGGCAACTGGACCGGTGATGGGGGCAACGCTGGATTCGTTGGAATGACCTGCCAGGACGAAGTTTCCGTCGAGGATGGACAGAGGGGAGGCAAAGGTGGAAATGGGGGCGCCATCTTTGCGACAGGTGGAGAGATCACCCTCACGAACGTCACGTTCCACGGGAACCGCTGCGGGAAGGGAGGTAAAGGAGGAACCGTCCAGCCCAGCGCAGGGCATGTGGCCAACGGGGGGGCTGGTGGCAACGGAGGCTCCGGTGCGGCGATCTATAGCACGGCGGCGGTAACCCTTCACCTCCTCAACGTCACCTTCTCGAACAACACCGCCGGGGCCGGAGGCCCCCCCGGGGAGGTGAACCAGGAGTGCGGTGGAACCGGATCCCCTGGCACCCCCGGGAACGAAGGGGAGGGGGGCGCGCTGAGGGTCGCCAATACCACCGCCGAGATCCGATATACGAACGCCTGGATGAACGAACCACAAAACTACGTCGGACTCGATGACCCTACCGGCACCGAGGGCAACATCTCCGTCGATCCCGAATTCGTCGATATCAGCGGCACCGATCCCCTGAGCTGGGACCTCCACCTCTCCGAGACCTCTCCCCTGATCGACGCCGGTGATCCTCAGATCCTCGATCCTGACGGCAGCCGCAGTGACATCGGCGCCTACGGAGGCCCTGGCGCGGCCAACTGGTGATCCTTTCCCTCACTCCCTTCTCCCTTTCTCCTCTTCCGACGGTCATGAACCGTTACAGTGCGCAAAAAATGCGTAATCTTCTTGCACTCGACAAAAAAAAATGCGGGGTCGTGGAAAGATCGAGCGCAGGGGGAAAGGGGCGCAGACCTCTTGCAGATCGGCGATCTTCCGACACGACGGAACTCTTCTTCCCGGAGTGGCATGGGACGTGCATTTTTGGAGGAAAAGCAAGCAAGATCGAAAAAAACCATCCTGCGGTGTGCGTGACGGATAGACCGGCCGGCGGCCCCACGATGCATAGCCATGAGAGCCCCTATCGGCACGGCACCAAGGTGGGATGGTTTTTTTTGCACCCTCTTGAAGCCTTCCTCGGGTTTCC
>CAZTSL010000168.1:6136-8082 GCA_964616915.1 uncultured bacterium
CTCGTTTCCCCTTATCTTGCAATGGGATTTTCATTCTCCCATCGGAAATGTCACGGACGGAGATGTCACAAAGGGCCGCCACCGCTGCCTTTGCAGGAGGGCCGCCGACCGCGGTAGGAGGGGATCATGAAAAAATTTCGAGCGTGTTTCTGGCCATGCCTGATCCTGGGCGTGTTCCTCGGGTGCTTCGTCCAGATCTCGGGGTGCGGGGACGACGAAGGAGAAATGGCAACTACGGGCATGGATGGAGGCTCGACGGTGCCCTCCGCAAACCAGGCAAGGGCTTGCGGAGAGAACGAGAGATGCACCGGGAATTGCACGACCGGAAGCTGTGAGAGTTGCGTGGAGAGCGGCCGTTGCGATGCCTCGTGCGTGGGGGGGAACTGCACGATGACCTGCGCCGGAGATGCGCTCTGCAACTTCGGTTGCGTGGGGGGGAACTGCACGATGACCTGTCAGGACCAGGCAGTGTGCAACATGTCGTGTGAAGGGGGAAACTGCAACTTCCAATGCGATACCTCCGGAAGCTGCAACACGTCGTGCCTCGGAGGAAGTTGCACCGGCCCGTAAGGGAAGGAGGAAGACTCCGTTACGGAGAGATTCCCCGAATTTGCGCCGCTTCGACGAAACGACGCACGATCTCGCCCGCGGGGAGGATCGCATCGATCCCATCGACGCTCTTACCCGCCTGGAAGTAGTCCCGCGCGTCTTTCCCCCGCAGATTGGCCCCCCGCAGCCGCCACATCGATTGGAGCGTATAGAGGGTCCGCATGTAGTGCTTCCCCTTGGGGTGACGAAGGAGACGGCGGGCCAGGGGACCCGCTTTCGTGCCGGTCCGCCGCACATAGGGCGTGGCGATCACGGAGACGGGCACGCCGGAGATCTTCTCCGTGAGCACGATATCCTCCGCGCGAGCCTCGAGGATCGCGGCCTTGTAGTCATCGTGGGCACTGCACTCGGGGGTGGCGATGAAGCGGGTTCCCATCTGTACCGCGCTGTACCCGATCTCGAGAGCATGGACGAAGGCCTCGGGCGACCCCACCCCCCCGGCGCAGACCAGGGGCACCCCGAGATCGTGGAGTTCGGCGAAGAGCCCCTCGGGAGCACGCCTGCCCGCATGCCCTCCTGCCCGGTCGTTCACGCAGATCAGTCCATCGACCCCTGCTTCGAGGGCACGCAGCGCCCATCTGCGCTCCGTCACGTCGTGATAGACGATTCCCCCCGCCTCATGGACCTTCGACACGACCCAGTCCGGTTTTCCCAGGGCGGTGATGAAGAAGCGGATCCCCTCCTCCAGCGCGACATCGACCCAGCGGCGCATCCGCTCCTCGTAGATCCGGGAGGACTTCTCCACGATCGCGTTGAACCCGATCGGCCGGTCGGTGAGTGCGCGAATCCGCCGGATCCCTTCCCGCAGATCGTAGCGGTGAACGAAGATCATCGAAATCGGCTGGACGATCCCGATCCCCCCCGCCGCCGAGACGGCCGCCACGAGTTCGGGATTCGAACAGGGATACATCGCGCCGCAGATGATCGGAACTTCGATCCCGACTTCCTTCGTGAAGGGCGTTTCGAGTCGCTGCAAGGCAATCTCCTTTCGTCGTCCCATTTCTCCCTCGATCCTCTCCCCACCATATCCTGCCCGCGGCGGAAAGGGAAGCGACGCCATCTGGATGACCCCTTACGAAGCGTGTGCCTCAATGCCCGAATCAGCGGAAAAGAGAGGGCGTGACGATGGATTCCCCCCTCTGGGGGCAGGCAGAGGGGAGGCAGGAAGAATCGTGCAGGTGAATCTTCGTATGGGGAGGCTGGATGAAGTTTCTCTCTGTCGGCTCCTCTTATTTTCTGGTATCATGAGGTAACCATGGGTCCACGGAGGCGTTTTTCCGGAAAGGAGGCGGTGGATGAAGAAGATCACGAATCCACACGATGCCTTCTTCAAGGAG
>CAZTSL010000169.1:0-7993 GCA_964616915.1 uncultured bacterium
GAGGTGATCGGTTCGCCGTTGACCCCCTCGATCACGTCACCCCGTTTGAGGCCGATGTCGTTGAGGACGCTCTCCTTGGCGATGTAGCTCAGGCGGATGCCGCTGGTGCCATCCTCGTTGAAGACGGGGTTGATCCCGACCTCGGTGAGGAGGGAGCCGAAATCGGCGATCTTCTCCTCCACGAGCCGGCGATCGATCGTGAAGTGATCGGGAGCGTCCTGGCGAATGTTTTCGGAGATGAGGGAGGGAGCGCCCTTCCTTCCCCCGCCAAGAGCTTTTTCCTCGAGCCTGAGGATTTCGGTCTTCCCCTCCCGGGAGAGGAGGACGTGCGTCTCCGTGATCCGGGTGACCTCACTCCCGTCGGGGAGCCGTTCCCCCACGGTGAGGATGTGGGTCTTCCCCTGCGCCCGGATGAGACAGATCGGCCGGTCGGGGTCGGAGATCACCCCCACGAGTTCGAGGTCGAGCCGTTGGGGAAGGGATGGCGTCTCCGATGCCCGCGCCGGTTCGGGAGAGGGGGTGTGGAAGAGATGCCCGGCGAAGACCGCCTCGTAGTTCTCGAGACGCTTCTCCGGAGAGCGCCGGGAGAGGCGTAGGGAAGGGGGGAGCGCAGGGAGGGAGAAGGTCTCCCCGCGCCTGCGATACTGACGGTGAAGATCGGCTCCGATCACCGCGATCCCGGCAAGACCCGCGACCCAGACGGCGTATCGAATCCATTTGAGCTGCATCGGCTACTCCGTCAGGGCCACGACGGTCTCGATGAGCACGCGCAGTCCCCACCAGAACCCCTCGACCGGAATCCGCTCGTCATGCCCATGATAGAGTTTCGCGAAGCGGTCTTCGGGGCCGAGCCGGACGGGGGAGAAGCCGAAGCACTTGATCCCGAGGCGGCTGTAATGCGCGCTGTCGGTGAAACCGGGGATCATGTAGGGGAGCATGATCCCCTTCCCTCCGCTATGACGCTCGATCACCCGTCGGAAGGTCTCGAGGATCGGATCCTCGATGTCACTCACGGTCGCGGGCCACGCCTGTTCGATCTCGATCTGGTACCCTGCTCCGAGGAGTGCCCGCACCTCTTCCACGAACGCTTCCGGCGTCTGACCGGGGAGGATCCGGCCATCGACCTCGAGGTCGGCATGAGGGGGGACGACGTTGATCTTGCGCCCCCCCCGCACGATCGTGGGGTTGGCCGTGTTGTGGAGCGCGGCCTCGAAGGAGGCGGCCAGCGAGGGGTCGGGGAAGAGGCGATCGAGGACGAAGTCGCTCATGCCGGGGCGAAGGAGGAGCTTGAGCACCCGCCCGCGCACGCCGGGGAGCTGTTCGGCGAGTTCATGGATGAACCGCTCCACCACCGGCGTCTTGTGGAAGGGAAGCCGTCGGGTTCCCAGGCGCTCGGCGGCCCGGCCGATCTTGATGAGGGGGTTCTCCCGGTTCGGAAGGGAACCGTGCCCAGGCTCGCCGAGTGCCCGGATCCGCAACCAGCAGATCCCCTTCTCCGCCACCTGGACCGGATAGAAGCTCGAGGCCCCCATCGTCATCGTGAAGCCGCCGACTTCGTTCAGCGCATACTCCGCCGCGATCCGATCGGGTTTCTCCCGCACGAGCCATTGCGATCCGAGAGCGCCCCCCGCTTCCTCGTCCGCCACGGCACAGAAGACGAGATCCCGGGATCGGGGGAGATCGAAGCGTTTGGCCACCAGAAGCGTCATGAGCGACATGGCCGCCATGTTCTTCATGTCGATCGCCCCCCGGCCCCAGACGTAGCCGTCGGCGATCGTGGCGGAGAAGGGGGGATAGCGCCAATAGTCCGCATCCGCGGGGACGACGTCGAGGTGGGCGTTGAGGAGGAGGGGCTTGCGGGCGCCGGAGCCGGGGAGACGGGCCACCAGGTTCCCCCGCCCCGGCCCGGTCTCGAAGACCTCGGTGGCGATCTTCTCCTTCTTGAGCACCTTGCGCAGATAGGCGACCGCTTCGAGTTCGTTGCCCGGGGGGTTCGTCGTGTCGATCTTGAGGAGGGCCCGGAAGTGCTCGAGCGCTTCCTGCTCGATCTCCTGCCATGGCAACCCCTCGATCATCGCGGCGGTCCGTGTGTTGCTGCCTTCCTCCTTCACCGTTGCTCCTTTCGATTTCTCCCTTCCCCTTTCCGGCTGCGCTGCCATACGAAGAGGGGGAGGAGGAGCGAGAGGGGAAGGGAGCAGCCTCCTCGCCGATGGGATGCGGGGAGAAACGCGCATCCTCCCCCTCCCTCCGTGGCGTTTGGGGTAGCCGTTTCGGTGCGCGCGGCCGCAACCTCGATCGAAACCTCGACCGGTTCGGCTTCCTGCCCGAAGATGTCGGCGACACGAAGACGAACGGTATAGATGCCGGGAAGGTCGGGGAGAAGGGCGATCCTCGGGATCGTGGCGGCGCTGAGGAGCGCGGCGCTCCCGGGAGGACGCCCGGTCACCTCCCAGAGGTAGCGCAGCGGGTCGCCGTCGGGATCGTGGGAAGCGCTCGCGTCGAGGGAGACCGGTTCCCCGACGCTTCCCCTGGGCCGTCCCTCCGCGATATCGGCGAGCGGCGCCGCGTTGGCCACGACCGTCACCTCGGTTTCGCCCGTGGCCTGGTTGTTCGTCTGGTCGGTCACGGTGAGCGTGACGGTGTAGACGCCGGGAGCGTCGTAGACGTGGGTGACGAGAGGGCCCTCGGCGCGCGTCGTGTCGCCGAAGTCCCACAGAAAGGAGACGATCCGGTCCCCCTTGGCGCTGTCCGGGTCGAAGGAGCGCGAACCATCGAAGGTGACGGGGGTATGCTCGCGCACCTCCTGGGGTGGACCGGCCACCGCGACCGGTGGCGTCGTATAGCTGCGCCCGAGCGTGAAGTCGAGGGTGGCCAACCCCCGCACGTCCTCCTTCCAGAAGGTCTCCATGTAGGAGAGGAGGTGTTCCATCTTCTCCTTGCGTGCCTCGGAGAGGTTCGAGACGTCCTGGAGGAAGAGGATCGTGCCGATCCGGAAGGATTTCTGGCTGTCCCGCCAGTCGGGATCCCGCGGTCCCTCGATCGCCAGGATATCCTCGATCGTCACATCCCGCCGCGTTCCGTCGATCGTCCACTCCCCGCTCGTCCGAAAGTACTCGGGTGGATCGGAGGGACTCCGTGGCGCATCGGAGTCGGTGACGAGGAAGAAGGGGGGTACCTCGCCCGCGGGGATGAGCCCCATGAGGTAAAGATCGAGGGGGAAATAGCCCGCCTCCTCGGGAAAGGTCTCGAAATCCGCGGAGAAGGTCCCATCCCCGTTGTCCACCCAGTCGTTCCCCTCCATCCACGACCAGTGCGTATCGACGTAGTAGGACCAGTGGGCCTTCTGCCGGCCGAGGAGATCGTCCCGCTCCTCCACCGTGTCGGGGTCGGGATCGGCGTCGAAGTGGACATACGCCCCCCAACGATGTCCCAGTTCCTGCCCGAAGACGATCTCCGTGATGATCTGGTCGTTGGGCGTTTCGGCCCCGTCGTAGATGAAGTCGGCGTTCATGAAGATGAACCCCTGGAGGGGAGAACCGGGGGAGAAATCGAAACGGTCGCGCCCCGCCCAATGGGCGTACCCGATCCCCGCCGCGTCGTTGGCGATCGGTGAGTAGAAGGCGAAGGCCTGGTTCCACTGGAAGGAGGTAAAGAGCATGATGAAGTCGTACTCGTCGTCGTGGGTGGCGAGGAAGGCGGAAACGATCCTGTCGAGGTCGCTCGAGCTGAGCCCATCGCGCATGATCTCCCCCGCGCTGTCCCGGATATAGCAGACGCGCCCCTCGTCGAAGATCGTGAGACCCTCGAAGTTGGAACTCGTGCCCTCGGAGGCGCTGGCCCCCTGCGCTCCCCGGCTCTGGAAGTAGCGCAACCCCTCCGTGCGGATCCGCTGCTCGAAGGAACGGGCCAGGATCGAGTCGCGGCCGCAGAAGTCGTCGAGGATTCCCCCTCCCCACGGCCGGAACGCCGCAACGGCAAAGCGGAGGGGAAAAACGACGGCAACGAGAACGCCGGCCAAGAACCAGAACGGGGGTATGGAGAAGAAACGCTTCATGCAAGACTCCCAAAGATGTCGTGGATATGGAGATCGTGGCTTCATGGTGGCGCTTCTCGATGGACTGTATGTTCTGGAACTTCCAGGAATCGAGGACACCGGAGATGGCCGCCCTCCCTTTGGCCGCCGGGAAGGGGGCGCAGCAGGATGCAGGGGGAACGCTCCCCTACTCTATCGGAGAACGAAGAAGTTTTCAAGACGATCGAACGCGATTCGATCGGGATCCGGGAGATTTCCTTGACGCAGGGGGGAGTGCGCCCTATAATCGACCCCACTCTCCCGACGTTGGAGATCGGCGGGGACTCCCCGCCGCGGTGTGAAAGCGACTCGAGTAAGGAGCGAGACCGATGACAGTATGGCGATTCCGATCGTTTTCCTTCGTCGTGCGATCCGTTTTCCTGGTGACGGCCATCGCCTTCACGGCCTCTGTGGCCCATGCCGGAAAGAAGACCTACAAGGTGGCCTGGTCGGTCTGGACCGGCTGGATGCCCTTCAAGATCATCAAGGAGAAGGGATTCCTGAAGAAACGGGCCAGGGAATTCGGCGTGGATGTGGAACTCGTCGAATTCAAGGGGTATATGGACAGCGTTCAGGCCTTCGCGGCGGGGAAGGTCGATGCGTGCGCGATGACGGGGATGGAGGCGCTTCAGCCCAGCGCCAGCGGCATCGACGTCGTGGCCGTACTCATCAACGACGTCTCCAACGGCGGCGATGGCATCCTCGTCCGCAACGACATGGACTTCTCCTCCCTCAAAGGGGAGGCGATTCTCCTCGAGGAGTTCAGCGTGAGTCACTACCTCCTGGCCCGCGCCCTCTCGATGCATGGGATGTCGGAGAAGGACGTCCGGATCCGAAACACCCCGGGGGACGACGCAGGGAAGGCGTTTCTGACCGACGACAACGTCCGGGCGGTGGCCACGTGGAATCCGCACCTCTTCCTCGCCGTGGAGGGGGGAAAGGGGAAGGTGCTCTTCGACAGCACGCAGATTCCCGGTGAGATCGTGGACATGGTCGTCTTCAACGGAAAGGTCCTCGAGGAGAATCCCAAGGTGGCCCAGGCCCTCGTCTATGCCTGGTACGACGCCATGGACATGATCGAATCGCGCACGAACTACCGCTCCCGCAAGGAGGCGGTCGAGATCATGGCCCGCGGCGCCGGAGCGACGGTGGCGGAGTTCGAGAAGATGCTCAAGGGCACGATCCTCTACACCGACCCCGAGAAGTGCGTCGCCTTCCTCGAAGGGAACACGCTCGAGGAGACGATGAAGAAGGTCAAGGCATTCAGTCTGAACCACGGCCTCATCCGTGACCCCGATGTCTCGATCCGCTTCGATTCCAGTTTCGTGAAGGCTTATATCGCCCAGAAGAAAGGGAAGTAGCAGCCGGGAAGGGGGAGCATGATGCACAGGTTCCTGCGCTGGGGGAAGCATCTCTTTTTCCGGATCTTCCACGACCTCTTCTTCGCGCCTCCCCTCGGGATTCGGGGGCGGATCCTGCTCGGGGCGATCCCCTTCCTCCTCGTGGTGCTCTGCTACGGTTACGGGAGCTGGAAGCGGCACGCGGAGAACCCGAAGGACAAGATCATGCCGAACCTCCACCAGCTCGTCGCCGGGGTGCATCGGGTCGTGGAGGAGAACCCGCGCACGGGTACCCGGTGGATCGTGGAGGATACGAAGATCTCCCTCCTGCGCCTCACGGTGGGGATCGCGATCGCTTCCTCGATCGCGATCTTCCTGGGTCTCTTCATGGGGACGTTCCACCCGATCTACGCCCTCTTTTCTCCCTTCATCACGGCGGCGAGCAAGATCCCCCCCCTGGCCCTCCTGCCCCTGATCTTCATCGCATTGGGCACGGAGGAGGAGGCGAAGATCACCCTGATCGTGCTCGGGATCTTCCCCACGCTCACGCAGGATGTCTGTCTCAGGGTGCGGGAGATCCCGATGGAACTGATCCAGAAGGCCTTCACCCTGGGAGCCTCCGCGATCGAGGTGACCTTCAAGGTGATCCTGGCCAACATATGGCCCCGGGTGCTCGATTCGATCCGGCTTTCGATCGGACCGGCCTGGATCTTCCTGATCGCTGCGGAGGCGATCTCCTCCGAAGCGGGGCTCGGCTACCGGATCTACGTGGTCCAGCGTCAGCTCGGCGTGAACATGATCCTCCCCTACATCGCCTGGATCAGCCTGCTCGGCTACGTGATGGACTATGGAATCCGCCTCTGGATCCGCTGGCGCCATCCGTGGAGCGTGCGCAACCGCTGACGCCAGGAGGAGGACGTTTTCCATGGCAGCCGAAGAGCAGGTCGATCTCATGCTCGCCCGTCTCCTGCGGGTTTCCCACGACCCGAAGATCGACCGCGTCCTGCAAGCGATCCGGGAAGAAGTCCTCCAGACCCTCGAAGAGGGTGTCACCCCCGCGGAGGAAGCGAACAAAAAAAAATTTGAAAACCGCGTGCGCATCGTGTTCTTTAATACATGCGACGACTATATCGTTCGCCACTATCGGAAGGGCAACCCCATCTGGCGGGAACTCCTCCACGTGGTCTACCATCGGCAGTTCCTGCGCCTGATGGTGGAGTCGCACTTCTGGAAGAAGGGATACATCACCCGCGAAGAGCGGGAATATATGGAGGAAATCGCGGAGGAAGCCGAGGAGAAGCTCCTGTCACATGCGGAGCACATCCTGTCGACCGCGAACTATCTGCGCTGCTACGTCAAGCGGATGGTACGCAACATGACGGTGAACTACTGGTCCCGCAAGGTGGCCAAGAAGCAGATGACGCTCCTCCTCGACGACGAGCTGACCGACGAACTCGTGGAAGGCAATACCGTCTTCCTCGAATTCGCCAGTTCCTATCTCACCGAACGCCCCGACAGCCGACTCCTGCGGGAAGAGTCGGAGGCCATGATCCGGAAGGCCTATGCCGATTGTATGACGAAGATGACCCCATGGCAGCGCTGTCTGATCGAGATCTCCCTCGACCCGGAGCAGAACCTCTACGCTGCCTACGAACGAGGAGGCCTCATCGAGACGGCGTTGGAGAAAGGTTACATCAAGCGAAGATACACCTATCAAGCGGTGAAGAATCACGCGAATGCGGCCCTCAAACTCCTCAAGGGGTGTATGAGCCGGGCACTCGCGGAAGAATGATGTCCCCCGCAAGCCACGTTTCGATCCAGATCCCCACGAAGCGGGGAAGGTTGATCCGATCATGAAAGAGCGACACTTCAATTACGTGACGTTGAACGCCTACCGTCGGGGAGACGTGAGCCCCCAACAGATCGAGCGGATCGAGGAGCACGTTCATCACTGCTCGACCTGTTCGGAGCGGTTGATCTTTCTCTGCCTCACCGCCACGATCGAGGAGAAACCGATCACCGTCCCCCCGCCCACGGTGGCGTGTCCCGATCGGTCGGAACTCGTACGGGCGTATGCGGCGTCGCAGCCGGATGCCGTTCTTCAGGGGCATATCGAGCGATGTCCCCATTGCCAGTTCCAGATGGCGGATCTCCATGACGACGAGGCGCTCTTTCGCCTCATGGACGGCGAGTCGGAATTGGGGACACTGGAACGGGAACGCCTTGCCTCGAGCCGGGAGGTGGCAGCCGCTCAGGATCGCTGGTACCGACGGTGGCTCGACCGGATCGAGCGCTACGTCGGTGCCGATGCGTTTCATCCCCCCTATCCGAGTCTCCTCGAATACGCCGTGATCCTGATCCTCGTCTTCTGCGCGGCCTTCGGCACCCTCTTCCTCTTCGACTCTTCCATCCGGGAGCAGTACGGCCGGATGGCCACCGATCCGGTCGGCACCTTCGAGCAGGACGCCAGGACGCCCTGAATTCCCACCGGCCACGAACGCGCCCCTTTGCGCCATTCTCCAACGCTCACCTCTCGCTCGCCCCCCATCATCATGCCATCTGTTCAGGGGGTTACGCATGA
>CAZTSL010000170.1:0-7987 GCA_964616915.1 uncultured bacterium
GGTATCGTAGGCAGCGATGGCAGCCCTGTAGCTTTTCTCGGCCGCTTCGTACCGGGCGAGGTCCTCCTGTAAAGTTCCCAGGCTTTGCAAAGCATTGGCCTTGTCGTTGAGGAGCGAGAGGTCGTCGGGAGCCTCGGTGAGGGTGGCCTCACAGGCAGCAATGGCTTCCCTGTAGCTTTTCTCGGCTTCCTCGTAGCGGGAAAGCGCTTGCTGCACCTCCCCCAGGTGTTCCAAAGCAAGGCCCTTGTTGTTGAGAGCCGAGAGATCGTCGGGGGCAAGCGAGAGGATGGCGTCGTAGGCAGCGATCGCTTCCCTGTAGCTGTTCTCGGCCGCTTCGTACTGGGAAAGCGCCTGCTGCCCCTTCCCCAGGCCGATCAAGGCAATGGCCTTGTCGTTGAGGAGCGAGAGGTCGTCGGGAGCCTTGGCGAGGAGAGTGTCGTAGACCTCGACCGCCTCCCGGTATTCCTCCTCGGCCTCCCGATCGCGTCCCACGAGGTGGAAGAACTCTCCCTCGCAAAGGGAAATCAATCCCCGATGAGTGGTGCTCTCGATCACGAGGTCACCCCGAATATCGAGGAGGGCACGGCAGCATGCGAGATCGCTGCGCTTCGACGCCTTCTCGAAATGGTAGATCCACCTTGCAACCCCTTGGGTTCCATCGAGCCGGCTGAGGTGGTAGACTTCTTCGGCCGCCGCCGGACCATCTCCTTGCTCCGCGCGTTCGCGGTAGTATTCCATGAGGGCCTCGTCTGCCCGCCGGAGGCGTTCGTCCCCCCCCTGGCGCAAGAGACGGCGAAGGAGATCGTGGATCCGATAGCGTTCCCCCTCCCCCCCCGGTATCTCCCAGACGAAGGAGAAGCTCACGAGCGTGCGAAACGCAGCGTTCGTCGCATGGAATCCCAATGCTTCCCCCAGCACCCGGTGTTGCTCCCGGGTGAAGGAGCGACAGGCAGAGAGGGCATAGACCGCATCCTCCACCTCCCGCCCGACGTAGCGGAGCAGGCGGTTGACGAGACGTTTCCCGATATCGCCCGCCCTGCGCGGAAAGTCTTCGGGATGGAGATCCTCCCCCTGCTCCCTGGCCGCCCGCACGACGTCGGCGGCAAGACCGAGGTAGAAGGGGTGGACCTGCCCCGGCGCCACCGAGGTATGCGCCACGAGCGCAGGACGCAGCGCCTCCTGCACCCCCGCGCGTTCGAGAAACTCCTCCGCATCCTCATCGGTGAGGTGCCCCACCAGGTGAAGATCGAGATACTCCGCCGGGATCGGATATTCGGGCGCATCTGGCCAGCGGGGCGGCTCCCTCCCCGCCACCACGACCACGATCCCCTCCTCCAGATCGAGCGAAGAAAGGAGGAGACGGAGCCACTCGTCCCGCTCGAAGAAGAGGGCCTCCGAACGATCCCGCCGGTCCCCCCAGAAGGCCTCGTGCGTGTCGAAGAAGAGAACGATCCGCGATGGCGGCCCCGACATCCGGATCGCAACGTTCAGATCCTCCGCAAAGAGACGGGGAAGCTCGGAAAGGAGTTCCTTCTCCGGGTCCATCTCCTCGATCTCCCGCACCAGCGCAGGACTGACGTTGCGCCGCTTCCAGTAGAGCGTGAACTTCTCACTCAACTTGAGATGCTTGTCGCACAGGGAAAGGAAGGCCTTGACCACCCCCGTGCCACCAAGAAAGATGCCGGCCAACTCGTGAATGAAGTCGCTCTCCTCCGGCGGGAAGAGACTCTGGAGCCGCTCGGGCGTCAAACCCACGGTCCGGTGCAGATAGGAGAGGGAGGCGAAATCGAAGACCGTAAAGGGGAAACGATGGCGGGCCAGTTGCCTGCGCAACATGCGCAGCGCAGAGAAGGCCTCCAACGGGCGCTCCTCCCCCCGCGGCGGCATTCCGAAGTCGAGGAGGGCGGCAGGCAGCGCCTCCCCCGCCTCACACGCGCGCAAAGCGGCGACGAAGGTTCTCCCCGTGAGTTTCTCTATTTCCTCCCAACGATCGGGAGGGAGATACTTGCAGAAGTTCGTACGGAGATACTCGAGGAGGAGCGTCTTCCCATTGCCCCCATCGCCGTGGAAGAAGAGGATCCGCGGGCGGGGTTGCCCGGCCTGGAGATACCCGGCGAAATGGCGGACCACCCGATGGCGGTTCGTAAAGAGCTGGAGCGCCCGCCGCCCCTTGGTCAGGGAGCCTGGTTGCCCACGCTTCCCGAGGATACTCATTTCGGTTCCTCCACCTCTGGCCCCACAGAAGCGGGCTCCTTCACCCCTGACCCGATGGCAACGGCGCTCCCCACCCCCGAACCATGGGAAACGGTTGCCCCGGGTCGTATGGCCCGATCATAGCACACGCCACCACGATCTCCCACCCGATTCGTCCCACGTGCCAGGGCAATCGGATGAGATTTCCCGATGAAATCTGGGATCCCATGGGATCTTGAAAGGAAGGGAGTTCTCCTGTGACATGAGGTTGGTCTCCCCTCCCTCTGCTCGCGGGATGCGTTCCGGCCCTTTCGCGCCGGATGCTCCGATGTCATGCGGATTCCACGAATCATAGGAATTCGAGATGCGATGGCCCCGATTTGCCATCTCCTTGCCTTTTCGATACGAAAGGGGTATCGTAGAAATGTCCTTTGATGGTGCGATTTTTGCTGTGAATACCGGCGATCCTGCGTCGTCGTCTCCTTCCCGGGTGGGCGCCATTCTGGAAGGGGTGACCGATGCCGGAGCGCGGATCTCTTCTTCGTGTTCGTGGAGAATGGAAGATGCGAACGATTGGACGATCCTCCCACCTCTTCCTTGGCCTCTCTCTCTGCGTTGCCCTCCTGGTAGGGGTGGGGTGTCTCGAATTCGGTGCGGGACCGGCGCAGACGGGGGGGGGGAGCGTTCCGATTCCGCCCATGCCGGCCCCTCCCACGATCCGTTCGATCAGTGCCAGTTTGCTGGGGATCTCCCAGCCCGTGCTCGTCACGGGTCGTCTCTCGGGCAGTGTCGGCGATCCCGATCGTCTCGCCGTGATCCTCAGAAATCTGAGGACGGATCTCGCCGTTCGTGCGGTCGTGACGCCGGAGGGGGCGTTCAACGGGGTGATCCATGGTGAGGGGCTCGACGAGATCCGGGTGGAGGTTCGCGACAGCCAGGGGCAGCTCCTCTCGGCGAGTGGGACGGCGGAGATTCCACTCTTCGATACGGCGGCGCTCGAAGCGTTTCTCAACCTCTTCTTCTCCCCGTCGGTTCGTTTCCTCCTCGATGTCTCCGACGTGCTCTCCGAGGTGGGGGTGACACCGGAGGACGTGCTCGAGTGGCTCGTCTATCTCCTTTCCCTCCCTGAAGAGGAGTTCGCCGAGGCGGTGGCAGGGATGGCCGACCGGCTCTATCCCCTCCTCGGGACGGAGACCGCTCTCGAGACCCTGACGGAGATCGAACTCCTCCCCCGGTTCGACGCCGATGTCGTCGAGATGCGGTGGGATAGCGAGGTGACGCGGGCGGTGGAGGTCTACGTGTCGAACCTCGATCGGGGTGTGAACGTGGAGGCACGGATGGACCGGCGTAGCGCCCTCGAGGTCCTCTTCGAGGGGCGGGTCGGGGAGGTGATCGGTCTCCACGTGATCGATCCGAAGAGTGGGGCGGTCTCCCTCTATCTGCCGGTCATCCTCACGGGTCACTCTCCACTCGAACATTTCCATCGTCCCGATCACCCCTGAGTTCGGGGAGCGTGCTCCCCCATTTGCGTCCCCCTTCTGCGCCTCGTTCCGGTTTTCCTCAACATTGTTCCTCGACCTTCGATGTGGTATCCTCGGCATCGTGAAGGACTTCCGCTTCCGAGGCTGCGCTGTGGTGTGTTGTGCCGGATCGGAACGAAACGACGACAACGAGATGGAGTTGGCCCATGCGGAAAGATATCGTTTTTCTCGGGGGCGCCCGGACCCCCTTTGGTTCCTTTTGTGGTTCGCTCAACGATGTGAGCGCCACGGACCTGGCCGTGGTCGCGGCCCGGGAGGCGCTTGAACGGACGAATGTTCCGGCTTCCGACATCGACCACGTGATCTTCGGGAATGCCTTGCAGACGAGCCCCGATGCGATCTATCTCGCCCGGCACGTGGGGCTCAAAGCGGGGGTACCGGAGGACGTTCCCGCCTATACGATCAACCGGCTCTGTGGCTCCGGGTTCCAGGCGCTCGTCAACGCCGGCCAGGAGATCAGCCTCGACGAGGCGGAGGTGGTCCTGGCCGGGGGCACGGAGAGCATGAGCCAGGCGCCCCACACGATCCGGGGGGCCCGCACCGGGATCCCCCTTGGGAAGAGCACGATGGGCGACTATCTGTGGGAGGCGCTGCTGGACACCTACGCCGGCCTCCCCATGGCGCTCACCGCCGAAAACCTCGCCGGGAAGTACGGCATCTCCCGGGAAGATGCCGATGCCTACGCCTACCGGAGCCAGATGGCCTATCAGGAGGCCCTGAAACGAGGGATCTTTGCCGAGGAGATCGTCCCCGTGGAGACCCATGATGCCAAACGGCGTCCCCTCACGGTCACGAAGGACGAACACCCCCGCCCCAACACGACGCTCGAGGGACTGGCCAAGCTCCCTCCCGTCTTCAAGCGCGACGGCGTCATCACCGCGGGCAACGCCAGCGGGATCTGTGACGGGGGCGCAGCCATGGTCGTCGCCTCCGAGGCTTACGCGAAACGAAACGGTCTCCATCCGATCGGCCGCCTCATCGACTACGCCGTCGTCGGATGCGACCCGAAGATCATGGGGATCGGACCGGTCCCCGCGATCCGAAAGGTTCTCGAACGAGCGGAGATGACGCTTGCCGACATCGATCTCATCGAGGTGAACGAGGCATTCGCACCGCAGTACCTCGCCGTGGAACGGGAACTCGAACTCGACCGGGAACGGACGAACGTCAACGGTGGGGCGATTGCGATGGGACATCCTCTGGCCTGTTCCGGCACGCGGATCACCCTCCACCTCCTCCTCGAACTGCGGCGCCGCAGCCTCCGCTACGGGATCGGATCGGCCTGTATCGGGGGGGGACAGGGAATCGCCCTCCTCGTCGAAGCGCTCTAGCCCCTCGAAACGGATCCGGATCTGATGCACGCGCGGCCTCCTCGGAAGCGTGTAGAGAGGAAAGCAAGATGACGACTTCCGCAAACCAAGGCATCATCTACGACTGGAATCTGGCCGGCGGCTCTCCTCTGGCGAACCGCCGGGTTCTCATCCACGACGAGACCCTGCGTGACGGGATCCAATCCCCCTCCGCGCACGATCCCACGATCGAGGAGAAGATCGAGATGCTCCACTTCATGGAGTCGCTCGGTGTCGATTCCCTCGATATCGGGCTCCCGGGGGCCGGCCCGAGGGCCTACAAGGACGTTCTGCGCCTGGCGCAGGAGATCGCCGACAACCGGATGAAGATCCGCGCCGGCTGTGCCGCCCGGACACTGGCCCACGACATCCTTCCGATCGTGGAGGTCTCCCAGAAGGTCGGGATTCCGATCGAGGTCTTCACCTTCATCGGATCGAGCCCGATCCGCCAGTACGTCGAGGCGTGGACGGTGGAGAGCATCGCGAAACTCTCCACCGAGGCCGTCGATCTCGCCGTGAAAAACGACCTGCCGGTCACCTACGTCACGGAGGACACGACCCGCTCGAATCCGGATGCGCTACGCACGCTCTTTCGGGCGGTGATCGAACATGGCGCCCGTTCGCTCTGTCTTTGCGACACCGTGGGTCACGCCACGCCGGAAGGGGTCGTCTCCCTGATCTCCTTCGTGCGCGACTTCACGAAGGAAGTCACGAGCGAGCCGATCGAGATCCAGTGGCATGGCCACAACGACCGGGGACTGGCGCTCTACAACGCGATCAAGGCGATCGAGGCGGGCGCCGACCGGATTCACGCCACGGCGCTGGGGATCGGAGAACGGGTGGGCAACACACCCCTCGATCTCCTCCTCGTCAACCTCAAGCTCTACGGCCTGATCGACAGCGACCTGAGCCGGCTCGAGGCGTTCTGCAAGCTGGCCGCCCGCGCGATCCACTTCACGATCCCGGAGAACTACCCCGTCGTCGGCGCGGACGCCTTTCGCACCGGGACGGGGGTTCATGCCGCCGCGATCATCAAGGCGAAGAAGAAGGGGGACGTGGAACTCGCGGACCGGGTCTACTCCGGAGTGCCGGCCAACCTCTTCGGGCGGGAACAGGAGATCGAGATCGGTCCGATGAGCGGCGCCTCCAACGTGATCTACTGGCTCGAGAAGCGGGGGATCTCGTACACCGACCAGGAGGTCCAGCGGATCCTCCAGAAGGCCAAGGACTCCTCCCGCATCCTCACGGAAGAGGAGATCCGGGCCGTGCTCGACGAGTGATTCATATGCATCCCGCTGTCCTGCCGGTCGGTCGTCCGATCTGGATCGTCTCCCCCGCTGCTGCTTTCTTCGAACCTCGAAATTCTCTCTCCGAAGGGAGGTCTGGCAGATGTCTGGCAAGCGATCGTTGTTCTTCCTGGCGGTTCTCTGGCTGGGGATCGTGGTCTTCTCCGCACCGACGTGCGAGCCGCCCATGCGGCAGCTCTACATCATCGAGACACCCCAGCGCGTTCCAGGGGGCGTCCCGGCGCTGACACGGGGCGCAGGGATCGACTGGTGGGTCGATCTCGGGGAGGCGCTTCTCGTCGCCGGGGATACGCGCTTCGAGCGGCGGCTCGTGGCAAGGGGGCAATCCTTTTCGGTCCGATCTCTGCCCGATCGGGAGGATCGGCTCTTCCTGATCGGGTCGAAGCATTCCGGCGTCCGCCGGGAGGGGGGGGAAGTCCTCTTTGCCGGCCGGACGTTCCAGGTGATCGCGCGATCCGATTCGGCCCCCCTTCCGAAGGGCGTCCGGGCCCGGGTGCTCCCCCGGAACCGCTCGCTCTTTTCACCCGCTGCCCGCAAGGCCCTCGATTTCTCGCCCGCGATCGACCCGGTCGTCGCCGAGGTCTCGGAGGCTTCGATCGCCGCGTTCCTCGAGGGGCTGGCGCAGTTCCCCACGCGGTTCACTTATGCCCCCGACTTTCCAGCGGTGGGGAACTACCTCGCGCAGGAGATGGCCGATCTGGGTCTGGAACCGCAACTCGATCCCTTCCACATCGATGTCCAGACGTTCCACAACGTGATCGCCCGGATTCCGGGGAGCGTGACACCCGAACGGATCTACGTCGTGGGGGCCCACTACGATTCGATCTCGGACGATCCGTACAACCATGCCCCCGGGGGGGACGACAACGCGAGCGGGGTGGCCGGTCTACTCGAGATCGGCAGGATCCTGGCCACCCTCGATCTCCCCGAGACCGTGATCCTGGCCGCCTTCGGAGGGGAGGAAGAGGGGCTCTACGGCAGCACCGATCTCGTCCACGACCTTCGCGCATCGGGTGAGATCGGCGATGTCGCGGCGATGCTCAACTTCGACATGATCGGATACCTCGATGACGACGTCCACGATGTGCTGCTCGAGAGTGAGAGCTTCGCCAGCGATGAAGTGGACCTCCTCTCCGCCGCGGCGGCGCGCTACACCGACCTTACGACCTACGTCTCCTTCTACGCCTTCGGCAGTGACCACGTCCCCTTCCTCGACGCTGGGGTTCCGGCGGTCCTGAGCATCGAGTACGGGTACGAGAACAACCCCTACTATCACCAGACGAACGATACGATCGATCATGTGAGCGTGCCGCTCGTGGCCGAGATCGTGAAGATGAACCTCGCCACACTCCTCCAGTGGATGAACTATGGGGAGAGCGGCGGTGGAACCAGCGGGGAGAGCAGCGGCACCACGGGGGGAAGTTCCCTGACGACCGCCGGGGAGAGCGGGGGGACGACCGGTGCCACGGAGACCACGCCGGCGACCGATGATGGGGACCATGGCCATGGATGCGGTGTCCTGCCTCATCCCACGCCCTTTGGTGGCATTCTCCTGCTCCCTCCCCTCCTCCTCCTCCTTCGCCGCAAAGACCTCTCC
>CAZTSL010000171.1:0-7744 GCA_964616915.1 uncultured bacterium
GCCTCCTCCCCGGCGAGGGGAGCGGAAAGCGTTCGCACCTCATCGCCACGGGGGGGGAAACACCGGAGGATCATGGGAAAGGGGATGGCATCGCTCCCGGGAAGTCCGCTCCCCTTCCCTCCTCAGCGGTACGCCGCGCCACGAAGGGGAGGGAACGCACGCCTCCGCCGGCCGATGCGGATGCCCAGGGACAACAGCGCAGAGGAAGACCCACGGAAGGGAGGAAAATCGGGAAGAAGGAACGGGAAGGACGACGGAGATCCACCCCACGCTCCTCTCCTTCCCCACCCCCTGCCTCCTCCCCTCCATCCGATCGAACGACGGCCCGGAAGACCTCTCCGGCAAGCGGGACGGCCAAGGGAAAGCGGGATACCGTCGCATCATCCCCCGCAAGCCGCAGCCAAGCGCCCTCGTCACCGACGGGAAGTCCGCCCATCACGCCTGCCCGGAAAGGGGGGGAGGTTCGCGTGGCCCAGGCAACGGAATTTCCCACAGCACCGGCACCAGATCCCCTACAGGAGCATCGTGGCACGCAGAAAACCCAAGGGCCGATTCCCCCCCGGATCGCCCTCGTACTCCCCCCCACTGCCCCCGAAGCGTCGGATCTCCTCCTGGCGGAGCGTACCACGGGGAGATCCCCTTCGATCTCCACTTCCCCACCCCCTTCCCCTCCGCCGATCACGATTCCCGCAGATCTGCCCGATCGAATCGTCCTCGAGAACCGGCGGGACGTTCGGAAAATCTTCCGGAAGATCGAGGAATTCCTCGCAAGGAGTGGGAAGATCGCGGGTTCCCCCGAGGAGATCCTGGAACCCCTCGAGCGGGATCTCGTCCGCCTGATCGGTCCGGTACAACCCGTCACCCTCTATCCGAAGGCGATCTATGCCTTCGTCCTTCGCGAAGGGATCGCGGGAAAAGAGCAGAGCGAAATCTCAGAGGCGTTGCGACGAGCGCACCATTCGGGAGCGCTCAAGACCTATCTCGATCATCCCTGAGGATCCCGAGGGACCTGAAGATCGATGAGGGGAGCGACATGCTACACGGAAGGAAGATGAAGCGCACCGTCACACGAGAAGGAAAGGGCGTGGCGTGCAACCGGATGAATCGGACCAGGAGGCTCGTATGCCTGCTCCTCTTCCTTTCGATCGTGGGGGGGGGACACCCGGCCGGTGCGCAAAGCCGGACGGTCCGTTACTACGGCTACTTCGACACGGTCTACGGCTTCAACCGCTTCGCCAGCGACACGCTCTCCTGGGACGCCTTCCACCTCGACCTCATCGGAAGCTGGCTCCTCGACGAGCACTTCCGTCTCGTCGCAGAGACGGCCTTCGAGCATGGACCGCAGCATACGGAGGCGCTGACCGGGGATATCGAAATCCGGGGCTTCATCGAGATCATGTTGAACGAAGCGCTGCGCATCAACGTGGGGAAATTTCTTCTCCCCTTCGGGGATCAGAACCTCTACCACGACGCGACCCCCGCCTACTACTCCGTCGAGCCGCCCCGCTCCGTCTATTGGAAGCGTCCGATCGGATTCGACGCCGCGGGCAATGTCGTCGAAGACCGCTACTTCGAGAAGTATGGGGTCGGGATCTGGGCCGCCGGCTCCTTCTTCCCCGGTGACGAGTGGGAGATCGACTACGATCTCTATACGACGAACGGCCGGGGGAGCGGCAACATCTTCAAGGAGGACGACAACCGCTCTCCCGGCCTTGGGGGGAAACTCCTCCTCTACACCCCACTCGGCTTCAAGATCGGGGGATCGTGGTACCGAGACATCCACGGAATGGTCGTCGGGGTGACGCCGCCATCCGATGGGGACGGGACAGCGTCCTCCCCCACCGACTCGAATCGGGGTGGGTCCTTCACGAGCAACAGCATTGCCGGACAGATCGGCTGGGATCATGGTCCTTTCCATTTTCGGGGGGAGGTGCTCGGTTCCTTCGGCGTCTTCTCCGCGCAGGATTCCCCCGACACCTCCTTCGATGCGCTCGGCTGGTACGTCGAGGGGGTCTATACCCTCTTCGAACGCATCTCCCCCTATCTGCGTTTCGAGGAGTTTCACGCCGACTTCGAGGATCAGCGCGAACGGATCGTCCGGGGAGGGATCCACTACGCGTTTCCCAATTCCAGCGTCTTCCTCAAGGTAGAGCACGCCCAGTATCTCATTCGAGAACCTCCGATCCCCTCCCCGATCGAGCCGGGAAACAACGTCCCCGATTTCGAGACGATGGCCCAGATCGCCGTGGCTTTTTGAACTGCAACCCTTGTCAGGGAAGGGAGTGGAATCGATGCAGGGAACGATGAAACCGAAGGGGGAAGGGCTGGGCCGCTTTGCCGGGATCATGCTCCTAATGACGCTTGTATTGCTCTTCCTCCCCAGCGTCGCATTTCTTCAGGTGCAGACACGCGCCTATTGCGTGGTGGTGCATGTGGAGAATCCGATCCGCACGATCCCGAGGAAGAAGTTGAAACGGATCTTTACGGGAAAGATCCGCTACTGGCCCGACCACCGCAAAATCCTCCCGATCTACCTCGAAGGCGAACACATCACCGATTTCGCCGAGGACGTCGGCCTCTCCCGGAGTGATCTCCAGCAACGCTGGGTACGGCTCTCCCTTCAGGGCGTGACGGAGCCCCCCCGCCGCTTCGAGCGGACGGAAGACGCCCTCCTCTTTCTCGTGGCCCATCCTGCGGCCATCGGCATCTTCCCTGCTCCCCTTCCCGAAACTCCGCAAGCCCTCAAACAGATTCCCGTCGAACCCTGATCCGAAAGACCGCCTGCTGGAGAAACCCTCCAGATCCCCTTCCACCTCCTTCTCCGATTCGGAGACCTCAAAAGCGACCTTCGCCCCCGTTCCCTCTCCCGGGGTTCCTCTCCCTCGAAAGGGGTGGCGAGCAGTGCGGAAGAGAGGCGTGCGAACCCAAGAGGGGAGGAGGCACTCGATCGGGCGGTGCGGGCGGGACGCCCCCGCTCCCAGGAACTGAGATACGGGTATCGGGGGGTCACGGTCGATCTGCCTGACGGACGTCCGTCAGATCGACCGATCACAGATCGATCGAAATCGTTGGATCACCCCAGGCAGGGGGATGGCGGATCGCGGGAGAGGGGAAAGGAGCCCCTCATGGGGCCCCCCTCCGATTCGTCCCCAAGGAGAAGGGGGAAGGGAACTGCGGGGCGGGGGGAAGACTCGAAGAGGAAAGGGAACGCGAAGCGTTCAGGGCATGAAC
Organism: uncultured bacterium; assembly: GCA_964616915.1. Lineage (GTDB taxonomy): Bacteria > Myxococcota_A > CAZTSL01 > CAZTSL01 > CAZTSL01 > CAZTSL01. Next base: position 3,232 of record CAZTSL010000171.1, read on the forward strand.
ATCTTGCCGCCGGCAGCCCCGCTACAGGCATGACAGGTATTGCACCCCCCCTGCGGCACCGGAATGCTCATGATCATCTCCTGATCCCCTTTGCGGGCCACGACGCTTGCGGGGAAGGTGATCGGTTCCTCGGTGAAGAAGTTCCCCGCCGCGTTGCTCGTGAGCTGGATCACGTTCCCGTCGGCATCGGTGATCTCGATCGACACGCCGACGGCGGGAGCGCTTCCCTGGAGATCACGGAAGATCGTACCGGCTGCCGTGAAGATCCTTCCCTCCTTCTTCTCCTCGTCACCTTCTCCTTCCTCGCCCTCGTCCCCTTCGGCGCCGGGACCACCGGGGGTATGACAGGCCAGACAGTTGGCGCCGGGGTACATCTCTGCCTCCTTCTCCTCCTCGGCATGATTCCGGTTGTCGGGGGAGGCGTCCTCGTTGGCCGTGTTGCAGGCCTGGGCACTCGTGCCCGTCTCCTGGGTGTTCCCCGTTGTCGCTCCGGTATTCCCCCCCGTCTCCGTGGTTCCGGTCATCGCGGTGAGACCGCTGCCGTTCGTCCCACCATTCCCGGTGTCGGTGGAATCACTGCCACAGGCGGAAACAGCGAGGGTGATCCCGACGAGGAGAAGGAAAAAGCGCAAATGCCGGCCGTAGATCGGCACAAGAGGTTTTTTGCTTCGTGTCATTCGTCACTCCTTGGTTCGATGGAAAGCGTGGATCATCTGGATCATCGTCATGATTGGAAAGTGGAACTCAGGTGGAACTCCCGAAGTGCTACAGGGGGTACCGATCCGCAGGAGATATGCAAGAAACGATCCATGATCGACGATATCTCCCGTTTGACAAGATAGCAGAGATTCGCTATCCATTCAAGAGAGAGGGAACACGATCGCTGCGCAGGATCCGATGGCATTCATGAATCGGGAAGCGCTCCATGAACTGATGCGAAAGGCGTTTCGGCACTTCTCGGCGGGGTGCCGGCAGGGGGACTGGAACGAGATCGCCGAAGCCGTGGCCTGCTGGGAGGAGATCCTTGTCCACCTTCCCGAGGATATCGCCGCCTCGGTCGGGGTCTCGGAAGGGCGGGCGCTTCTCCAGGAGATGATGGAGACCGATCCACCCCCGATCGAGGATCTCCTCGAGATCGCGCAGGAAGAAGCGAAGGCCGGGGAAGGGGAAAGGGATACCTTGACCCTGCGCAAAGCCCAGGAGATCTATCGGATCGTTCTCTCCCTCGACTGGAATCATCCGGTGGCCACGAAGGGGGTGCTGGCGATCCAGCAGGCCCTGGCGAAGATCCCCTCCGTCCGTGAAGCGTCCTCTCCCGCCGTGCCCCTCGTCTCCACCGAGAGATCCGGTACTCCGGAGGAAACGATGGAAAGCGCCTCCGCCGCTTCCCCGGTCTCCCCCTCCATCGCAGAGCAGCGTGACGTGCCCCTCCTGGCGGAGGGCGTGCAGAGCGAAGTCCCGTCCGGAAGTGGGGGCGATCTTCCGCCCTCCGGGGAGCCTTCCGGTGGGAAGCGGGAAACCACCCCCGTTACCGCTTTTCCGGTCGAGGATCTCCACGATCCCCCTCCCCTCCATGAACTCCTCGAGGATGCCGAGGAGCGTTCGCAAGGGAGATCTCCCGAAGCGCTGGCGGAACTCGAAGCGGCTCTGGCGGAGAGTTCGGCGCAAGAGGAAGCCGTCGAAACGATCCCCCTCCTCTATCCCCCTTCTCCCCCCCCCCGCAAGCCGGAGGAGCGGATCCATCCACCTCGGGTGAAGAGACGCCCCCCCCTCCGGATTCCCCTCGTGCCGCTCCTCCTCTGCCTGGCCATCGGGGGGGGGGGATGGCTCGGATGGCACTACCGCGTTCCCCTGATCCGCGGATTCGGCCACATCCTCGTCGAAACCGGCACGGTGATGGAAACCGCAGGCAAGAAACATCTGGCCGCGGCGCAGGCACGGATCCACCGCCACCTCGTCCTCTTCGAGGCCCGACGGGCCATGACCGAACTCGATGGGAAACCCGCGGTCCACAAGATCCTCGAACTGACCGGTGAGATCCTCGCAAAGGATCCGAACGACAAAGAAGCGAGACGGATCCGGCACGAACTCAAACGAACCCTCCTCGATGCGGCCAGAGACGCCATGGCCGAATCCAATTACGCCGAAGCATACGATCTCCTCCAGGATGTCAAAGCCGTCGATCCGCGAGATCCCGAACTCCAGCGCCTCCTCCACGAATTGAAACTCTGAGGCAGAGAAGAGGCCTCCAGCCTCTCAAAGGGGGCCATCGGCTACCGGCTCCTTGCCCTACCGGCTCTTTCTCTCTGCCTCGGGGATTGAGGGCACACGAAACGCGGCGTTCGGGGGCATTGCGATCCTCTTCTTCATGGCCCGAAAATTGCTTTCACTTCTCTCAAAGGCCCCTTGGGGAGGCGATTGTCGAGAAATCCGGCAAAAAAAGTACGCAAAAGATGAACGATTTGCCACTCCCGGGGTTGTTTTGAGAAATCCTTGCGGCCGTCTCACGGTCCCCGGGGGCGTATCGCCGAAGAAGAGGGTGAGAAAGGAGTTCGATTCCGATGTTCGACAGCGGTGAAACCGGTCGGAAGAAGGAAGGCTCCCTTCGGGAGCAGCCCCTTCTCCAGCTCCTGCACGAGAGTTCGATCGAGCGACGCAGCGGTCGTCTGCGCATCGATCTCGACGAGATGCGTCTGGAGATCCGACTGGCAAAGGGGGAAATCGAGGACCTCTCCTCGGGATTCGTTCGGGGACTCGATCTCCTCTCCCTCCTCGAAGCAGAGGGACTCCTTGGCCGGCAGGCCCGTAAGGCTGCCATCGAGCATCTGGCCAAGGGTTCGTCCCGCGTGGGAGGAACACTCGTGGCGGGGGGACATCTCTCCGAAGAGGAACTATGGCGGATCCTCGAAGAACAGGCACAGATCAAACTCGCCCGGGCCCTCCCGGAAAGGGAAGGAATCTTCCGGTTCGAGGAGGAAGGGGAAAATGAGGGGGGAACGGAGGGGTGGAATGCCCATGCGATCGTACTGCGGGCCATCGAAGGGGGAATGTCGCCAGGACAGTTGCGGCGGATGATTCAGCCCTTCGAACGGAGCATCGTGGCGCAGACCGCCAGTTTCACCATCCGTCCCTCTCTGGCATGGAAGGAGGTGGAGGAACGATTCCTCGAGGCGGCACGGGGACCGATCGCCGTAGCGTCCCTCCTGAGGCGTTCCGACTTCGAACTGGCGCGCTCTCGCCGCTACCAGATCCTCCTCTATCTCTACGCAACGGGACAGGTCCACTTCAAATCGCCCCCCCTGCCACAGAGACACGGCGCTTCCCCTCCGGCGCGCCTGCTCCGGCGCACGACGAAGAAGCGGATGACCACGGTAGATCCCCTCGTCGGTGGGAAGAAGCGGTTCTCGCGCGAGGAGGTGATCGCGCTCGCCCGCAAGGGGAGTGCCCTCGAAGATGCCGATCTGTCGGGACTCGATCTGTCGGGACTCGATCTGTCCGGCGCTCACCTGGCCGGGGTGAACCTGCACAAGGCGAATCTGCGAAACACCCGTCTTTGCAGAGCCAACCTGATGCGGGCGAACTTGAGCGGTGCCAACCTCTACAACACCGATCTCTCCCAGGCCAACCTCAGCAGAGCCATCTTCCACCAGGCTCATCTCGTCAAAACGAAGCTCGATGGCGCCAACCTCGAAAAGGCGGTCTTCGAAGATCTCCGAACCTGGCTCGGGCATTGAGTGGATGCGCTGCGGGAGGGCTCAGACCGTGTGGTCGAGCATCCGGCAGAGCCGGGTATAGAAGCCGTTTCGTTCGAGGAGTTCGTCGTGGCAGCCCGCTTCGACGATCCGGCCCCGATGGAGGACGAGGATGCGGTCTGCTTGCTGGATCGTGGAGAGGCGGTGGGCGATCACGATCACGGTCTTCGTGGCGAGGATCTCGCGGATCCCCTCCTGGATCAGATGCTCGGTGATCGAATCGACGCTGGCCGTGGCTTCGTCGAGGATGACGATCGGAGGATCGTAGGCCATGAGACGGGCCAGCGCGATGAGCTGGGCCTGGCCGGAGGAGAGGTTCCCCCCTCGCTCCGAGACGACGTGGTCGAGCCCCCCCGGGATCTCCTCGATGAGGGGGAGGAGGTGGACCCGCCGCGCCGCTTCGAGGATCGCCTCCCGCGAGACCTCCGTTCGCCCCAGCCCGATGTTGAACGCGATCGTGTCGTGGAAGAGGAAGACATCCTGATGAACGAGGGCGATCCGCCTGCGCAGGGTGGAGAGGGCGATGCGAGAGATCTCCACCCCCCCGAGCGTAATGCGTCCCCGATAGCCGTCATAGAGGCGGACGAGGAGCTTTCCGATCGTGGTCTTCCCCGATCCGGTGGCCCCCACGAGCGCCACGACCTCCCCCGGCCGGACGACGAAGGAGATATCCTGTAGCACGTCGGGCCCCGTTTCCTTGTAGCGGAAGGAGACCCGATCGAAGACGATCTCGTCCCCCCTTTCCTCCCCCTCGGGATCCT
>CAZTSL010000172.1:0-7737 GCA_964616915.1 uncultured bacterium
CTCGCGGTGGGGGGGGGAGGGTTGGTGGGGGGGGGGATGAGGGGAATCGGTTGCTTCATCGCCGCCTGGTCCGCTGGATCTTGATCTCGTCGGGGCCGCACTGTTCGATCTCGGCGGGTTCGAGGTGGAGTGTGATGTCGATCTGGCCGGGGAAGCTCTCCTGGAGGCGTTGTTCCACGCGGTTGGACAGATCGTGGGCCTCTCCGATCGACATCTTGGAATCGACCTTGACGTGGAAGTCGATGAAGGTGACATCGCCGCTGCTTCGCGTGCGTACCTTGTGGCAATCCTCGATCTCCGGAAACCCCTCCACGATCTCGATGACCTCCGAGGCAGGGATCGCGGCGGAATCGGAGATCACGGAGAAATTCGCCTGGACGATCTTGAAGGCCGCACGTCCGATGATGAATCCGATCCCGATCGCCACGAAAAGATCGACTGCGCCGTAGCCGAACTTGCCCGCAACGAGGGAGACGAGAACGGAGAAGGAGGCGAAGACGTCGCTCGCCGTATGGGCCGCGTCCCCCATGAGCACCGGCGAATCGAGTTCCTTCCCCTTGCGGTGTTCGTAGCGGGAGACCAGGCCATTGACGGCCATCGTGAAGATCATCACGGCAAACTGCGCGTTCGTGATCGTGAGGGGGGGGCTCTCTCCTGCCAGCCGGGCGATCGCGCCCGATATGATCTCGTAGGCGGCCAGAAAGAGGAGGAAGGAGATCCCGATCGCCGCAAGGACCTCGAACTTCCGATGTCCGTAGTGATGGTCCTCGTCCGGCGGCTGGGCCGCGATCGCGATCCCAAAGAGACCGAGTACGTTCGAGGAGCCGTCGAGCAGCGAGTGGATGCCGTCGGCCACCATGCTCGTGCTGTGGGCGAGGTGTCCCCACACGAGCTTGAGCACCGCAACGAGGACGTTGAGCGAGAGGGTCACCCACAGGACGCGGAAGACCTCTCGGGCCCGTGCATCGTACTTGCCATGGCCGTGCAGCATGGAAATCACCGCATCAGTTGTCCTGGGCTCCTTGCTCGATCCAGAGGCGGATCGTATCGATCGCTTCCTGCGGAAGGGGAGGGGCGCCCAGGGGCATCGTGCTCCCGGTCCCTCCGACCGAGCCTTGTTCCCCGGTGATCTTGAGGTAGAGGTAGCTCTGGGTTGGATCGAAGGGTTCCACCCGATGGAGACTCGGCACCTCTGTGCTTGGCGCATCGACGATGTTGTGATAGGCCACGTCGGCTTCGAGGACGAGTCCGGCCTGGGCTGCGCTGCTGCTGTGGCATGCGGGTGTCGCACATTTCGGGACGAAGATCGCCTGGACGATCGCTTCCTGGAAGTGGACGGTCTCTTCTGCGGATACGGCCGATCCGTTCGGTGTTGTTCCCGGCGTTTCCTGGGAGGATTCCGTTCCTGCCGTCTCGGCGGTGGTTTCGCTTCCACTGTTCGTTTGCAACGAGGTTGCTCCGTTCGATGCCGTCTGTCCTGTATCTTCGGAATCTCCGCCGCATCCGGCGAAGGCGAGGAGCGTGACCACGACCAGGGCAACACGAGCGTATCTCATTCCTTTCCTCCATGAATCGGGGTACGGAAGTTTTTTCGAAGGGTTCTCGGACGAATGCCGGATCGTCCTCTCTGCGGTCATGATCGTGGAGTCTTTTCCTCCCGGTCATGATTTCCGGCAGGCCGCCGTATTGTAGCACAAAGTTCCGCTGTTGCCTACTTCGAGTCGAGGGGCTGTTGCATCCGGGGGGAGAGCGCCTCCATCGGCCGTGCTGCGACGCCTCTGTGTCCTCTGCGTCTCTGTGGTGAAGGAGGGCGCTTCGTGGTGTCTCAGAAGGCGGTTCCGAACTCGAGGTAGAAGGTGAGGGGTTCGCCGTCGGGGTCGCCGAGTGCGGAGGCGGCGCCCAGGCGTAGCGTGAGGGGGAATCCATAGCCGAGCAGGAGGTCGGCCTTCACCTCTCCACCGAGGCCGAGGTGGAAACCTGGAAGTTCGGAGAGGGCATCGAAGGCGTTGCCGTAGTCGGCGAAGAGGAGGGCGTGGATCCGGTCGAGGAAGAGGGGGTAGAGCCGGTAGCCCCGCCCCACGCTCGCCAGGGGGAAGCGGTATTCCGCGGAGGCCACGAGCATCCGTTGTCCGGAGAAGATGAAGTCGGGGTAGCCGCGCAGCACGTGGATCGTGGAGGCGCCGGGGAAGAAGTAGCTCTCTCCCAGCGCGCCGCCGAGGTAGAAGGTCCGCTGCCGCAGCGTCTCTCCCAGGGCCGCGCCGCCGGCCAGGTTGAAGGCGAGCGCATGGTGGGTGAACCAGGGGATCCTCTTGTACTCGCGCCAGTCGAAGGTCGTGATCACCTGGTTGAAGTCGCTGCCGAGCCAGTCGGGCCAGTAGCTCGCCGAGAGGCGGATCCGCCGTCCCTTCTCCGGGCTCACGCTGTTGGGGTATCCGGCTGCGTTGCTCTGGGAGAGCGCGACCCGAAGCCCGGAGAGATCGGCGGGATCGGTCTCCACGGTGAGCGGGATCGCTGCTGGATCGAGCGGCACCACGATCGGGGCCCCCCCGATGGGGCGTCGGCGTTCGTAGCTGTAGGAGAGGCTCGCCCGGAAGGGGAAGGGACGGGGGAAGAGGTGGGAGATGCCGCCGAAGAGGCGGCTTCGCCGTTCGTAGAGGAGGAGGCGCCCGCGAAGCAATTCTCCCCGCGCGTTGCGGAGGCGCACGAAGGTGGGGACGGCCACGCTTCCGCCGCCGACGAAGAGGGTCGGCGCAAGGGTGTCGTTCCGGTAGATGCCGCTTCCCCCCACGCTTTGGCTCCCCGTCCCGTAACGGACCGAGAGGTCGTAGCTGTGGTATCCGAGCACGTCGTTCATCGCGGTTTCGAGCGAGATCACCGACTCGAAGCTCCCCTGCTCGAAGCGGGGGAAGAGGACCGTGGGGGGGAGAAGCGTATCCCGGGCCCGATAGGGGTGTTCCGGCGGTGGGGCCGGATCGGGGGCTGCTGGGGTCGCCCCCGCTCCATCCCCACCGCCCTCCTTCTTGCCGCACGGTTGCCGCCGGCCGATGGACTTCCACCCTTCGGGGGCGAAGGGGAGGAGGTAGATGTCGAAGCCCTCCGCGTGATAGCCGACGTAGGCGATTTCATGCCGATCGGGGGAGATGGTCGGCTCGAAGGCGCCTCCCACGACGTTCGTGACCTGGTAGATCGTGTCGCTCGAAAGATCGAGGGCGTAGAGGTTCGAGATCCCCGTGCGGTCCGAGGCGTAGAGGAGAAAGCGGCCGTCGGGGCTCCAGGTCGGCTGAAGGTTCCGGGCGCCGTCGCAGAGGAGGGGGTGGGGGGTCGCCGTGCCATCGTAGAGGACGAGATCGCGGGCCGGCGTCTTCCCCTTGACCGAGGTGACGAAGCTTGTGCCGTCGGGGGACCATCGGGGGGTGGCGTACGCCGTGCCGTCGTTCGAGAAGGAAAGGGGCGTGATCTTCTCCCCCCTTCGGTCGATCTCGACGAGGTTCTGCTGCCCCTTCTCGGTCCTGACCGCCACGAAGCGCGTCCCGTCGGGGGAAAGATCGGCGTCCCAGACCCGTGCCCCCTGCGTGAGGCGGCTCAGCTTGCGCTCCGCCAGGTCGAAGAGGTAGAGGTCGTGGAAACGGTAGAAACGCCGATAGGGCTTGATCTGAGAAAGGACGAGGAAGTCGCCGTCGGGGGAAAGATCGAGGGACTCGGTCGAGATATTCTCTCCGAGTGTGGTGATTCGTCCACTTTCGAGATCGAGTTCCCGCAGTCGTGGGGGGCCGTCGAAGTCGCGTGTGGCGAAGAAGAGGCTGCTCCCATCCGCGGAGAAGCGGGGGGCGTGGACGACGAACCCGAAGTGGGTGCGTCGTTCTCCTTCGATGCGTCCTTCGGCTTCGATGCGGGCTTTCGTCTCGAGGCTCTCTACGCGGAGCGCTTGGGTCCATTCTTCCCATAGATCGGCGAGGCGTTCCCCCAGGATCGCGCGGGCGTTGCTCTCGATGAAGTAGGGGATCAATCTTCCGGCGTAGGCCTGGTAGAGGTCGGCGATCCGTTCTGGTCCGAAGCGTTCGGCGAGGTGGTGGTGGAAGGCGGCGCCGAAGATGTAGGGGATCGCGCCGGCGGGCCATCCGCGGTACCCGCCGGCGGCCCGGTCGATCGGGGGGAATTTTCCTTCGAGTGCGGCCATGCGCAGCATCATTCTGGCAAAGGTCGCCCGTCCCCGCCCCCCGGTGCTCTCCATGGTCTCCTCATAGGTCGCAAACCCTTCGATCACCCACTGCGGTTGGGCTCCGTTGGGTGTGATCACGTTGCCGAAGAGGTAGCGGATGATTCGGGGGAGCCCATGGACGGTGTCGAGGTGGAGGATGTGGGTGTACTCGTGGAGGAGGAGGGTGCGCAGCCAGTCGTCGTAGGCGTCGAGCGCGCTCTTCTCCGTGGGGGGGGCGACGAAGATCCGGATCGTGCGGTAGGGGAAGATCGTGGCACTCCCGTTGGCCTCGTCGGTGCGGTCGAGGACGACGATCTGGGTCTTCCCCTGCGGGGTCCACTTGATGGCCTGCGTCAACCGCGCGTGGACCTCTTCGGCGACTTCCGCCACCCGGCCGGCGATCTCTGCCAGCCCATCATGGTAGTGAATCGAGAAGTGGGGCGTTTCGATCGTGCGCCAGGAGAGGGTGGGGTCGTAGAAGGGGGATGCGAGGGGAAGGGAGGGCCTGAAGAGCACGAGGAGGGCGAGCACGGCGAGGGCATGCGGTCGTGGGAGGAATCTCCTGAGGAGGCATCCAGCGTTGGGGCGCATCTCACCCGTCAGAGCGCGCGGTAGAGCGCGTGGCAGAGCCGCAGCGCGCGTGGGGAGCGGAGACGGCGGTCCATCCGGTTCATGACGTAGGCGAAGGCCAGGCGGCGGGAGGGGTCGGCGAATCCGACGGCGCCTCCCATCCCCGGGTGACCGAAGGCCGCTTCGTTCGGGGAGAAGAGGTGGGGTTCCTCCTTGACGAAGCCGAGGGAGAAGCCCATCTCCTTGTGGAGGACGCGATCGAACCCCCACGACTGACGTTCCTGGGGGCCCTGGAGGATCTCGGGGGAACAGAGGCGGACCCCATCGAGTTCGCCCCCTTCGGCCAGGGCGGCGTAGACCCTGGCCAGGCCGCGCGCGGTTGCGATCGCATTGACCCAGAGGAGTTCCATCCGATGGATCTCGGGGTCGTTGAAGATCTCGAACCCCTGTGGTCCCATGCCGGGGTTGGAGAATGCCCGGGCCGTGGCGGAGTTTCGGTTGAGGAAGGCGCGGATGATCCGTCCTTCCGGGGTTTTGCCGGTAATCACCTCGGGGAGGGTGCGGAGGAGCCGCTCGGCGATCGTCACCGGGTAGATGCGCGCGACCCGTTCCTCGAGGGTTTCGGGGAGACCGATATGGACATCGACGTTCAGGGGGGCTGCGACCTCCCGCGCGAAGAAGCGCCCCACGCTCTCCCCCGTGATCCGGCGGAAGAGTTCGGCGCCGTAGAGGCCCAGGCTGATCGCACCGTATCCCTGGGCGCTGCCCGGTTCCCAGAGGGGGGCCTGCGCGACGAGGGCGGCGTGAACCCGTTCGGGGTGGTGACGGAGGTCTTCGGTCGTGATCTTGCGGTCGATCGCGCAGAGCCCGGAGCGGTGGTTGAACAACTGTCGGACCGTGATCGCTTCCTTACCGGCTCCCTGGAATTCGGGCCAGTAGGCCGAAACGGGTGCGTCGTAGTCGAGGCGCCCTTGGTCGGCGAGCATGAGGAAGGCCAGCGCCATCAATCCCTTCGTAACGGAGAAGACGAGGACCATCTCATCTTTCCGCCACGGTTTCTCGGGTTTCCGACAGGCCAATCCTCCCCACAGATCGACGACCTTGCGCCCTTCGAGCCAGGCACAGACCGCTGCGCCGATCTCTCCATGTTGCTCGAAGTTCTCCCGGAATGCGTCCCGAACGCTCTCGAAACCGGGTTCCACCGATCCCTGGATCATCGTCATCCCTTCTCATACTGTGTTGTTCCCCAAGTTCTGGAGTCGTGCGGAGAACCGCGGTGTCACGAATCAGCCGATGAGGAGGAAGGGGAAGCGGAGCACCGTCTGGATCGGGGGGTGGGGGAACTTCCAGCGTTGCAGCCGCGTGGTGAGGCAGGCCCGGATCTCCTCGTCCTCGAGCGTGGAGTCCGATTCGATCACGCGGACCCGCTTCACGGTTCCGTCGGTTCCGATCGTGAACTCGACGACGAGTTTGCCTGCGAGTCGCTTCCCCTTCTTGAGTGCCTGGTTGTAGCAATACTGGACGGCACCGGCGTTCTTGCGGATCGTCTCGACGGCGGCGTTCTCGAAGGCGGGGCCGGGGGAGATCGTCGCGGTGGCGATCGAATCGGGTGACGTGCCCTGGAGGGTGACCCTTGCTGCTTTCTTGGCGGCGAGCCGGATGCCGGTGAGATCGGTGAGCGGCTTCCTGGCGCGTCTCTCGATATCGACGGTGCGGCCGGTGCGTCCCTCGATACCGAGGGTCAAGGTCTCGGTATCGTCGTGGCGTCGAGCCAGGCGCACCCCATCGATCTTGGCGAGGATCTCGGAGGTATCCCGGTCGGTCGTCCCGGTGAGGATCCGTTCGAATGCGCCCCTTTCGCCCGTTTTGGCGGTGATGAGGCCGAGGATCCCCTTGCGGGTGACCGGTTTCTCCCCTGTCGGAGGCCTGGGGGTGGATGGTGGGGAGGTTTGCGGTGGGGCTGCCGCGCCCTGCGAACGGGCCGCCCCTTCGACCCGCCTTGGGATCCCGGCATCCTCGAGGAGGGTGATCTCCGAGGGTTCGACGGGGATCGCGTCGAGGTCGAGTATCGCGGACCACGGCTCCGCACGGGGGGGGAGGACGCGGGTTTCGATATAGAAGATCGACACGACGTGCAGGATCGCGGAGAGCGCCACACAGGAGAACCACACCGGATCGAAAGCGAAACGGCGTGTGAATCTTCGGGACACGTCGTCTCCCTCCGGATTTCGGGTGCTGTCAAGGGGCATGTCGTCACGTACCATCGGATTCAGCATACCGGAACGAACGCATTCCTGCAAGTCCGATCTCCGGATTCTCCCTCCGATGTGGGGGGGCTCAGCGTTCCTTGTCGTCATACTCGGCCCCACGAGATGCGAAGATCGTTCGGGTGGAAGCGCACGTTGCGGGAGGGGAACGCCAATACCCGCTTTTCGCGTCTCGCCCACTCCTTACCACGGGGATGTGGGATCCAACCCAGAATCTGGTCGTTCCGGAAATTCCGTGGTGTCGTCTCTCGCCTTTCAGGGATCGTTCGTGTGCGGAATGAAGAAAATGAAGAAGATATTGACAATGTTTCCCGTGTGGGATTACGATGGATCGTGGCCTGGCATGGATTCATGGACACGAGATTCCGATTCGGGCAGGATCGATCTCCATTTTTCGCCGGATCGGGGGGAGGTTTCACGATGAAGAAGAGGATGGTGATGCTGTTTTTCCTGATCTTTACGCTCACGACGGCCCAGCAGTGTCCAGATCCTACCGATTTCGACGGAGATGGGATCACGAATGAGGAGGACAACTGTCCGAAGGACTACAACCCGGATCAGGGGGACTGCGACTCCGACGGTGCAGGTGACGCCTGCGATCTGGAGGGAGATCACGATTCCGACGGCGACGGCGTCTGTGGCGGGGTGGACAACTGCCCCGATGATTCGAATGCGGGGCAGGAGGACACCGACACCGATGGC
>CAZTSL010000173.1:0-7642 GCA_964616915.1 uncultured bacterium
CTCCGGCTCCTGACCCTATCGGCCTGCGACACGGGGCGGGGGGAGGAGGTGACCGGACAGGGGGTCCTCGGGCTGCAAGCCTCGGTCATCGCCGCGGGCGCCAGAGGGTTCCTCATGTCGCTGTGGCCCGTGCCCGACGAGGCGACGCGCCGCCTGATGGAAGCGTTCTACACGAACCTCTGGGCAAAGGGCCTTCCCCCCGCCGAAGCACTCACGCGAGCCGAGATACGGGTACGTGAGGACCCCTCGGGCAAATTCAAGAACCCCCGGGACTGGGCGGCATGGGTCTTCGTGGGGGAATAAATTTGGCCCCATGAGCCCAGAAATTACAGGGTGTTGGAGTTTACCTCCTCCGCAGGAGGAAGGCGACGAGGAGGACGGGGAGGAAAGCGAGGAGGGTGGCGGAGGGGGCGCCGGGGAGTGCAACGAGCGTCGCAGCACAGGGGGCCGATCGGCATTCCGTTCCGGGATCCTCGGGGCAGGGGTCACAGGCATCCCCCCAGCCATCCCCATCCCCATCCCGCTGGTCCGCGTTCTTCACGGCCGGACAGTTGTCGTCGAAGTTGCTCACGCCGTCGCCGTCTTCGTCGGGGGTGATGCGGTCGAAGTAGATATCCGCCTCGTTTCGTTGCCCCTCCCGGGTATCGGCCCAAGCCAGATAGGCGCTGTCTCCTTCGCCGTAGATGCCGAAGTAATCTCCCAGAAAGCCCCCCTTCTGTTTGATCGCCAGGGCCGGATCGAACGACTCGTCCGAGATGGGGAAGTTCCGGCTGAAGGTGGCGCCGCCGTCGCGGGAAGCCGTGTAATAGACCCGGACCCGCTCGTTGTCGGGGTCGTCGCGCCGGTCGAACCACATGACGTGCACGACGCCGTCACTTCCCACGGAGAGGAAGGGATAGACCTGATCCTTCCCGTTTCCGACCGCGTCGTCGTTCAGGCGCCGGATCTCCCAGGAGGCGCCCCCGTCGGTGGAACGGGCGAAAAGGATGTCGGAATCCCCCTCCTTGTAGTCGGCCCAGGCCACGTAGAGGTTGCCGGCGTAAGGGCCGGCACTCCGATCGACGTCGAAGGTCGGGATCGTGACGACGCGGTAGAAGCCCTTGATGTTCCGTTCGGGAAGGAGGTTGATCCGGGCGATTTCGACATCCCGGCCCCACGTCTCCCCGCCGTCGGTTGATTTGTCGAACATGATCGCGTTGGCGCCCGAATCGATGCTGATCTTCCGCCAGACCGCATAGACCGTTCCATCCCCCCCCACGGCGGGAATGACCCCCTGGTTCATGTCGTTCTCCGGATCGGAGACGCGAATCCCAGGGGAAAAAGCGACGCCATCATCGCTGTAGCGGATCTCGATCTGGGTCGCCTGCTCGTTCAAGTCGGGAACGTACATGTGGGCGAGGTAGTAGCGACCATCGTAGGTTCCCCCACTGTTGTCGATCGTCGTCCACTGCTTGTCGATGAAGTCGTTGCCGCTCGTCTCCCCCGTGAGGACGATGTCGCTCCACGTTTCTCCACCGTCGGTGGAGCGGTGGACGGAGAAGGCGGCGGAGAGATCGAGGGAGAGGTTGAGGCAGGAGATGTAGAAGACCCCATCCCGCGAGACCGTGACCACCGGATCCGCAGAGGTCGTGAAGGGCAGATCGGGATAGGCGACCTTCCCCTGCCAGGTCGCCCCGCCGTCCTTCGTGTACGCATAGGAACAGCGCTGTTCCCCCTCGGCGGTGATCCCGAAGTAGACGGCCACGATGTTGTCCGGATCGGTCGGATTCACCGCAATCGCAGGTTCCATCTGGGGGAGATCGTCCGCCGAGATGTTCACGTCGTCCCCCGCGACCAGGGTCCGCGTCATCGGATCCGAGGTCGGCGTCGCCGAAATCCGCGGCACGCGGTCCTCGATCCAGTCGATCCGCGCAAAGAGGCGGAGACGCTCGAGCCACGAACCCTCGTTTCGCGAGAGAAAGAGCGTCACCACGGCCAGCACGCCGAGCGAGAGAAGGAAGTATTTCAACCGTTTCATATGTTCGTCACCTCATGATTCGAGAGATGGCGCTGATCCCCAGCACCATGTGTCCAGGAATGGGCCGCAACGCAAATCAGGGACTTGCGAACCGGCACCCTCTGCCGAGGATGCGAACACGGATCCTCACGGCACCGTGCAGGCTCGTCCCTGCGGCCCCTCTGCCGGCATCGTCGCCGGATCACCAGATGTTCGGTCGGAAAGCGAAGGGAAACAAGATCGAAGCGTCCAGGAAGGGATCAATGATGGCCTCCCCTGCCTCGTTTCGAGACGAGGAGGAGAAGGGGTGCAAGAGCCAGGAGGAAGAGATTCGTCGGGGTAGCGCCGGAACCCGGAGCAAAAGCGCATCCCGGACCACCCGCGACCGAACAGGCATCGTCGGGATCCGCGGGACAAAGATCGCAGGCGTCCCCCCATCCGTCCCGATCGGTATCCTGCTGGCCCGCGTTCGGATCGCCGGGGCAGTTGTCCACCATGTTCTCGATGCCGTCACCATCCTCGTCCGGAGTGATGACATCGACCATCACCTCCGTTTCGTTCGTCTGCTCCTCCCGCGTATCGGTCCAGACGAGGAAGGCGCGTTCTCCATCGGCGTCCATGGCGAAATAGTCGCCGAGGAATCCCCCCTTGGCCTTGATCGCGAAGCGGGGATCGAAGGCGACATCGGAGACGCGCATGTTACGCATGAAGGTCTCCCCGCCGTCGCGTGACTCCGTATAATAGACGTTGACGAGGAGGTTCTCCGGATCGTCACGCCGGTCGAGCCACATGATCCGGACGATCCCCGCCCTGTCCACCACGATCGCGGGGAAGAGCTGATCCTTGCCGTTGCCCACGACGTCGTCGTTGATCCGGCGGGGTTCCTCCCAGGTCGTCCCGCCGTCGGTGGAACGAACCATGAAGATGTCCGCGTCCCCGTGGTCGTAACCGTTCCAGACCGCATAGAGGTGCCCCTGGTAGGGACCCTCCGTGGCATCCACGCCGAAGGCGGGCATCGTGGGAACACGGTAGAAACCGGCAATGCCGTACTGCGGCACGGAGCGGATGTTCGTGATCGTCACGTCCCGGCCCCACGTCTCCCCGCCGTCGGTCGATCGATCGTAGAGGAGCTGGGAGAGCACCCCGAACTGCATCCAGACGAGATGGATCGTTCCTTCGTGATCGACCCCCGGCGCGACCCCCTGGTGCAGGATGTCGGGGTCGAGGGTGTCGGAGACGCGGACCGGCGAAGAGAAACTCAAACCGTCGTCGGAATGGACGATCTGGACCTGGTTGTGCGGGATGTTGGCAAAGAGGAAGGGGAAGTAGACGTAGGCCATGTACACCCGCCCCGCGTAGGGACCGTCGGTTCGATCGACGGCGAGCCACTCCTTGTCGAGGAAATCGACGAGATCGCGGGAGACGACGTGGGTGGGGGAAAGCCACGTCTCCCCCCCGTCGTCGGAACGGGAGACCGTCAGCGTCTCCGGGACGGCCTGCGGCGTATCCGATGTCCCCGTGAAGTTGAGGCAACTGGCATAGAAG
The DNA here is from genome assembly GCA_964616915.1 of uncultured bacterium. Lineage (GTDB taxonomy): Bacteria > Myxococcota_A > CAZTSL01 > CAZTSL01 > CAZTSL01 > CAZTSL01. Next base: position 3,542 of record CAZTSL010000173.1, read on the forward strand.
ATCCCGTCGGCATCCGCGACGATCACGGGATCGGCGCCCCCGCTGTGCGGCAGGTCGGGGAAACTCTGGCGCACCCGCCAGGTGGCTCCTCCATCCTTCGTGACCGCATAGCCGCACCGCTGCTCCGGCACATCGGTGATCCCCATGAACCCGACCACGATGTTGTCGGGATCGAGCGGATTGACCGCAATCGCCGGTTCGAGCTGGGGCAGATCGTCGTCGGTCACCTGGATGTCGTCCCCCTGCGCCACGACCCGCGCCGTCCCCGAGGCCCTGACCGCCGGATCGATCCAGGGGATCTTCCCGGCGATCTCATCGAGCGGAAGGTAGATCCGTAGATCCCCCAGCCGCCGGTGCATCTCCTTCGGGGTGGCGAGCCAGATCACTCCCAGTATGGCTGAAGCGACCAGAAACCATCGTACGATGCTCCGTTTCTTCGAAAGCATGACTGCTCCATGAATGGGGGAACGAATCCCGGATGTCGAGGGGGCCGATTGCGGTTACTCGAATCGAGGAAGGCGAAGATCACAATCCATTGAGCAAAGGAATTATAACACTCACAGGGAAGAAAGCAAGATGGCTCCAAATCCCAGCCCAGGATCGATCCGATGGCGATCCTTCTCCCTTGGACAGGGGGGCATCGAGATGGTAGGATAGGAAAGATGGAGCAGAAGAGAGGAATCGCTGGGATGAACATCAACGCCGCGATCATCGATCAGCGAATCACCGCTTTGTCTCGCGAAATCGAAAGTCAGGCGGCCGAAGAACTGGGTATCCGCGACGAAACGCGGCTACGCTCCCTCGCCTTCCTCCATCTCGCCGTCCAATTGATCCTCGATCTCGACGCTGAGACCGCCTTCGACTGCCTCACCGAGGGGGGGAGGGATTTCGGGATCGATGCCATTCATCTCTCCGAAGAACTCGATGGGGAGTTCGTGATCTCCCTCTTCCAGGCAAAATACAAACGCACGCTTTCGGGGGATGCCCACTATCCCGAATCGGGGATCGAGAAACTGGAACATGCGATCCGCTACATCTTCGACCCCCATGCGGTCCTCGATGAGATCAACGACCGCCTTCGGAGCCGGGTCGAGGAGGCGAGAAGCCTGATCCGGGACGGATATATCCCCTTCGTACGTGCCTTTGCCTGCAACAATGGACGCAAGTGGACGCAGGCGGCCGAGGAACGAATCCGACGGGCAAGCTCCTCCTTCGGGGACCAGGTCGTCTGGGAGCACGTCAACCACGACCGTCTCGTCCTCCTCCTCCAGAAACAGATCCCCATCGATGCCGAACTGCAACTGACCGGGAAGGCGATCGTGGAGGATATGAACTACAGCCGGATCCTCCTGGGAAGGATCGCCGTGGGGGAGATCGCCCGGCTGATGCAACAACATGGAGAGCGCCTTCTCGAACGAAACATCCGCCGCTACCTCGGCCTTCTCGGAAACCGGGTGAACGAAGCGATCCAGAAAACCCTCCTCGACGACCCCGAGAATTTCTATTTCTACAACAACGGCATCACGCTGACCTGCGACAAGTTCACCTACAACGCCTTGCAGCAAGGAGACTATCGGATCCGGCTGAAGAATCTCCAGATCATCAATGGCGGCCAAACCTGCATGACGATCGCCGAGACGTTGAATTCCAAGCTCCCGGGCTTTCGTGAGGGATATGTCCTCCTTCGTCTCTACGAACTGCCACCCGAAAGCGAGGAACTCGCCCGACAGATCACCGTGGCGACGAACAGTCAGAATCCTGTCGATCTTCGGGATCTACGAGCGAACGATCGACGGCAAAGGGACCTCGAACTCGACATCGAACAACTCGGCTTCGTCTATCACCGGAAGCGGAGTACCCGGAGCATGAAATCGAACGAATTCACGTCGGGTACTGCGGCCGAGGCCATCCTGAGCGTCTGGCGCCGCCAACCCCACCAAGCCAAATTCTTCCGCCGGGAACACTTCGGGAAACTCTACGATCGGATCTTCGCCCCGAATCTGACCGGTGCTCAAGCCATCACAGCGGTTCTCCTCTTCCGGATCGCCGAGAATCACCGACGCCGCCCCCACGCCGACGATCCGACGTTCGTTCGATATGCCTCCTGCTTCATCGCCATGCAGATGGGCAGATATCTCCTGGAAGACCTGGGCGTGCGACTGGAGGAACTCGATCACACGTGCTTCGAGAAAGCCAGGAGACTCGTCGAAGAGAAAGGGGAAGTCTATTTCCGTAAAGGCCGCGAAGAGGTCGAGAAAGCCCTGATGGCCCTCTATGGAGGGAATCGCCTCTCCCTTCAGCAGCTCTCGGCAACCTTTCGGCGAGGGGATCTCGTCTCTTTCCTCGATGCATGACGAGTCGGCTGATCCGATCCACGGAAAGGATGAGCGATGAGTCTCCTTCTCGACAAAAATCGGACGTTACTACTTTCCGTGAACGATCCTGCTCGCCATGCGGTCCGGCGTATTGGGTCTTTCACCCCCCCTTCTTCGAGAAGTCGAAATCCTTGAGTGCTTTCGCAAAGGGGTTATGGGAGAAGGTGCGTGCCCCTTTCCCACTCGACGTGCTGCGGGGGGGGACGGGGGACGAGGTGCGTTTCCCCCTCCCCCCGGCAACGGGGATCTCGGGGTTCTCCTTGAGCGAAAGCGAGATCCGCCGCCGTTGGAGATCGACCTCGAGCACGGTGACCTCCACCCGCTGGTGGACCTTGACGACCTCGCCCGGATCCTTGACGAAGCGGTCGGCCATCTGGCTGATATGGACGAGGCCGTCCTGGTGGACGCCGATATCGACGAAGCAACCGAACTTCGTGATGTTCGTCACGATCCCGGGCAGCCGCATTCCCGGAACGAGATCCTCGATCTTTTCGATCCCTTCGGCGAACTGGAAGACCTCGAACCTTTCGCGGGGGTCCCGGCCGGGGCGGGCGAGTTCCGCCATGATGTCCCGGAGCGTCGGGAGACCGACGCGTTGCGTGACGTAGCGTTCGATCTCGATCCCTTTTCGGAGCTTCGGGTTGGCCATCAGCGCTTCGACGGAGCAGCCGAGGTCTTCGGCCATCCTTTCGACGATCGGGTAACTCTCCGGGTGGACCGCGCTCGCATCGAGGGGGTGCGTCCCCCCCCGGATCCGGAGGAAGCCGGCCGCCTGCTCGAACGCCTTGGGACCCAGGCGAGGAACCTCGAGGAGATCCCGCCGGCTCCGGAAGGGGCCGTGCGCGTCGCGGTAGGCCACGATGTTCGCGGCGAGCTGAGGCCCGAGCCCCGAGACGTAGGCGAGGAGTTCCCGGCTGGCGGTATTCACCTCCACGCCGACGCTGTTGACGCAGTGGACCACCACGTCGTCGAGGCTCGCTTTGAGCGCCCGCTGGTCCACGTCGTGCTGGTACTGACCCACCCCGATCGATTTGGGGTCGATCTTGACGAGTTCGGCCAGGGGGTCCATGAGACGCCGGCCGATCGAGACGGAGCCCCGGACCGTGACGTCGTGATCGGGGAACTCGGCGCGGGCGACCTCGGAGGCGGAGTAGATCGAGGCCCCACTCTCATCGACCATGATGACCGGGATCTTCGCGGGAAGGGCGAGCGCCCGGATGAACGATTCCGTCTCCCGCCCCGCGGTCCCGTTGCCGATGGCGATCGCCTCGATCTCGAAGCGGCGGCAGAGCGCACGGATCGTCTCCCCCGCCGTCACCCGCTGGGCAGCGGAGGTGTGCGGGTAGATCGTCTCGTGATGGAGGAGTTTCCCCTGCCGGGAGAGACAGACGACCTTGCACCCCGTGCGAAAGCCCGGATCGATCGCCAGAACCCGTTTTTGCCCCAGGGGAGGCGCCAGGAGGAGCTGGCGCAGGTTCTCCGCGAAGACCGCGATCGCCTCGGCATCGGCCCGCTTCTTCGTCAAGAGGCGAATCTCCGTCTCCATTGCGGAAGAGAGGAGACGCTTGAAGGCATCGTGGACCGCCTGGCGTACTTCTTCGGCCGCCGGGAAGCGTCCCTTCACGAAGCGTCGCTCGAGGAGGGCGATCGCCTTCGAGGCGTCGGGGAGAAGCACCCGGAGGGTGAGGACGAGTTCCTTCTCCCCCCGCCGCATCGCCAGGATCCG
>CAZTSL010000174.1:0-7517 GCA_964616915.1 uncultured bacterium
GGCGAGCGGGGCGAGCGGGGCGAGCGGGGCGAGCGGGGCGAGCGGGGCGAGCGGGAAGAAGGCGATGGCTTCGACGAAATCCGACCGGAATCCACCGAGGGACTTCATCATGTGCCACGACCGGTTCGAGCGGGCGGTCGTAGCCTGTATGCACCATTGTCCCTACCCGAACTATTGTGCGAATTTCTACGACTTCTGGAAAAAACGACGGCTGTTGCCCGTCGCCTACTTCAACGAGCAGGGGATAGGAGAAAGCGTCATGCGCAGGATCGTCATCGATTGCGACCGATGCGGGAAGAAGGATGTCTCCCCCTTCTACTCCCGCTTCACCGAGGAAGGAGAGGGTGCGGAGTACCTCCGGGATGCCGGAGCACGCAAAGAGATGATCGAACGTCTCGGCTACCCCTTCGCCGGGATCGGGGAGGTCGTCTTCACCCTCCTCGAACGGCTCGAAACGGATCGGAAATGGTTCCACTACTGCGAAAAGTGCTTTTCCAAGATCACGGATGCCGTGGCCACGATCTACGACGTGAAGAAAAGCCCAAGAAAGGGAGTGGGCGAAGTGCGCGAACTCCGGAAACGCGCGAAAGGGAGAACGTAAGAGCACAAGCCGGTGAAGTGCGAAAAAGTTCCTGGTGGGTTTCATGGATCGATCCTGCCAGTGGATCCACGAAGATTGACTTTTGCCCTCCCCCTCTCTATACTCTCCCTTGCTTGCAATGAACCATGCTTCGTGTTGCATGGGGGGGGAACTTCCTCGCTCTCGTGCCAGGACGCCATGCAGCTCGGTTTCGATCACGGCTTCGGCATGGAAGATCGAAGGGATCCTCCCACCTGCCACATCGGAAAGGGAAAGCAATGAAACGAGTCCTGTTCCTTACGCTCTGTCTCGCCGTCGTTCTCATGGTGGCCGCCTCGGCCTTCGCCGCCGAGATCACCCAGACGATCCCCGTGAAGGGATGGCACTGCGCAGGCTGCAGCGCCAAGACGGAAGCCGCGCTCCAGAAACTCGAGGGGGTCAAGAGCGCCAAGGCCGATCTCGACAAGGGTGAGGTGACGATCACCTACGACGACACCAAGGTGACGAAGAAGGCGATCGCCGAGGCCGTGGCGAAACTCGGCTTCCAGTGCGACCTCGGGAAGAAGGCCGCCGGAAAGAAGTCGTAAGAACGCCTTGCGCCCTCCGTCCGATCCGAACGATCGGAAGGAAGGCGCCCGGAGCGGCCGGATCCCGGGAAACGCCCCACCAGGGTGAGGCGTCTTCTCGATCGGCTCGTGAGGGGAAACTTCCGACAGGGAGTTTCCCCTCACCTTTTCGAAGCGCTTGAACACTTCTCCGACACGGTCACGGTGAGGATGAAACCCCCGACACGGCGGAACCATCCGGAGAAGCGGCGCTCTGGCGCCTCGAGGTCGGTCACGGAGAGCCGCTGCCACCCCTCCCCTTCCCAGCGGAGGGGGGAGGGGAAATCGACGGTGAGCCTGCGGGTATCGATCCGAAGGCCGGTGCGCATCGTCTTCAGGGCACTCTCCTTGGCGCTCCAGAGGAGCGTGAGACCGGCGGCCTGCTCTTCAGGACCCCGTGCCAGGAGGGCTTCCCGTTCCCCTTCGGAGAAGTAGAGCGCCATGAAGGAGGATCGACGGGCCTCGATCCGTTCGAGGTCGCAGCCGACCCGCCGGTTCGCGAGATGGACGACGGCCGCGCCCACACCGTGGCTGTGCGAGATCGAGAGTCCCACGGGGAGCGGGAGACCCTTGAGGTACGGCTCGGGCGCGCCGTCGGGCGCGGCACGGATTTCGATCGCAGCCAGGGGCGCTGCCGGCGCAACGGTTCGCTGGAGGAGACACTTGGCCGTCCATCGTCCCAGCCGCCAGTCCGCACGGCGTTTCACGAAGGAGAAATCCGCCATCACCCCCCGTTCCTCCGGAGAGAGCCAGTCGTGCTGGCTCGGGGGACGCTCTGCCCGATCGAGCGCGTAGTAGACGAAACCCAAGCGCTCCTCCCCTCACCCGAGATAGACGAGCAAAACCACGCTCACCAGCCAGAGAAGGATATTGACGAGGAGCGGTTTGTCCTTGAAGACGATCCGGGAAGGATTTCCCCCCTCCTCGCGGAGATGGACGAGGTAGAGATACCGGAAGATCCCATAGACGACGAAGGGGATCGTGTAGATGAGATCGTCGGTCTCGAACTTCTCGATCGTCTCGGGGGACATCGTGTAGAGCGCATAGGAAACGAGGGTGGCCGCCGTCACGATCGAGATCATCATGTCGAGGAAGTAGGGATGATAATGCTCCAGAATCGGACGGTGCGCATTGGCCTTCTGCTCCAGGAGGAGGAGTTCGTGGCGCCGTTTCGAGAACCCGAGGAAGAGGGCGAGCAGGAAGGTGCAAAGGAGGAGCCAGTTCGAGAATCCCACACCGATGACGACCGCCCCAGCCACCGCCCGTAGCACGAACCCCACCCCGATCATCATGACATCGATGATGACGACGTGCTTGAGATACTTCGAGTAGAAGAGGTTCTGCACGAAGTAGATCGCTGCGATTCCACCGAAGGCACCGTCGAGGAGAAAGGCGGAAAGGAGGCAGAGCGGCACGATCACGCTCACCCCCCCCACCGCGGCTGGAATCGGGAGACGCCCCGAAGCGATCGGACGGTGACGCTTCTCCGGATGAACCTTGTCCTCCTCGAGGTCGAGGAGGTCGTTGATCAGGTAGACCGCGCCGGAGAGGAGGGAGAAGAGGAGGAAAGCGAGGGTCACCCGCAAGAGGTCCCCCCCCCGTCCCAGATGTTCCGAGAAGATGATCCCGGCGAAGAGGAAGAGGTTCTTGATCCATTGATGGGGCCGCATCGTCTCGATGAAGGCCCGAACGTATTCGATCAAACTCGCCGTCCGACGCTCTTCCATGTCACCCGCTCTTTCCCCCCGATGGCGCGGAAGAACCCGATGATCCCGGCAAGGTTCTCCACGCAGAAATAGGTGGGTAGCAAGAGTTTTCGCCATTTTCCCCCGATCTTCTCCTCGAAGAGGTACCCAACCCCCCCCCAGAGGTAGAAGGCGATCTGGCCGAAGAGGAGCAGCCGGTAGCCCGCCCGATCCGCCAGGAAGAGATCGAGGAGGAAGAGGAAGAGAAGGCAGAAGGGACAGAACCAGCGGGCGACCTTGTGGGAGAGGTAGCACCAGAGGAGGAGGGGAGAGGTCGGGATCCCGGCGCGATGAAGAAGTGTCTGAAAGCCCCCCGCCAGGACCCGGATCTTGCGGCGGAACTCCTCCCGGAGCGCCGGAGGTGAATCCTCCACGGCGATCGCCTCCGGCTCGTAGATCACCCGATACCCCTGCCGTGTTACCGCCATCGAGATGAGGAAGTCGTCGAGGATGAAGAAGGGAGGGGGCGCAACGAAGCATTCCCGGCGAATCGCATACATCGCGCCGTCGCAGCCGATCATCGAACCGAGTTCGCTCTCCTTGCGCTGGATGTAGCGTTCATAGCGGTAGTAGAGTCCCTGCGCCTCCCCGAAGGTGACGCCCTCTGGAGAGAGGCGGACATCCCCCGATACCCCTCCCACCTCCGGGTCGGCGAAGGCCCGAACGAGCTTGCGTAGCGCATCGGGGCGGTAGATCGGATTCGCATCGGAGAAGACGATGATCTCCCCCTTCGTACGGGGCACGGCATGATTGAGCGCCGCGGTCTTCCCCCCCCGCACGGGGACCCGATCGAGCCGTACATCCGGAAATTGCCGGACGATCTCATCGGTCCGGTCGGTCGAGCCATCGGAGACGACGACGATCTCGAGCCGATCGCTGGGATAGTCGAGGGAACACGAATTCTCGAGTTTCTTTCCGATCACCGCCTCCTCGTTGTACGCCGCGATGAGAAGGGTCAAGGAGGGCAACGGCTCCCCCTTGCGAACCGGTCTGCGAAACCAGGACGCAAGGAGACCCAACAGCGCGGGATACCCGAGATAGGTATAGAGAATCACGCCCGCCAGGAGCCAGAAGCTCTCCACCATACAGAAACGTCCTCCGAATCGAGCCTGGAGCGTTTCGCCTTCCCCATCATCCTCACTCCACCTTCCCCCCCTTCTCCGGCGCCGAGAGGAAGAGGCCCTCTCGCTGGCAGATCGGGAGGATCCGTGCGACGATCTCGTCGTGGACGACGCCGTTGGAGGCGAGGATACCGCCGGGGTTGTCGATCCCTTCGAGGTTGTAGCGATAGAGGTTGCCGGCGAGATCGGTATAGCGCCCCCCCGCCTCGTGGAGGAGGATGTCGGCGGCACAGATATCCCAGACCTTCGTCGTCCGTTCTCCCGGTGCACTGAAGCTCAGGTAGAGATCGGCCTCCTGCTCCGCGATCCGGCCGATCTTGATCCCGCCGCTTCCGGAGGGGATCTCCTCTTGGATGCCGAGGACTTCGAGCATCTCCGTGATGACGGGGTGGCGGTGGGAGCGGCTCACGATGAACTTGAGCGCTTCCACGCGGTCGGTCGCGGAGACGTGCAGGCGCCGGCGTTCCCCCCGATGCTCGAGCCAGGCGCCAAACCCTTTGGCCGCGTAGTAGAGTTTGTCCATGGGGGGCCAGTAGACCATCCCCACGACGGGGCGGTGATCCTCGACGAGGGCGACCATGATGCTGAACTCGCCGTTCTTGTTGATGAACTCCTTCGTCCCGTCGAGGGGATCGATCAACCAGCAGCGCCGTTTCTCCAGCCGGCTCCGATCGTCGGTCGTCTCCTCGGCAAGGATGCCGTCGTCGGGGAAGGTTTTCTGGATCTGCTCCACGATGAAGGTGTTGGCCGCATGATCCGCCACGGTGACGGGGTCGTCCTCACCCTTCATCTCGATGGCATAGTCCTCATGATAGTAACGCAACACGATCTCGCCGGCCTTACGGCCGACGGCCTTGATGAATTCGAGTTCTTCGCTGCGGGTCATCTCTGCTTCTCTTCGTTGTTCGGTGACCATCGGTCACGGCGTCGTGGGTATCGTGGGGGCTCCCGGAAAGGGGCCCCCTGGGGGCGTGTTCCTTTCGTTGGTTCCATGGGGGGAGGGCTGCCCCTCATTCTGGGGTCTCCAGCAGGATCTGGGCCAGGAGGGGGAGGAGGATCTCCATCCTCCCCACGATCTCGATGCCCTGCCCCGAATGTTCGGTGGGGCGGCGCACCACGTTCATGAGCGGGCGGTAGCGCGATTCGTGGTCGATGGCCACGGTGGTAAAACCGCGCACCGGCTCGGAACGGAGGTTGTTGGCGATCGTGAGGGCCTTGAGGAAGACCTCGGGGAGGACCACCTGGGAGCCGATATTGAGATGCACCCCTCCCCCGGAGAGGCGACCGACTTCGTGGGCCAGGATCCGGAAGTCGTTCTCCGTGGCCTTCCCCGTGGCGGCACCATCCATGCGGGGGTGGATGTGGACGATGTCGGTTCCGATCGCCACGTGGATCGTCATTGGAATCTCCCGCGCAAAGGCACCGGCCAGCAGGCTGAAAGCGCGGTGAGGGGCGTTGTGTTCGATCAGCATCGCGCCGAGCGCCTCCCCGAAGCCGAGGTCTTCGGCAGCGGCACGGGCGGCGGCCGCGTGGAGGAAGGCCCCCGTCTCTTCCCACATCCCGAAACGCCCCCGATCGATCTGCCCCGTCATCTCCTCCGAGGTCGCTCCCTGCAGGGCGATCTCCGTGTCGTGGATCGCGCCGGCGCCATTCATCGCGATCGCCGTGATCCATCCGGCATCCATCAACTGAAGCACGATCGGGGAGAGCCCATACTTGATGACGTGGGGTCCCAGTCCCCAGATGATCGCCCGCTTTCTGGCACGGGCCTCCGCCATGGCGGTGACGACCCGCCGGAGATCCCCGGCCGAGTCGGTGCGGTGGGAGATCTTGCAGAGCCGGTCGAGAAACTCGCGGAAGGTGCTCCCCGGCACCAGCGGTTGGGCGAAATCGGCGATCGAGACGAGATTCTCCCGTTCGGAGAGGGGGTAGGTCTTCCCCTGGCGAAGATCGATGCGGGGATATTTCGACATCGAGGTTCCTTTACGATTCGAGGCGTTTCCAGAGGGCTGCGGCCGCCTCCCGCGCCTTGGCGTGGATCTCCGCTTCATCGACGTGAACCGCGCGTCCATCTTCGAGAACGACCCGTCCCTGAACGATCGTATGGGTGACTCGTGCGTGGAGGACCCCGAAGAGGAGGTGTCCCACGAAATTCTCGCCGGTCAGAGGGGTTGGAGGGTCGTAGTCCACGACGATGAGGTCGGCCAGATGTCCGGGGGTGATCTGGCCGGCGGGCGCGTCGAAGAAGGTTCCGGCGAGCCGTGCGTTCGTTGCCAGCAACGTCTCGACCTCTCCCCACCCCGCCTGCGGATCCCTCCGGGTATGCCGGGCGAGGAGGAGCGCGGTCATCGACGCGGGGAAGACGTTTGCCGACATCCCGTCCGTTCCGATCCCCACCGGGATCCCCCGTGCGATGAAATGGTCGATCCGTGCTGCGCCGACGGCGTTGTTCATGTTCGATTCCGGATTGTGGACCACGAAGGTTCCGGTCTCCGCGAGAAGGGCGAGTTCGCAGGGGTGGAGGTGGACCCCATGGGCTGCGATCGTGCGGGGGCCGAGGATACCCAGCTCGTGCAGCCGCTCGACGACCCGTTTGCGGCTCACGTGCCATGCGAGTGCCTGATCCGCCGCATCCTCGGCGACGTGGATGTGGAAACCCGCAGATTTCCCCTCTTCACATGCGGTGAGCGTCTCCTCGGAGAGGGTGAAGGAGGCGTGGAGCCCGAAGACACCCCGCAGGAGGGGATCGTTCTGCGCCTTCCGGATGAACCGGAGATTCTCCGCGATCCCGGCCCGCGCGATCTGCGGACCGTCGCGGTCGGAGACCTCATAACAGAGGACCCCTCGAAGGCCCACCTCGCGGAGTGCCTCGGCGATCACATCGAGACTCCCATCCACCACGTTCGGAGAGGCATGGTGGTCGAAGAGGAGCGTGGTGCCACACCGGATCGCCTGGAGTGCGCCGACGAGCGCGCTGTAGCGGAGATCTTCGAGCGTGAGCGCGCGGTCGAGCCGCCACCACAAGCGGTCGAGGATTTCGAGGAAGTGGGTGGGTGGGGGACCGGGGATCGACATGCCGCGTGCGAACGCGCTGTAGAGGTGCATGTGCGCGTCGATCATTCCCGGCATCACGACGTTTCCCCCCGCGTCGAGGTGTTTGCCCCGGTAGCGGGCGGTGATCTCCGCGGCGCTCCCGACGGCCACGATCCGGCCCTTGTCGATCGCAACGCCCCCTGGCGCAAGGACGCGTCCCGCCTCGTCGCGTGTCACGATCCGTCCGGTGACGAGGAGATCGACCCGTTCTTTCCCCTCTGCGTCGAGTCGTGCGTCCATCGTCCCCCTTTCCCTCCCTTTCCACAGGTTTCTCCCCCCTCTTCCCGGCACGCCCCACGGATCGAGCCGACGGGGGGGAGGATGAAATCCCCGCAAGGATACCACAAAACGATCGGGAAAACCACCCGAAGAT
>CAZTSL010000175.1:0-7494 GCA_964616915.1 uncultured bacterium
ATCCCGAGCCCCCGCGCGAAGAGGCCGATCTCTCGGACTTCCCCGAAGAACTCCTCCCCCCCCCCGAGGCGATGTCTTCAGGGATGAAGCTCTTCCTCCTCGTAACCACCGCTGCCCTCCTCCTCGCCGCGATCGGGGTGGCCAGCTACTTCATCTTCGTTTCCTGATGGGGATCGTTCTTCCCGCCGAGGCGACCGCTTCATGAAGGACCGACGCAACATCGATGAATTCCTGGCGGCCATCGCTTCCCGCCGAAGGCAGGGGCTCCTCCTCGCACTCCTCTTTCGTCTCTCCCTCTGGCTCCTGATCCAGGTGACGGTGGGAATCCTCTGGGGGGAAGCGTTCCTCCGGCATCCATGGTGGCGGGTCGTGGATCTCGTGGGATGCGCGCTCCTCCTCCTCTGGGCGCTGCGCCCCTCGATCGCGCTCTTCAGACGCATGGCTCCCGAAACGCTCGCCCTCTTCGTGGAGCGGGCCTGTCCCCAGCTGGAGAACCGCCTGATCAGCGCGGTGGAGTTCTCCCGGCGCCTGCAAAGGGGGGAGTTTCCCTACTCCCCGGTGCTGGCCGTGGCCACGATCCAGCGGGCCAGACGAGAGATCTCCACGCTCGATCCCGATCGTTTCTTCGACCTGCGCGCGGGGAGACGACGCCTTGGCGTTGCGCTCACCCTCCTCGGGGTCGGGGTCGTGCTCCTCCTGCTCCTCCCCCCCGCGAAACGGCGTGCCTTTCTCGCCCTCTATCACGCGCCCCTCTTCGCCCCCCCCACACCGGAAGGGAAGAGGCTCGAAACGATCGGGGAGATTACGCTCGACCTGCGCTTCCCCCGCTACAGCGGCCTCGAGGATGTCCACCTCGCCGCCACTTCCGGGGAAATCGCCGCGTTGAAGGGAACCGAGGCGACCGTGACGCTGCGCACCCCCTTCCCGGTGAAACGGAGCATCTTGATCCTGCGTGGGGACGAAGAACGGGAGAAGCGGATCCCGATGACGGTAACGGCGTCCGATCTCGCGCAGGGACGCTTCACCCTCCTCGCACCCGGCAGCTATACGATCCAGATCGAGAACGAACGAGGGGAAATCTTCGAAGACCCGCGTGCCCGCACGATCGAGATCCTTCCCGACGCTCCCCCCTCGATCGAACTCCTCGCCCCCGAGCACGACCTCGAACTCCACGACGGAGAGATCCTCGAAATCGACTACCACGCGGAGGACGACTTCGGCCTCTCCCGCCTGCGGATCGTCTACGACACGGGAGAGGGAGAGAAGGTGGAAGAGATCGCCGCCTTCGGCGACCAGCGGGAGACCCGGGGCCGCTACACCTGGGATCTCGGCCGGATCGAAACGCTCGAACCAGGCCGCCCGATGACCTTCCAGCTCGAAGTCGAGGACAACGATGTCGTCTCCGGCCCGAAGAAAACCCGCTCGGCACCCCGAAGAGTCACGATCCTCGACGCCGCCGCCCACCACGAGGCGTTGCAGGCGGATCTCGAGACGATCTTCGAAGGGCTGCTCCTCCTCCTCGCCGACGAGATCGAAACCCCCGTCACGAACGAACGATCCGCCCTCGAACGGCGGCAAACCGGGATCCTTTCGACGGCCGAGACGCTCCTCGTCCGATTCGAACGGCTCCTCACCGCGATGCGGGACGATCCCCTGACCGACGCCGCGAACTACTACGCCCTCGAGAACGTAAAAGCCTCCTTCTCCGAGCGCTTCCGGGAAAGCCGGCGCTACTTCCTCCTCGACATCATGAACCGTGCCGACCAGCCGGTGCCCCAAGAGATCGTGGCGCGCGTCGAAGCCCAACGCACGGCGGAGATCGAGGAGCTGGAACACGATATCCTCTTCGTCCTCACGATCATGGAACGGGAGAAACTCCAGAACGTCGCCGAAACCGCAGACGCACTCTCCGACGCCCAGCAGCGTCTCTCCGAACTGATGTCTCGACTTGAGGAGGGGGAGGAGCGCGGCGTGAGCGATGAGATCCGGCGAATCCTCGACGATATCGGAACGATGCTCGCTGATATCGGCCATAAACTCTCCGAGATGTCAAAAACTCTTCCCGATGAGTTCCTGAATGAGGAGGCACTCCATGAGATCGATCTGGCTGATCTTCAGAAGACGATGGCGCAGATCGACGACCTCCTCTCCGAGGGAAAGATCGAGGAGGCCCTGCGGGCGCTCGAAAACCTCCAGGGGAAGCTCTCCGAACTGATGAGCCGACTCGACGAGGCGGCCCGCAGCTTTGCGTTCGACGACTTCGAGGCGGTCTTCCGTGAAGTGGAGGGGTCCCTCTCCGAGATCGATGAGATCATCGGATCCCAGCGCCAGCTCCTCGAAGCGGCCGAGAAGGTCGAGCGACAGATCGAAGCGAAGCGGCTGGAACACCTCGGTGAGTCGGCCGAATCGTTCGTGAAGCGGCAGCTCGAACGGGTGGCCCGGATTCGTGAGCATCTCGAGGCCACCCGCAGCCGCTTCTCCGAACCGTTGACCCGGCAGGCCCCCCCCGGTCTCCTCGGAACGGTCCTCGAAACCTTGCAGGAACGGGTCGTGACGGCGTTGAACGGCGCGGAGGAGGAGGCCGCCTTCCTCGAGGATCTCCTCGAAGCGCATGCCTTCGACGAAAGCCTGGGGAGCGCCTACCGGGCCAGGACGCATCTCCTCGATCTGATCGAGCAACTCCGTTCCGTCCTGCGCGCCCGGGGGGAACGTTCCCTCGACGTCTCGGAGATCCGTTCCGCCCAGGGCCTGCTCGACAGGATCATCCACGATCTCGAGAGGCTCCTTCAGTCCCCCCCCCAGTTGGGAGAGGAAGCGGCCGGCGAAGTCGGACGCCAGAGCACCGGCGAGGAACGGCTGGCCGAAAGGACCCGACGCCTGGGGCGACGCCTCCGGAAACTGACCGAGACGAGTCCCTTCGTCCCCCGGAACCTGCCGGAACAGGTCGGCGAGGCCGCCGATGAGATGGCGCGTGCCACCGGAAACCTCCAGCGCCCGGATGTGAAGGGTGCGATCCGCGACGAGCGCGAGGCGATCTCCCGCCTCGGACAGGCACGCGCCAGCCTCGAACAGCTCAAGGACCAGATGTCGGGCGCGGGCAACGACGCTCCCCTGGGGTGGGGACGGCGCTCCCCCCCGGGCGCACCCCCGGGATGGTGGGGCATGGATGACCACAAGGTCGAGATCCCCTCCGAGGAGCAGTACAGGGTCCCCAAGAATTTTCGGGAAGATATCCTCGAGGCGATGAAACGGGACGCGCCCGAGCGTTACCGGCGACTGATCGAGGAATACTACGAGAACCTCGTCCGATGAGGAGGAAGGCGTGAAGCTCTCCCGACCGCAAGCGCTGCTCCTGGCCGCAACCCTCCTCTGGGGGATCGTGCCCGTACGTCTCTCTGCGGGGACGCTCTACGAGACCGCGCAGGAGATCGAGGGGGCGATCGCGGCGTGGGACCTCGACGAGGCCACGCGCCTCCTCCATGCCCTCCCGCTTCATCCGGACGATCCCCTCTTCCGCTACTACGCAGGACGGGTCGCCTTCTACGAGGCGCGCTATGAAGTGGTCCTCGAAGCCTACCGCGACCTCGATGGGCTCCCCCCTGCCTTTTCCGAATTCGTGGGGTATGCCAGGCGGGCCGCCACGATCGCCAGGGACTTCCATTCCGTGGAGAGTGAACATTTCATCTTCCGGTATGCGCCGGGCAAGGATGCGATCCTCCCGGAGCTGGGACTCCCCGTGCTGGAGGCGGCGCTCCGGCAGATCGGGGCGGATCTCGCCTTTTCCCCCGACCGGCCGATCGTCGTGGAGGTGTATCCCTCCTCCGAGTCCTTCATCTCGGTTTCGAGCCTCTCGAAGGCGGAGGTGGAGACCTCCGGAACGATCGCGATCTGCAAGTTCAACCGCCTGATGCTCACCACCCCTCGCGCGCTCGCCCGTGGCTACAACTGGCTCGATACCCTCAGCCACGAGCTGACGCATTACATCCTCGTGCGAAAGACCGGCAACCGGGCGCCGATCTGGCTCCAGGAGGGGATCGCCAAGTTCGAGGAGGTGCGCTGGCGTTCCGAGCGGGGGGGAGAGATATCCCCGGCGCTGCGGAGCATCCTGGCCCAGGCCCTCACCCGCGACGAATTCGTCCCCTTCTCCGCGATGCATCCCTCCTTTGCCAAGCTCAAAAGCCAGTACGAGGGGCAACTCGCCTTCGGGGAGGTCGTCATGCTCATCGATCTCCTCCATGCCCGGGGGGGGTACCCCCTGCTCCGTCGGCTCCTCGACGAGGTCGCACGCGGCATCGATCCGATCGAAGCCCTGGCTGCCCGGGGATTCCCGAGCCGGGATCTCCTCGCCCTCGCCAAGGCCAGAATCGCGGAGAAGGGGTATCGGGTCGATCCCCGACTCGCCGTCCTTCCCCGCAAACTCAAGGATCCGGAGAACACGGAAGAAGAGGAGGACACGATCCCGGAGATCACGGACGAACGGACCGCCAGGCTGGCGCGCCTCGGGGATCTCCTCCGCGATCGGGGCCGCTACCGGGCCGCGATCTTCGAATACCGGAAGGCGATCGGAGAGAGCCACTACTTCTCTCCTGTCCTCGCGAACAAACTCGCCCTCGCGCACCAACGCAATGGCGAGACGGAGGAAGCGGAGCGGATCCTCCGGGCGTCGCTCATCCGTTACCCGGAGTTCTCCACCACCCTCGTTCGACTGGGGCTCCTCCTCGTGGGGAAGGGGGAAGTGGAGGAAGCGATCGACGTCCTTCGACGCGCCCTCTCCGTCAACCCCTTCCATCCCCTCGTCCACGAGGCGCTCGTCCGGTGCTACGAAGCGCAAGGCGACGGGAAGGCGGCGGAAAAACACCGCAAGATCCTCGAAATCCTCGCCGCTTCCTCCCGCCCCCCGACGCCATAGCCGTCCCCCGGCGGCTTCCAGGATGCCCACGACCAGAAACGCAAGCAGAAGGAATCAGATACGATGCACGATCGCGCAAGCTCGCAACGATTGACGGAGAAACCGGACGATCTGGCCACCGTGGCAGAGATCGCGCGCAAACGGGATGCGATCAAGGCAGAACTCGCAAAGGTGATCATCGGTCAGGAGGCGGTCATCGACCAGTTGCTCATCGCCCTCTTCTCGCGGGGGCACTGCTTCTTCATCGGGGTGCCCGGTCTGGGGAAGACCCTTCTTGTCAGTACGCTCTCGCGCGTCCTTTCCCTCGCGTTCAACCGGATCCAGTTCACCCCCGACCTCATGCCTTCCGACATCACGGGGACCGACATCCTCGAGGAGGACCACACCACGGGGAAACGGTTCTTCAAGTTCATCCGGGGACCGGTCTTCTGTAACCTCCTCCTGGCCGACGAGATCAACCGTACCCCCCCGAAGACGCAGGCGGCGCTCCTGCAGGCGATGCAAGAGTACAAGGTGACGGCGGGAGGGAAGACCTATCCGCTCGAACGTCCCTTTCACGTCTTTGCCACGCAGAACCCGATCGAGCAGGAGGGGACCTACCCCCTCCCCGAGGCGTTGCTCGACCGCTTCATGCTCAACATCGACGTGAGCTACCCCTCTTTCACCGAAGAGATCGAGGTCGTGACGAAGACGACCGGCGCCTTCGAGCCGGAACTGACGCCGGTCCTTTCGCCGGCGGAGATCCTGCGTCTCCAGGAACTCGTGCTCCGGGTTCCGATCGCCCAGCACGTGGTGCGCTATGCGGTCGATCTCGTGCGCCACTCCCGCCCCGACGACGAGAATGCGCCGGAATTCGTCCGGGAGTGGGTGGCATGGGGGGCGAGTCCCCGGGCCTCGCAGTTCCTCGTGCTCGGCGCCAAGGCGCGGGCGGTCCTTCGGGGGAATACGGCGGCGAGTTGCAACGATGTCCGGGCGCTCGCCCATCCCGTCCTCCAGCACCGCATCATGCCGAACTTTCACGCGGAAGCGGAGGGGATCACCGCCCGCAAGATCATCGACCGCCTTCTCACGACCGTCTCCGAGCCCTCGCCGCAATGAGGCCGGCACGGCTTCCCCTGGCCTCTGCGGCGGTGTGCGTCCTGAAGGGGGGGGCGCTCGACCTCGAAGGGAGAGATTCCCGTCGATCGCGGATCATCCCCCTCCATTGGCGGCGCCGGGGGTTCCATAGTCCCCATTGGGACGTGGGGTTTCAGAGAGCCGCCAGAGGGTCCCATCCGCATTGTCCCCCGCCGGGAAGTGGAGTTCGATCGAGACACCGGGCGTGTGCTCGGGCCAGGGAGGGGTGGCCCGGTAGGGGACTTCATCGGCCACGCCCCCTTCGGGGGTGAGGAGGCGAAGCGTCTCCCCCCCGTTGTTCAGGGAGAAGGTAAAGGGCGCATCCACGGCGATTCCTCCGTTCTCCACGGGGTCGAGGCTTCGTCCGAGGAGGAAGAAGCCCCCTGCCGGAATCGTCCCCCCTTCGATGACGCTCTCCTTTCCGTCCCCGGAGAGACGCCAGCAGGAAAGATCGACCGGCACCTCTCCCGGATTGAAGAGTTCGACGTATTCCCCCATCCGGTCCGCGACGGCGGCGGGATCGTAGAGGATCTCGTCGATGAGGATTTCGCCGGTCGGGTCTCCACAGCGGACGGGCGCATTCTCATGCCCCGGGGAACCGCGGTCCCCGCTCTCCAGGGTCTCCGAGGCTGGGGCCCAGTTTCTGCCGTCGTCGTTGTCACGGCTCGGATCGATCAGCTCGATCGCCACCCCGGCCGGCGGGGAGGGCCAGGGCGCTTCGGTCCGGTAGGTCACGGTATCGATCGGGGTCCCTGCCGGGTCGAGCAACTCGATCCTTCCCCCTTCGTTGCCCAGGGTGCAGGAGAAACGCGCGTTCCCCTCGATTCCACCGTTCGTCTCCCGGTCGAGCGAGCGCACGAAGAGGAAGTAGCCCCCAGGGGCAAGGGGAGGCGCCTCGTGGGGGATCTCCGCTTCGCACCCTTCCCCGACCCGGAGCCGGACACACCCCATCTCCACCGCTCGATCCCCGGTGTTCACGATCTCGATGTACTCCCCCAGGTGATCGGGAACGGCTGCGGGATCGTAGGCGATCTCATCGATGACGAGGGGGGGGATCTCGTCCAAACACCGGCGCTCCCCTCCCGTTTCGAGGGGGGACGACATTGCGGAGGGCGTCTGCGAAAACGCCGAGGCGGGGGAGGGGTGTGGTGCGCTCCCCTCTCCCCCCGTCGTTTCGGGGTTCGATCCTCCGCCGCTCTCCGTCCGGATTGCGGACCCCCTTCCCGTCTTCTCCCATCCTCCGGACCAAGTAGGATCGAAACCGCCGCACCCTCCCGAAAGGCCGAGGAGAGCGAGCAGCGTGAGGAAGAGCACATTCGGCGTCATGCATCCCTTCATGATCGTGCCTCCTTTCGTTCTCCATCCGGGCGGAGGGAAATCAATTCGCATGCCGTTGCGGAACGTCCCAGCACGCTGTCCCGCATCAGGCGCACCACCGCGTTCCCCGTGGCGCCGGAGGGCGCGCGCGC
>CAZTSL010000176.1:0-7452 GCA_964616915.1 uncultured bacterium
CCCCGGCGCCGGAGTGGCCGGCGTTGCGGGTGGTCTGCCTCGAGGAGATCGGGGAGGACGTAGGGCTCGAGGCGGAACTTCCCTCAGAGCCAAACGCGTAAGTGCTTGTGGATTCGATGGAAACTTCGACTTCAGAGAAGTGCTTGGCCATCTTGTAGCGGTGGATCACTCCAAGGAAAATTTTCCCGAATTACACGGCTACACAACATCATTCGTCCCGAAATAGAAATCCCTATGAAATCAATCTCTTACCCCCTCTTGCTTGTCTGATTTCAGGGGGAAGTTCCGCTTAGGGGTTCCTGGGGCCTTCGTTCAGGCGCCAGTCGTAGTCGAGATACTCGATCTCGATCTTCCGCGCCGCTTCGAGACGTTGGCGTTCCTGCTCCGGGAGGTAGCGCGAGAGGAAGTTGAGCACTGCGCGTTTCTCCTTCGAGAGGTTGGGGAAGTGCTCCGTGTCCCCGTAGGCGGGGAGAAAGTCCTCCCCGAACCATTTGAAGATCTGCGAGAGGTAGACCCGGTTCCCCTCGATCCGGAATTTCGTGGGATCCGCGAGGAACCTGCGAATCTGATCGTCGAGCTGTTCGTCGAGGCGCTCCCCCACGTAGGCTTCGGCGCGGAGCGGAGGACAACCGATCGAGGCGCAGACGAGGGCGAAGTGGATCCTCGGTTCCCCGAATTCCTTGCGCAGGATCTCATGCTCGATGTCGTTGAGCGTATAGGTCTTCCCCAGTACGGGAAAGCGGAGCTTGTCCCACACCCCCGGGATCTGACGGATGCTGTTGGCCGGAAAGAGGCGGCCCAGCAGGCCGCGGCGCTCGATCGGATAGTGATCGAGGATCACCTGGAGCGTGCGGGCATTGTAGACGTTGATCCAGAAAGCGATCTGGTCCGCTTTCGAGAGGCGGCGGTACTCCGCTTCGGGAAATTTCGCGACCGCTTCGAGATAGCGGTCGAGATCTTCCCGGTTCTGTTGGAGATGGCGGTAATCGACCCGTCCATCCGAGACGAATCTCCCGAGTACCCGGTCGTAGAGGGTGTGATCGAAGCCGTTGGCCTGAGCAACGGCGGTGCTGGCCAGAAGGAGGAGGATGGCCACGAGGCAGGGTCGCGGTCTTTGGCGTTTTCGGTTCATGCGTCTCCCTTTTCGTAGAAATCGGTTCTCGAACGGCGGCTGGCAACGATCGGAGTGGCGGGGTTTGCATGCGATCCGCGGCGCCGGCGCGCTACCTGGAGACGATTACGGTGGCCACGGCATACTCGGGACAGTGGGAGAGGCTCACGAGCACCTCTCTGGCGCCGAGTGCTTCCATCTTCTTCCTGGCGTTTCCGGTGAGGCGCAGGTGAGGGCGCCCGGTCTCGTCGTTTTCGATCTCGATCTCCGTCCACTGGACCCCTTCCTGCCAGATCCCGGTGCCGATCGCCTTGGCGAAGGCTTCCTTGGCGGCGAAGCGTGCCGCGTAGTGTTGCCACCGGTTTCTGCGCGCTTCACAGTAGGCGATCTCCCCTTCGGTGAAGAGGCGGCTTCGTGCCCGTTCTCCCCGGCCCGGGACGGTGAGGAGTCGCTCGATTCGTCCGGTTTCCTCGATGTCGATGCCGAGACCGAGTACCATGGATCACGGGAGTTCGAACTTGAAATCCTTCGGTTTCACGACGTACACGGAGCAGGGAGCCTTTCGGACGACGTGTTCCGCGACGCTGCCGATCAGGACGTGGCTGAGTCCGGTTCGTCCATGGGTGCCCATCACGATGAGGTCGAAGGCGCCCTCCCGTGCCAGGCGGCAGATCTCCACGAAGGGTTTTCCCGGCTGCACATGGATCGTTGCCTTGCCGTCGAAGTACTTCTGCGAGATCTGTGCCAATTCTTTCCGGATATCCGCCTCGAGGTATTCCCGGACGCTCAATCCCCGCTGTTTGGCCTGTTCCTCGATGTAACTCAGCGCGATCTCCGCTGCGGGGTGGACGTTGTTCTCGAGGCTCTCTGCCGGTGTGTAGACGGTGAGGAGGGAGACCTCGCACTGGAGGAGCTTTGCGAGTTCTCCGGCATAGGCGGTCACTTCGTTGGCACGGTCCGACAGGTCGGTCGGAACGAGCATCTTCTTGATTTCGAGCATTCCTGACTCCTGGGTGACTGGATGACGATTTCATGATACGGAGGATGCACGGGAAAGTCAAAAGTGGAACGTTTCGTTACACCTTTGGGATCATCTCGAGGAATTCGGCTTCCGTGAGGATCCGGATGCCGGCGCCCTGGGCGTTGAGGGCCTCGGCCTTGCGGTGCTTGGTGCTCTTTTTCCCGCCGCGTTCCTCTCCGACGACGAGGAAGTCGAGATCACGGGACACGCCGGAGGGGCAGCGACCGCCGAGGCGTGTCACGAGGTTCTGGGCTTCCTTTCGTTCCATGCTCTGTAATTTGCCGGTGAAGAGGACCTTCTTTCCGGCGAGGGGTCCCTGGGGTTTTTCCGCGTCCTCCCCTGGGGTGACCGTGACGAATTCGAGGAGGTGATCGATCTCTTCGGCGTGCCGTGCGAGCCCCTCGACGACGGAGCGCGCGATCACCGCGCCGATCGAGTGGATCGCGGTCAGTTCCTCTTCCGTGAGGCGCCGGATCCGGTCGAGCGAGCCATAGCGGGCCAGGATCGTGGCGACATGTTTTCCGAGTTCCGGGATGCCCAGCGCCTCGAGGAAGGTGGCCAGGGGGATCGTTCGATGGGCCTGCACGTTGGCCACGAGCTTCCTGGCCAGGGTTTCTCCCATCCGTTCGAGGGGGAGGAGATCCGCGGTACGGAGGCGGAAGAAGTCGGCGAACTCACGCACGAGGCCGGTGTCGTAGAGCTGTTCGAGGAGTCTGGGGCCGAAACCCTCGCAGCCGATCCGGTCGATGAAGTGGGCCAGGCGTCCGATCTGGACGTCGCGGCATCGGTCGGGGCGGGCGCAGTAGAGGAAGTCCTCCTCGCGGCGCAGGGGGCCGCCGCAGGAGGGGCAGCGGTCGGGGAGGGCCACCGGTTCGTCCCCCGCTTCGACCACGAACTCGATATGCGGGATGACCCCCCCCCTGCGCATCACCTCCACTCTGGCGTTGCGGGTGAGCCCGAGTTTCTCCACGTTCCCGGCGTTGTGGAGGGAGGCCCGCGTGACCGTGGCACCGGAGAGAGTGACCGGCGCGATGATCCCCACCGGCGTGACGACACCGCTGCGGGCCACGCTCCAGATCACGTCCTCGAGCGTCGTGACCGCGGATTCCCCCTGGAATTTATAGGCGATCGCGTAGCGGGGATGATGGGCGGTCTCTCCGAGGCGCCGCTGTTCGGAGATCCGGTTGACCTTGAAGACGACGCCGTCGGTCTCGTAATCGAGCGCTTCCCGCCGCGCAGCCCACCGGCGGAACTCCGCGATCATCCCCTCCTTTCCGGTGCGGCTGCTCTCGATCGGAACGAAGCCGAGGTGACGGAGCATCTCGATCTTCTCCGTCTCGAGTTCCACCTCCCTCCCGAGCAGATCGTAGGCGAAGAAGGAGAGTTCGTACTCCGCGGTCTTGCGGGGGTCCTTCTGTTTGAGGGCTCCGGCGGCGAGGTTGCGGGGATTGGCGAATTTTCCGGCGTAGCGGGCGAAGACGGAGCGGCGCATGAAGACCTCCCCACGCACCTCGAGTTCTCCCTCGGAGATCCGGTGGGGGATCTCCGCGATGCGATGGGCCTGCGCCGTGACCTCCTCCCCCACGAAGCCGTTGCCCCGCGTGGCGGCCAGATGGAGGCGTCCTGTGGCGTCGTAGCGCAGCGCGATCGCCACGCCATCGATCTTGGGGGAGACGACGACGTCCCCCTCGAAACTCTCTCCCCATTTGCAGAGTTCCTCGTCGCTGTAGCACTTGTCGAGGGAGCGCATCGGGACCCGATGCCGGACTTCCCGCCCCAACGGCGGGGGGCCGATCTCTGCCAGAACGGCGGAGTCGGGTTTTCTGCGCTTGAGTTCGGCCACGAGGCGGTCGAAGGCATAGTCCGAGATCACCGGGTCGTTCTCGACGAAGTAACGGTAGTTGTGCATCTCGATCGCGCGTTCCAGTTCCTCGATGGACATCGCTTCGATCTCGGCAAGGGTCGGGTCGGGCATGAGATGGCTCCGTCGTTTTCGCGGTGCGCCTCAGCGGGCGCGTGATACGGTTTCGTAGGCGGCAAGGATGGCATCGGGGGATACCCCGATCCGGAAATCTCCTTCTCCCACCCACATCCGTCCGATCGCAGTGGGCAGGGCGAACATCACGCTTCCCCGATACGACTTCTTGTCACATTTCAAGGTCTCGATCAACGCCTCGGAGGAGAGATCGGGAAGAGAGAGATCGGGCAGCAGCCTTTCCAGAAGGCACTCCTGTCGTTCGAGTTCTTTGGTGGAAAGACCAGCCAGTTCGGTGGCGAGCACCCCCTCCACCCGCATCCCGAGGGCCACGGCCTCCCCATGAAGGTAGTTCTGGTAGCCGGTGAGCGTCTCGATCGCGTGGCCGATCGTGTGGCCGTAGTTGAGGATCCGCCGCAGGCCTCGCTCCCGCTCGTCTTGCATCACGATCTCGGCCTTGATCTCACAGCAGCGGGCAACGATCGGAAGGAGGGAATCGGGTTGAAGGGCGAGAAAGGCTTCGATCTCCTGCTCCAACCGGTCGAAGAGTTCGGCGTCGGCGATCATGGCGTACTTGACGACCTCGACGGCGCCGCTCCTGCGCTGGCGTTCCGGAAGGGTCGCGAGATGGGCCACGTCGCCGAAGACGTATTCCGGATGGTGGAAAGTCCCGCAGGCGTTCTTGGCTGCGGGAAGATTGACGGCCACCTTCCCTCCGATCGCGGCATCGACGATGGCAAGGAGGGTGGTGGGCACGTAGATCCAGGGGAGGCCTCGCATGTAGGTCGCGGCGGCGAAACCGGCCAGATCACCCACCATCCCCCCACCCAGGGCCACGACGAGGGAAGAGCGGTCGAGTCCTGCGGCGAGGAAGGCGTTCTGCAACTGCTGGAGAACCCCCAGGGTCTTGTTCGTTTCTCCGGGTGCCAGGAGGAAGCGGGTGACCTTGAGTCCCTGGGTTGCGATCGCCTCCGCCAGCCGACTCGCCTCCCCCTCGAGGTGTTTGTCCGACACGAGGGCGATCGTACCGGTCTCTCCGCGGGTACGGAGGTAGGTCGCGATCCGCCGTTCCTTCCGGGCGCCGATCTCGATCGGATAGGCGCGTTCGGGATCGGTTCGCTTCCCTGGCCGCGGCTCGCGCTCCTCTCCCCTGCCGAGTCGGACGATGATCCTGCGGTCCATCGCGCGCTTCCCTTACCCTCTCGGATCTGCGGGGGGGAGCGGGAGCGTCGTTCGTTCCCGCACGAGTTCCAGTCGGGGCCGCATGAGGAGATTCAGGAGGATCGCAAGCGCAGCGAAGGGGAGGATCAGCGGGAAGGAACGAAGCAGGGTCGCGGCCACCAGGCCGTAGATCGCGATCGCTTCGTTGAGCGCCCACGAGACGATCCACGAGCTGAGAAAGAGGGGATAGAGGGCCACGATCTTCCGCTCCACCTCGGAGAGTTGCTCCCCTTTCCGGAGCAACTCCGCGTCGGCCTCCCCCCCATGGGGGGTACCCAGGAGTGCTTCGAGGTCGATCGGCTTTGCCAGCGCCCCTTCGATCCTCCTGCGCCCGGGAAGGCGCCGGAAGAGGATCAGGGAGAGGAAGCCCTGTCCAACGGAGAGGGCCAAGAGGGCAATCTTCAGCACCCCGGCCCACGCTACCCGGGGCGGAGGGAGTTGCGCGAAGTGGATCACGAGGTAGGCCACGAGGAGATAGCTTCCGATCGACAGGGTGAGGAAGAACCAGATCATCCTGGCCATCGAGATTTTCGGTTTCAAGACCTCTTCGAGCAGGGATGTCGTCATCGCGTTTCCTCCCTCTGGTTGGCTTGTAGGGGGGGCCTTCAGCGATTCACCGCGGGAACGATCTTGAAGATCCCGCCATCCTGGCTCAGGATATAGAGTTCTCCGGCGGGGTCGCGCCCGAAGCCGACGGGACTCGTCACACGGCCGAACGCTTCGGTCCAGTCCTCTTCCTCCGTCACGCCGCCGTCGTAGCGGAAGGAGCGGACGAATCCACTACAATAATCGGCGTAGAAGTATTTGCCGTGATGTCCCGGCATGAGGCATCCGCGATAGACATGTCCGCCCGAGATCGAACACCCTTCGGGATGCGGGTATTCGAGGATGGGGGGGGTGAAACCGGTGGGGTCGCAGTTCTCTTCGGCAAAGCAGTGGTTCCCCTCCATGACGTTCCACCCATAGTTTTCCCCTCCCCCCTGGCCGGGAGAACCAAGATCGATCTCTTCCCAGGCGTCCTGTCCGACATCGGCGATGTAGAGGTCGTTCGTGACAGGGTCGAAGGTGAAGCGCCAGGGATTCCGCAAGCCGTATGCCCAGATCTCGGGGCGGGCCTGTGGCGTATCGACGAAGGGGTTGTCCGCCGGTACCTCGTAGGGTTCAGCGCCATCGACGGAGATCCGCAGGATCGCGCCGAGCCACGTTCCGAGGTTCTGGCCATTACCCATGGGATCACCGCCACTGCCACCATCCCCGAACCCGATGAAGAGGTATCCGTCGGCATCGAAGGCGATCTGGCCCCCGTTGTGGTTGCTGAAGGGCTGCTCCTGGGTGAGGAGGATCCGCTCACTCCCCGCATCCGCGACATTCGGGTTCTCCGAGACGTGGAACTCCGAGATCGTGCTCGTGCCGGAACGGTTCGTGTAGGAGACGTAGAACTTTCCGTTGTTCCAGTAGTCGGGATGGAAGGCGATCGACAGGAGTCCCCGTTCGCCGGTAGTACTCACCTGGCGGGAGATGTCGAGGAAGGGGGTGGGGAGGCGTTCCCCGCGCTGGAGGATCGAGATCACCCCCTTGCGCTCGACGACGAAGAGACGGGCGGTATCCCCCGCCGGCGCGGTCAGGTCGAGGGGCTGGTCGAAGGTTCCGATACGTTCGAGCGCCAGCGGAGGGATTCCCGACAGCGGCGTGACCCCCGCGCAGGGATCTCCCGACAGGCAGTCGTTTTGCGGATCGTCCGGACAGGGATCCTCCGGATCGGCAATGCCGTCGCCATCCCGGTCCTCCGTCTCCGTACAGGTCGGTTGCGCCGAAAGGAGAAAGGTGAAGAGGAGAAGGCCGAGGAGCGATCCGCTCCGGTAGATCCGTTTCATCGTTGCCACTCCATGGTCAGGGTTGTTCCTCGAGGTCTTCGATCGCTTCGCTCGTGCAATCTCGATCCCTTCGACCGGCTCGGGGCGTCGATACGGAGCGGGTGCGTGCTACTTCCGAGGGCCGCTTCCAGGTGGGCGGTATCGCCCCTCTTCCCTCCGACCTCGACCCGGCCGCTCCCCTGCCCACGACGATCGTGGAGGGAGCGCATGAACGAATCTACCAGAAGGAGACGCGAAAGACAATCGTACT
>CAZTSL010000177.1:0-7369 GCA_964616915.1 uncultured bacterium
ACCTCTGTCACGCTCCCCCGCCGACCTCTCCCCCACCTGGCGCCGGGCCGAAGGAAGAGCCGGGTCTCGAAGGGAGAAGGAGAGCACTCCTCCTTCGATCCCCCCTCCCCCGCAATCAACCGGGAGAAATACCTCTCGGTGACGAAGTCCCGCCCCCACCGGGGCACTCGCCGCCCCGGCAGCAGAGGGGGGGGGAGGAGATGACGTCGTCTGCCCCCTTCCCCCTCCTGGAAGGGAAAGGCCGATGTGAGAAGAAAGGGAGGCGCTCCCCCCTCGAAGGGTTCCAGGATCTCCGAGACGAGCGCCTCCCTTCCGAAGAGCACACGGTAACCCCAACAGATCGCACCAAAGAGCGTATCCGACCGGAAGGGAACCTCCCCTGCGAAACCAGCGCTGGGATGGAGATAGAGGGTCGCTCTCCGCATCGTCCCCAACATCCCCTCCTCATTCGGAGTCTTCGGCGTCATCTCCCCCCTCCCCGGCAGCCGATCCCCCTTCGGGCCTCTCCCCCTTCTCCAGATCTTGGGAGGGGGTACCCTCCGGAAGAGGCTCTTCCGAAACGCCCGGCGACGACCTCGAATCCTCCCCCACCCCCGGGGCAGAAGGCGCGGCGGACACCGCCGCTTCGGAACTCTCCTCCTCCCGCTTCGCCGAGGGCACCCGCCCTTCCGCGGCGGAAGCCCCCTCGGCGGAATGCCGCACCCCTCGAGCGGCGCGTCGTTCCCTTCGCCCCCCCCCCCTGCTTCCCCTCCCCATACGCGGAAAGGGCTGATCCGGAAGGAGAACCCGCGCGATCGCCTTCTGGTAGAGCGTGGGGGAGAAGGTGGCCACAGGAAC
The DNA here is from genome assembly GCA_964616915.1 of uncultured bacterium. Classification (GTDB taxonomy): domain Bacteria; phylum Myxococcota_A; class CAZTSL01; order CAZTSL01; family CAZTSL01; genus CAZTSL01. Next base: position 838 of record CAZTSL010000177.1, read on the forward strand.
CCACAGAGGCGCTTCCTCCTCCACGCCCCCAGCCCCCTGGTAGCTCTCCAGCGTCCGGATGATCGGTTGCTCCGCGATCTCGATCCCCACCTCACCGGAACCCCGGCTCCCCCCCGCTCCGAGGGAGGCGTGTTCGAGAAGCCGAAAGGCGGTGAAGAGATGGGCGAGATGCTCGATGTCGGTATACCCCTTGTCCCCCTGATCGTCATACACCCCGTAGAGGAGCGTCACGAGGAAACGGGTCCCCCGGGGTACCCGCTCCATGCTCCGCGGATCGGGGAAGGCCGTGATCCGGTTCAGGCGGGTCTCCGTATGCGTTTCGATCACCGTGACCGGCGTTTCGGGAAAGGCGTCCCGCACCACGAGACGGCCGGGACCACTGCGGGACGGCTCTTCCGAACCCCTCGAACGCACGGCGGAACTCCCAAAGATCCTGCTGATCTCACACCCCTTCCGGGAACCGACATAGACGTCCCCGTCGCTACGCAGCCGATTCGGGAGCGCCCATTCGAGGAGGCTGCGAAGCCGCCCCTTGAGCGTGCTTCCAGGAATGTAGGGTTGCGCGGTGCGGGGATCCCGGACGATCGGATGATCGACCCCTCCGATCCGGAACGCCTCCGCCGGTCCGCCGATGTGCAGACCGCTTCGGCAGGAGATCCGCCCGCGAATCACGATGTTGGCAAGAAAACGGGCAGCCATGGTCATCTCCGGGATTGTCGGGAAAAGAAGAAGAAGTAGGCATACACCGATTCGAAAAAGTCGCAGAACCCCCGCAGCGCCTCGGGGAACTCCTCCCGCGGACGCTCGATCAGGTGCCGCAGGCTCGCCTCACAGAGGTCCTTGAGGTTCCTGCTGATGCGGCCACGGCCCACATTGTACATCACCTCGGCCTGGATCCGCATCAACTCCGCCTTGGCACGAGCGTATCTGCCCATCGCGCCATCCGTGGCGAAATCGCCATCGAAGTCCGCGGCAAGCCGTTGGATCCGTCTCAGCCAGCCGGTGAGCGCCTCGAGGGTTTCCTCCCGCAGGCGCCAGGAGGGGACGTCGGCGAGGTTCTTCCCGAACCGTTCCGCCAGGTCGAGCAGGGTCGGCACCGCGAGTTCCGGGTCCCAGAACCCCCCGGCGGCAAGGCGCTCCTCGAAGTCGTGCTGCGTCTCGCGTCCCTCGGAGAGCGGGGGCGAAGCTTCGCGGTTCCTTCTCGTGGGCGCCTCGGGGCTCTCCGCCCTTCCCCCCCGTCGCCTGCGGGCACGCCGTTCCCGCCGTGGCTGCCGGGAGGACGCTTCATGATCCCCGGCAGGCTCCGAGGCACTCGAAGGCAGCGCATGACCGGTCAGGCGGCTGAGTTCTCGCTTCCAATCGGAGGTCATTCGGTTCTCCTCCTTCCACGGGGTTCCCGCCGAATTTCAGCCGGAACGGGACGCAGGCGTCCAGTACTGAGCGTCGTGTAGGTCACCAGCAGGGGGATGAGGGCATCATCGAAGAAGGCGGGGAGTTCCTCGAGGAGGAGGCGGGAGATCGCAGCATCCGGGGTACTCCTCACCACGGCGTGGAGAAAACGGGGAAGCGTCTTCGGATGGCTCTTTCGATGCCACAGTTCGTTCAGTTCCGCCAGGAAATTCCGGGGGAGCCGCCGGTAGCCGAGCCGGCAGACCGCATCGGCGAGCCGGTCCCCCAGCGCGATCACCCGCTCGAGGTTCTCCCAGGAGACCTCCCCCTCCGCGAAACACAACCCCCTTGCGCTCTCTTCCGTTCGTTTCGCCACGACCGCGGCCGCGGCTCCCAGGGAGGTCTCCGGTGCGAAGATCCCCCCCCCCCCCTTGAGCACGAGATCGCCACGCCCGCAAAACCGCTCCCATCGGTCGTGGATCCGGCACGCCTCGTCGAGGACCTCACGCCAGGGCCCGATCACCCACACCCCGTATCCCTCCCCCGCCACCGGGAGGAGACAGATCCGCTGGACATGCGAAACGAGCGAGGGGAAGAAGGAGGCGATCTCCCCGAGCAGCGCGGATCGGTGGGCGATCGTGCCCGGCGTCTCCGCGCAGATCTCCGCCACCCCCTCGATCTCGAGACGAAGAAGGGCAAAACGGGGGAGATGGTGGGAGACGGGCGTCCGTCCCCGAAGGTGAACCCCCGCCAGCTCCGCCAGTTGCGCCGGACTCCGATCCGGGACGGCATAGGGCCGGAAGAGGAAGGTCGTGGGAATTCCCATGTGTCGCTCGCTCTTCGTCGTGTTGAGGAGAAGCCGCCCCGCCGCGCCGCTCACCTCCCCTCCTCCCGACCTCCAGGAGATCCCGTCGCGCGCGCCCAGGGAGAGCGAAGCGAAATCTCCGCCACCCGACGCAGACCGATCCCCCTCGAAGCGGAGGAAAACCCCTGAACGGTCCCTGTCGAGTTCGATGGAAAACTCCATTTCCTCTCCTCCTCCCAGGGGGAAATGGAGTTCCTCCGGGCCGTGGAGGGCCTCGGCGAAGATGCGGAGGCGGTTCCGTTCCAGATCCCGCCGCGCCTGCGCGTAGAGTCGCGGGACACCTCGCGACAACCCCTCCAGAGAAGCCGCCCCCCGCCCCAGCGCAAACCCGATCCTTCCCTGCCAGCTTCGAAGGAACCCTCGGCCAAGACACCCCGCCAGCTCGACGATCCGATCCGGGATCCCGGAGAGGTTCGGCACGATCCACGCGAACTCCTCCCCCGCCGTCCAGATCCGGGCCGCACGGGTGAGGCCGAGCCGCCCCTCCACCTGCGTGGCCACGCTCTCCCGAAGGAGATCGAGACAGAGGTGCCGGGAGGCGATCTTCTGGAACGCCCGAGCATCGTGGGCGTCCGTCTCCGGAAAGGAGAAGCCGGGATCGCACTCGACCCGCACGAGCAGGAGCGAAAGCGCCGGTTCCCGCCACCACGCCTCGACCACGTCGTCGAGTGGCTCCCCCACGATCCCCTCCGTCCATCCCTGCTCCATGGCGTAGCGGTAGAAGGCATCCGCACAGGCCGCCGTACTGCGAAGGTGGTCGAAGAGCGGAAGGGAATCCACCCCCCCCTCCGGAACGGAAGCGGGAATCGTCGCGGTGTACTTCTCGAGCAGTGTCACGAGCGCGTCGAAGTAGCGCCCGAACGCTTCCTCCTTCGCAGGACCTTCGAGATCCCGGCACAACCCCTGCCACAAGACCCCATAGGCCTGCCGCCCCACCACGGTCATCGGGAAGAAATCCTTCCTCCCCGTGCGCACCCGAGGGGGGATGACGAAGCCCTCCCCTCCCTCCGAGGGGGGAGCGAGCATCGACCGCAACCATCCCCCTTCCACTCGATCGTCCACCACGACGCCCCCACAGGCTCGGTCCGCCAGATGGACGATCGCTTCGAGCCGGTCGCTCGGCCGGGCATGCCGCAGAGCAAAGGGGAGACATCCCCGAAAACGCTCCGGCACGAGACTCTGGATGAAGCGGTGGGTGAAACGGAGATGGACCGGATCGCCCTCCCCCTCGAAGGGGGGAAGCCCGTCGATCCTTCCGGAAAACGCCCGCCGGTAGAGCTTCCCGATATCATGGAGGAGCGCTCCAAGGAGAAGCGCTTCACGGATCTCCATTGCGATGTCCTGGTCCTTTCTGCTGCCACCCCGGAAAGGATCGGGCGCGCCTTTCCCCTCCCTGCCGATGGAGCGGATCATACCCCCTCATCTCGAAAAATGCAAGGGGTTCATCCCCCTCCCGCTTCGTACCACTCGATCCGGAAACCGCTTTTCTCCTGCAAGGCATGCAGCCGCGCCTCGAAGTCTTCCGGCACAAGGGTGGACAGCACCTTCCGGTTGCAGACCACCACGAGGTCACGGGGATCCTCCACTGGAATCTCATCGATCCCCTTGCGGCCGGAAAGGAGCGTTTCCACGATCCGGTAGGTCTGCTCCCCGATGCCGGTATAATCGAACGAAAGCGCCATCGCCGCACCGTATGGGACGAGATCCGCACTCGAGGCCATCATCGGAATCCGATGCTTCCGCATGTACGCCTCGATCGCCTCGAACGCAGCGGGATGGATCACCGTGGAGTCCTTGACGAGCCAGAAGAGATCGATCGGAGGAAAGATCCGGAGAATCCGCGGCACCTCCTCCTTTCGATCGACCTTGACCCCCACGAACTCGAAGCCCGATATCCGCGCATATCCGGCCGCCGCATGAACGAGGGTCCGCGAGTTCTTCGGATTGTAGATCGCCCCGATCCGTCTCTTCTCCGGAAAGAGCGCGCGCATCACCTCGAGTTGCTTCTGGACCGGAATCTCGAGGAGGACCCCCGTGACCCCGGGCATCAGGAGTCCATAGCGCTGGGGATCCCGGATCATGCAGAAGACCATCGGAATCTCCGGAAACGCCTTCCGGGCGAAGCGGGCGGCCTTCACCCCGATCGTCACGACCACTGCCACCGGCCTCTTCCGGATCCGTCGGACGATCGCATCGCGTTCGCTCTCGGAGGAGAATTCGATCCGAAGGGGCGGTTGCCGGGCAACGGAGAGAAAGCCGGCCAGGGCAGCTTCGTAAGAGGCGATCCGGCTGCTGTGGATGACGGCGACCCGCTCCTCCTGCGCCCATGCCCCCCCTCCCCACGGAACGAGAAGGGCGCCGAGCAGCAGGGCCACCCCCCACACCCCGGCCCAGGGGGAACGAATCGGTAGCGAACGATTCATTCGTTCGGATCCTTGCAACATCGAAACCCCAGGCTCTTCGATCGTTCGTAGGGAAAGTAGTTCTCCCGGCTCGCACAGCGCACCGCCCAGTCGGGTTGAAGGCTGCTCCCCCCCCTCACGACCTTCTCACCGGGGTGCCCCGGCCAGGAACTGCTCGTCCATTCCTTGACGTTTCCACTCATGTCGAAGACGCCATATCCGCTCCGGCAGGCCGGCCGGCTCCCGATCGCCTCGATCGTCCCTTCGAGCCCTCGGGCATCCTCCGTGTTGCACCGTTGTGGGTCCCACGTATCCCCGTACGGGAAACGGGTCCCCTCCGGCCCCTTGCAGGCGCGTTCCCATTCCTCTTCCGTGCAGAGACGCCGGCCGAGGACCTTGCAGACCCGTATCGCTTCCTGCCAGGTCACGTCGGTGCGGGGGATGTTCCCCACCTTGTTGGGAAACTCGTAACGATCGATGCAGAACGCCGCCGTCGTCGCCTCCCCAAAGGGAAGATCCTGGAAGTTGCGGAGTTTGTCGTTCTCCCGGCTCCCGACCGGAAAGGAACCGGCCGGAATGAAGACCATGTCTTCAGGACAGGGAGGGGGGGGGGGGAGAAGGGGAGCGGAAAGTTCGGCGAGTCGTTCGGAAGCCTCCCGAACCCGCTCCCCCAGGGTCGGATCGATGCGGCCGACCTGCTGCGCCCTCTCGTAATAGAGCCGTGCCTTCCTGCGCTCTCCACGCTCCCGCGCCCGATCCCCCCAGGCCAGGTAGCGCGTCACGATCCGATCGAGCATCTCCCGAGCAAAGGGATCCCCTGGCCGCCGGTGGAGGAGTTCACGGCAAACCTCGACCGCATTGCGCTCCGGCGGCGTGAGGAAATACTCCCGGCCGAAGAGATCCCGTGCCAGCCTTTCGAGCGCCTCGTCCGGGAGCGCCGCGAGTCCCGCCTCCTCCCCCATATCCTCCCCCTGCGCCCCGCGCTCCTCCTCGGCGGCTTCCCTCTCCGGCACCCGGATCCCGATCCGCTCCCAGGAGAAGTGGTGGAAGAAGATTCCGCTGCGTTGCCAGAGGTGATCGAGCATGAGAAAGGTCCGTTGGTTGAGGATCTCCGTGGCAAGATAGCCGAGCGTGACCATCACGATGAGAAAGGAGACCATCCAGGGCAACGTCGCCAGGAAGAGGTTCGTCCGGAACGGATGGAATCGGGGGCGGTGGATCGGCAGAGGTTGCGGCACCAACCGGGCCTCCCGGAAGGCCGAGAAGTCGATCCGAGGAGCATCTCCCTTCGACACGGCCGGGGTGGATCCTTCCCCTTGGAGGTGCCCGGCAACCCCACCCTCCTTCCGGGGCGTTGTCCCCCAGCGTCTGTGACCCGGCAGAACGATACCGGTCACCGTTCGCTCCCCCTCCTGGAGGGGGGGGCGCGATCCGCTCTCCCTGCGCCGGAGGGGAGGGGGGGCCGTCACCGTCACCGTCACCTCCTCCCGCCGCTCGCGTTCGGTCGCTTCCTTTCTCCCCCCCTCGAGCCCGATATCCGTGGAGGAGGTCGTCCCCTCCGAGACGAGATGCTCCGGCACGACGACCGAGAGCGTTTCGGTCGTCTCCCCTTCGGGGGGCGCTTCCTCCCCCGCCGGCGGGGGCGCCTCCACGATCTCCATCTTCGTGGTTTCCCCCCTACCGGTGAAACCCGCACTCCAGGAAGTCTCCGGCTCGGTCCATTCGATCTCGGTGCGTTCCTCCCAGGAAGGGCGGAGCCCTTCGCCTCCCCCCGCTTCCTCCCCCTCGGGGAACGATGTCTCTTCCCCCCCCCCCCCCCCCGGGGCTCCTACCCCCTCCCCCCCCGGGGGGACCCCCCCTTGCGGACCCCCTTTCC
>CAZTSL010000178.1:0-7300 GCA_964616915.1 uncultured bacterium
ACGGAAGGGCTGCGGGATATCAAGGGGATCGTGGTCCCCCCCACCCCCTCCCCCTGGCCCCGCCGCCTCGGGATCGCCTTCCTCCTCCTCTGCGCCGCCGCGGCCGGCTATGCGATCTACCGCTACCAGACCCGTCCCCTCCCCGCTCCTCCTCCCCTCCCGCCCCACGAACGCTTCTATGCGGATCTCGCCGCACTCGAACGGAAAAACCTTCTGGCCCGCGGTGAATTCCAGGCCTTCTACTTCGAACTCTCGGAGATCTTCCGGCGCTATGTCGAGGGGCGTTTCGGCTTCCCCTGCCTCGAGCAGACCGGGGAGGAGATCCTCGAAACGATCGGAGCGCGGGAGGATTTCACGCCGGAGATGCGGGAGATCGTGTCCCACTTCATCGAACGGACCGACTCCGTGAAGTTCGCGGGACGCCTCCCGCCCCGGGAGGAGATCGAGGAGATGCTGCGCCTCGCCGACCGCTTCGTGCGCCTCACCCGTCCAGAAGAGAGCGAGGAAGCGGAAGACGACGAAGCGTGGGCGGAGGAGGACATGGAGGGATTCGAGGATCGCAATGGGACGAATGCCCCCGAGACGGCACACACGGCCGAAGAGGGAGGGGTGAAATGACGATCCGCTTCGAAGATCCATGGGTGTTGCTCGCCATCCCCCTCGTGCTGGCAGGGATGATCCTCTACGACCGGAAACGGCGGGGAGGAACGGCGCGGCTGCGCTTCTCGAACATCGCCCCCTTGAAGGACCTCCCCCCGAGCCCTGCGCTCCTCTACCGCAAGGTCCTCCTCTTCCTCCGGATCGTGGCGATGCTCCTGCTGCTCTTGGCCATGGCCCGTCCCCAGGCGGGGCGCAAGGGGACCGAGGTGATGACCGAGGGGATCGACATCTTCCTCGTGCTCGACACCTCCGGCTCGATGCAGGCCCTCGACTTCGACCCGAACCTGCGGGACCGCAACGACGTCAACCGGCTCGAAGTCGTCAAGAAGGTCGTGAAGGATTTCATCAAGGGACGCAGCAGCGACCGGATCGGGATGATCGTCTTCGGCGAGGAGGCCTTCACCCAGTGCCCCCTCACGCTCGACCACGGCATCCTCCTCTCCTTCCTCGATCTCGTGGAGATCAATATGGCGGGCAATGCCACCGCGATCGGCAACGCCCTGGCCACCGGCGTGCGGCGGCTCAAGGACAGCCCGTCGAAATCGAAGGTCATCATCCTCCTGACCGACGGCCGCAACAACGCGGGGCACATCTCTCCCTTGCAGGCTGCGGATCTGGCGAAGACCTTCGGGATCAAGACCTACACGATCGGTGCGGGGACCGAAGGGAAGGCGCCCTTCCGGGCCCGCGGACTCTTCGGCCCCTCCCTCGTCTATCAGCCGGTCGATCTCGACGCGGACGTCTTGCGCAAGATCGCCGAACGGACCGGAGGCAAGTTCTTCCGCGCCACCGATCCCAAGACGCTGCGCGCCGTCTACGAGGAGATCGACCGCCTCGAAAAGACGGAGACGAAGGTGAAGGAGTACCTGGAGTACTCGGAGGTCTTCGGACGCTTCGCGATCCCGGGCCTCCTCCTCCTCCTCCTCGAAATCGTTCTGGCCAACACACGATTCCGGAAGATCCCATGAAACTCGGAAGTCCATCCTACCTCCTCTTCTTGTGGCTCGTACCGGGGCTCGTGCTCTTCCATCTCTACGCCTTTCGGGCCAAGGACCGTGCGCTGGCCCGTTTCAGCCGCGTGGAGATGCTGCGCGCCCTCATGCCGCGGGTGAGCCGCCGGCGGCAATGGGTCAAGGCGGGAATGCTGACGGGCGCGGTCTTCTTCGTCGTCCTGGCGCTTGCACGGCCGAGATGGGGCTTCCAGTGGGAGGAGGTCAAACGCTTCGGCGTCGATATCCTCATCGCGCTCGATGTCTCGGAGAGCATGCTCGCCCAGGACGTACAGCCGAATCGCCTGGAGCGGGCCAAGCATGAAGTCCAGGACCTGATCCGGATGCTCGAAGGCGACCGTGTCGGGCTCGTGGCCTTTGCCGGCGTCAGCTTCCTCCAGTGCCCCTTGACGCTCGACTATGGTGCCGTGGAACTCTTCCTCGACAACCTCGACACCGATCTCATTCCAGTGCCCGGCACGGCGATCGGCGAGGCGATCCGCACCGCCACCGCCGCGTTCAACCGCACGGAACGAAAATCGAAGGCGCTCATCCTGATCACGGACGGAGAGGACCACTCGGGGGATGCCCTCGAAGCGGCCCGCGCCGCCAAGAAAGAGGGGATCAAGATCTTCACGATCGGAATCGGCAAACCGGAGGGCGCTCCCATCCCGAACCGGAAGGGGGGGGGCTTCATCAAGGACCGGAAAGGAAACCTCGTCCTCACGAAGCTCGATGAAACGACCCTTCAGAAGATCGCCCTCGAAACGGGAGGTGGATACGTCCGTTCCGTCACGGGAGACCTCGACCTCGAGAAGATCTACCGCGAGGAGATCCGAAAGATCGAGGGGAAAGACCTCTCCTCCATCCGCCGGAAACGGTGGGAGGAGCGCTTCCAGTGGTTCCTCCTCGTCGCTCTTCTCCTCCTCGCCTTCGAGCCGCTCGTCTCCGAAACCCGCAAGGGAGAGACCGCCAAACGCGCCCTCCTCCTTTTCGCCCTCCTCCTCCTGATCCCCCATCCAGCCCATGCCACCCCCCCGATCGAGGAGGGGATCGCCCTCTACGAAGCGGGACGCTTCGACGAGGCATTGGAGAAGTTCACCGACGCCCAGGTGGAAATGCCGGAAAACCTGGAACTCGAATACAACATCGCCAATACCCACTATCAGATGAAGAACTACGAAGCCGCGCTCGAAAGCTACGGAAAGGTCGCCGAGGCGGCAGAACCGGAGCTGGCGGAGAAGGCGGTCTTCAACATGGGAAACACCCTCTACCACCTCGGACGACTCGACGAGGCGGTCGCAGCCTACGAACACGCCCTCGAACTCGACCCCAACGACGAAGACGCCCGCCACAACCTCGAATTCGTCCGGGAAGAGATCCGGCGCCGGATCAACGAGGCGAAGAAACGACAGGAAAACGCCTCGAAGAAGGGAGACGAGCAAAAGCAAGGGGAGCAGGGGGAAACGAAACCCCAAGGGGAAAAGGGCGAAGGCCAGCAGGAGAAGCCACGGCCCCAGCAGGGGGAAGAAGGGGAGGAAACGGGCGGCAGCGAAACCGAAGGCAGCGCGCAAAAACCCACCCCCCAGCCGGGTGAGGAAACTCGCGAAAGCGAAGGAACCTCCGGGGAACCCTCCGCGGCCAACGCCCAGGCCGCCGCCGGCACGCAGCAGGCGCAAGAAACCCCTTCCCCCACGGCCGAAGCCGAGGCCGCCGCCGGCAGAGCGGGAGAAAACGGCGAAGCACAGAGAGAAGGGCAAAGCACCCGTCCCCTCACCCGCCAGGAGGCGGAACAGATCCTCGAATCCCTCACGGAAAACCAGAAGGAAGCGCTCAAGAAGCGCTTGCAACGCAAATTCGGGAAACGCTATCGGGTGGAGAAATGGTGGTGACGCAGCGAAACGGCATGGGCGCGATCCTCTTCCTCGCGCTCTCGTTCTGGGCGGTGGGGAGCGCAAGCGCCGGAATTTCGGTTTCCGCATCGGTGAGTCGTACCCGGATTACCACCGCGGACCGGATCCAGCTCTCCGTGGAAATCCGGGGGGCCCAGGACGTTCCGGAGCCCCAGTTGCCCGCCTCCCTGACGCAGGCCTTCGAGGTCACCCCGATCGGCACCTCCCAGAACATCCAGATCGTCAACAACCAGATGAGCGTGGTGCTCGTGTACAACTACATCCTCCTCCCCCGGCGGGAGGGGGTGTTGCAGATCGAGCCGATCACGGTGACCTACCGGGGGAAGCGCTACCGTACCGAACCGATCGTGGTGGAGGTCTCCGGTCAGGCCCGCGCGCCCAACAGGGAAGGAGGCGAGGAGGGGGGGGACCTCTACCTCGTGGCGGAGGTCTCGAACGCACGCCCCTATCCGGGGGAGCAGGTCCTCCTCTCGATCTCGGTGGTGAGCGCCTATCCGGTCCTCGACCTCGGCTGGGCGGGAGGCCCCCCCCAGTTCGACGGCTTCCTCGTCGAGGAGATGGGGGACAAGGTGCGCCAGTCGGAGCGGCTCATCCATGGCCGGCGCTTCAACGTCCTCACCGTGCACAAGGCGCTCTTCCCGGTGAAGACGGGGAAGATCACGATCCCGGAGATCCGGATGGACGTCCGGGTGCGTCCTCCCCGCCGCCGGCGCGCCAACCCCTTCTTCGACGACCCCTTCGACGACTTCTTCGACAACCCCTTCGGGGGGATGGGCGTGCAGAAGCGCCTCGTCTCGGAGCCGGTGACGATCGAGGTTCAGCCGCTGCCACCGGGAAAACCTTCCGACTTCTCCGGTCTGGTGGGAAAGGTCCGTTTCCAGGCCGAGCCTTCCGCGACGGAGGTCACGGTCGGAGAGTCGCTCACGCTCACGATGACGGTCGAGGGGGACGCCTACCTGCGCAGCGCCGGCGCGCCGCCCCTTCCCCCCGACATCACGGGGAACTTCAAGATCTACGACGATCAACCCACCTTCACCGCCGAGATCAAGGGGGAACGCGTCGTGGGGAGACGGATCTTCAAGAAGGCCCTGGCCCCGAAGGCGGCGGGGGAATATGCGATCGGGCCTCTGGCCCTCACCTTCTTCGATCCGGAGAAGGGGCGCTACGAAACCGTGCGCTCCGTCCCCTTCACGATCCGGGTCAAGCCTGCCCCGGAAAAGGAGGTGCTCCACCTCGTGACCGGAGCGGGGGCCACCGGGGGAAAGGAGCGGGTTCGGCTCCTCACGAAGGATATCCTCGAGATCCACACCTCCCTCGATCTCCTCCGCAACGAACGGATCACCTTCTGGCGGGGGAGCGGCTACCTCCTGGCCCTCCTCCTTCCGGTCGCCCTCTACGGCGTGGCGGTCCGCCTCCTCGACGAACGCCGGCGGCTCCTGGCCGACCCCGCCTATGCCCGGAAGATCGAGGCACGCGCCCGTGCCCTGGCCTCGCTCGATGCGCTGGCTGCCGCCACGGATCGGGTAGAGATCGCCAAAGGGGTCTCCCTTACGCTGCGCAACTACATCGGCGACCATTTCGGTCTGACCGGAAGCGCCCTCACCGCTGCGGAGGTCGATGAGAAACTCGCCACGATCGAGGGCACGGCCCCCTACCGGGAAGAACTCCGCACGCTCCTCGAAACGTGCGAAGCGATCGAATATGGCGGGGGGGAAGGGGCAAACGACGCCGCGCTCGTGGCAAAGGCCCGGACCCTCATCGAAGCTCTCGAAGGGATCCTTGGGGGGGGAGAGGAACGATGAACGGATCGAGGCATGGAACTTCCCACCCCGATCGGGAGAAAGGGTCGGAGAGATACCGGGAAGGAACGATACGCGCATCGAGGCTGCGATCCCCCACTTCGAGGCGGCGCAACCCGATCTCTCCCCGCAGGCCTGCGATCCCTGCCCCGATCGCAGGCGTCCTGTGGCTCCTCCTCCTCCTCTCCGGCTGTGCCTCCGGCCCCAAAGGGGTGCAGGATCTCTTCTACGAAGCGAACAAGGCTTACGAGGCAGGGGACTTCGAGAAGGCGGCCGAGGGGTACGAGAAGATCATCGGCCAGGGGTATGAGAATGGGCACGTCTATTTCAACCTGGGGAATGCCTATTTTCGCCTCGGAGAGATCGGCCGGGCGATCTTCGCCTACCGGAAGGCCGAAGCGTGGATCCCTCGGGATGCCGATCTCCGTTCGAATCTGAAATATGCCCGCGAGATGGCGAAAGACGAGCTTCCTCCTCCCGAGCGGGGGCGATGGTTGCGCCGGATCTTCTTCTGGTACGACCGGAGCACGACGCGGGAACTCCTCTACGCCGCCGTCCTCTTCAATCTCCTCTTCTGGGGATTGATGATCGTCCGCTTCTTCCACCGGGGGGAGGGCCTCCGGTGGGCGCTGGGGCTCTCCCTTGCGGCCCTCCTTCTCGTGCTCCTCTCGCTGGGGGCCCGGGTGATCGCGGGGCGAAGCGTCGAAGGGGTCGTCATCGCGGAGGTGGCCACGGTGCGCTCCGGCAATGGTCCGAACTACACGCCCCGCTTCGAGCTGCATGCCGGTGCGGAGTTCGTCGTCGAAGGGGTCGAGGGGGATTGGGTACGGATTCGTCTCTCCAACGGGGGGCGCGGCTGGGTCCCCCACAGCGCGGTGGCCCTCCTCGATCGTCCCCTCCCCGGCCGTTGAGCGGGGTCGCCCCCATTCATCGCGCACGTTCGAATCCCGGGGAGGGGTGACCTCGATCACGGATCCTTCTCCCAGGGAGATGCGATTGCCCTGGGGCGTTCCCCTTTCCAGAAGGCTCGAAGCAGATCGTGCCATCATCGACAACGCCATCGGGAAATCCCCCGGGGGGGAGGAGGACCGAGGGTGATCTCCGAACAACGCGCCTCGATCTGCCGGTAGAGGGGGAGATTCGCACGGGTGAACCCTGCTGCGTGCAGGAGCACGACCTCATGGCCCACGATCTCACGGCCCACGATCTCCGCGTCGGAACGAAGCCGCTCTGAATCGCCCAGATCACGGGGATCGACCCATCCCCGGTGCTTCCCCGTGGAGCGGGGATAACTCCGGAAGGAGATCGGCGTGTCCCGCAGGAGATACTCGACCGGGTTCCGGCTGAATCCCGTGGCCACGACGATCGTCTCCGGATTGGCGATCCGCCGGATGAATGCCGCCTGGGTCCGGGCCTCCGAAAGGGGGGGAAGCGTATGGAGGCGCCAGATACCCGTCATGCCACTCACTGCAAGGAGGAGAAACGCCACCCACTTCACGCACCTTCCCCAGCCACGCCCTCCCCCCCGCGCAAAGCCGTATCCCACCACGAGAAAGAAGGCCGAGAGCGCGGCCAGATCGTATCGTCCCACGAGGTAGACCGGTTTGACGAAGGAGACGAGCCAGGGAAGGAGCAGCATCCCGGAGAGCAGAAGGAGCACCACCCGCCCGCGCGGATGCCTCAACGCATGACGTCCTCCCCGAAGGAAGAGGAGAAGGAGGATCACGAAGGCCACATCTCCGAGCCAACCCGAGGGTACCGCGGTGACCCGGACGTACCCCGGAACCGCCCCCCCCGGGGTGAAGGCCTCGATGCTCTTTACGAGTGCAAGACTCGGAGGGGTCTCCCGCCACAACCGGCCAACCCATTCACCTCCCCCGCGCGCGATCTGCGCCCACATGACCGGCACCCACGGAAGATACCCCACTCCCACCCCCCC
>CAZTSL010000179.1:0-7297 GCA_964616915.1 uncultured bacterium
GCCTCGATTTCAAAAATGTTGACTTTTCTTGAAAAAAGGGGTTATATTTCGGCCATGCTCGTATCGATCGGCAAGGCAGCGGAAGAATTGGGGGTCACCGTCGAAACGCTTCGCAGGTGGGAGGCCGCAGGGAAGATCGAGGTGGAACGGACCCCTGGCGGGCACCGGCGCTACGATCTGGCGAAACTGCGCACGCTCTGTCCCCGCCGAACGCTTCGCGATGGGGAGCGGTGTACCCTTGCGTATGCACGGGTTGCTCGACGCGCGGGGAAGAACGCGATGGCGCGCCAGGTGGCGCTCCTCGAATCGTACTGCGCGGCCAACGGCTGGGACGTGGAGTTGATCCAGGATTTCGGTTCCGGCCTCAATGGGCGAAAGCGAGGACTCTGCCGGCTCATTCGGCGAATCTGCTCGGGAAAGGTCGGCCGGCTCGTGATCGCCCGCCAGGATCGTCTGCTGCGGCTGGGGGCGGAGTTGATCTTCACCCTCTGTGAATTCTTCCACGTCGAGGTCGTGATCCTCAATGCCTCGGAGGCGTTGGGGGACGAGGAGGATCTCTCCGAGGACCTCGAGGAGGTCGTCCACCTCTTTGCCGCACGTCTCTATGGGAGAAAGCATCCCACCGACGATCGGTTCGTCACCTTCCTCGAAGGGGTGGTGGAAGAGATCTGCACCGACAAGCGCATGGGAAGGAAGGGGTAGGCTTCCCCCCCTTCGGGATCTTCCCCTCCGGGGAGCCACAACGGATGCAACCGACCCGGGAGAGCCCCATGGCCCGACTCTTTCTCATCGACGGTACCGCCGTGGCGTACCGTTCTCATTTCGCCTTCATCCGCTCTCCGCTCAAGACCTCGCAGGGAGAGCCCACGAGTGCGATCTTCGGCTTCGTGCAGACCCTGCGGACGATCCTCGAGGAGGAGCGACCCGACTACGTGGCGGTGGTCTTCGACACGGCGGAGCCGACCTTCCGGCATGAGACGTACGCGGACTACAAGGCCACGCGGGAGAAGATGCCCGACGAACTCGCCACCCAGCTCCCCGCAATCGAGGCATTCGTCGATGCGTTTCGGATCCCCGCTCTCTCGATCCCCGGATACGAGGCGGACGATGTCATGGCGACGTTGGCGAAACGGGCCGAGGTCGAGGGGATCGAGACCCTCCTGGTGAGCGGAGACAAGGATTTCGCGCAACTCGTCACGCCACGGATCCGGCTCTACGTCATGCAGAAGGGGAAGGTGGAGATCCTGGGGCCTGCGGAGATCGAGACGAAGTTCGGGGTTCCTCCGGCGCGCTTCGTGGACTACCTGGCACTCATCGGCGACACCTCGGACAACGTACCGGGGGTGCCGGGGATCGGCCCGAAGAAGGCACAGCGGCTCCTGGCACGCTACGGTTCCCTCGATGAAATCCTGGCGGCGGCCCCTTCGATGCCGGCCTCGAAGGACCGGGAGAAGCTGATCGCATTCCGGGATCAGGCCCTCCTCTCCCGCCGGCTCGTCAAGATCGATTGCAACGTCCCCCTCGATGGCATTACGATCGCGTCGTTGAAGGCGAAACCACCCGACCTGGCGCGGCTGACCGAACTCTACCGTCGCTTCGAGTTCCACTCTCTCCTCGATGGAGGCACCCGCGACCACCGGAGCGAAGGGGAAGCGCACGATTACCGGATCATCGAGACGGAGGAGGCGTTCGAGGCGCTGCTGGGCACCCTTTCCGAAGCGGGGGCCTTCTCCTTCGATCTCGAGACCACGAGTCTCGATCCCCTCACCGCTGAGATCGTGGGGCTCTCCTTCTCGATGGCGCCGGGCAAGGCCTTCTATCTGCCGGCGAATCAGCCGATCCGGCGTTCGGACGGAAGCGTGCTCCCCTTCGATCGGCTCCTCTCCCGCCTCCGGCCGCTGCTCGAGGAACCCGGCCGTCCCCGGGGAGGGCAGAACAGCAAGTATGACATCATGGTCCTCCGCTGTGCGGCCGGGATCGAGGTGGCCGACATCGCCTTCGATACGATGATTGCGGCCTATCTCCTCGATCCGACACGACGCAACTACGGCCTCGATCACCTCTGTCTGAGCGAGTTCCAATACAAGAAGATCCCGACGGAGGCGTTGATCGGGGAGGGGAAGAAGCAGATCACGATGAAGGAGGTCGCGGTTCCGGAAGTCGCCCGTTACGCCTGCGAGGATGCGGACTTCACCCTCCGGCTCCACGAGCGTTTCTCGAAGCGGCTCTCGGAGGTGCCCGCCCTGCATCGTCTCTACCGGGAGGTGGAACTCCCCCTCGTGCCGGTGCTCGCGCGGATGGAACTCGCCGGGATCGCCATCGATCCCCGGCAACTCGAACGACTCTCCGAACGACTCGCTCAGCGTCTCGAGGAACTCACCCGGATCATCCACGAGGAGGCGGGGGAGGCCTTCAACATCAACTCTCCGAAACAACTCGGCGAGATTCTCTTCGAGAAGTTGAGGATCCACGAGCGAAGTGGCGGGAAACGCCCCCGGAAGACGAAGATCGGTTTCTCCACCGACGTGGCGACGCTGGAGCGCTTCGCGGGGGAGAAGATCATCGATGCGCTCCTGGAGTACCGATCCCTCATGAAGCTCAAGGGGACCTACACCGATGCCCTCCTGAAGCTCGTCCATCCGAAGACGGGGCGGATCCACACCTCCTTCAACCAGACGAGCACGGCCACGGGCAGGCTGTCGAGTTCCGATCCGAATCTCCAGAACATTCCGATCCGGACGCCCCTTGGGCGTCTGATCCGTGCGGCGTTCGTTCCGGGGGAGCCGGGGGATCTGCTCCTCTCCGCGGACTACTCCCAGATCGAGCTTCGTCTTCTGGCCCATCTCTCCGGGGATCCGAACCTCATCGAGACGTTCCGCCGCAACCAGGACGTCCACCGCCGCACCGCGGAACTCATCTTCGGCGTCTCTGCGGAAGGGGTGACGCCCCTCATGCGGAGTCGGGCCAAGGCGATCAACTTCGGCGTGATCTACGGGATGGGTCCCCAGCGGCTGGCTCGGGAGACGGGGCTCGGTCAGGAGGAGGCGAAGCGTTTCATCACCGATTACTTCGAGAAGTACCCCGGCATCCAGCACTATATCGACGCCCAGATCGAGCGGGCCAGGCGACGGGGATACGTCGAGACGATCCTGGGGCGCCGCCGCCGCGTGCCCGATATCTCGAGCCAAAACGCCCGTCTTCGCGTCAACGCGGAGCACATCGCCGTGAACACGCCGATCCAGGGGAGCGCCGCGGATCTCATCAAGCTGGCCATGATCCGGGTCGATCGTCTCCTCCGGTCACGAGGGATGAAGAGCCGGATGCTCTTGCAGGTCCACGACGAACTCGTCTTCGAGGCCCCCCCCGCCGAGATCGAGGAACTCTCCGCCCTCGTACGCCACGAGATGGAGCATGCGATCTCCCTTACGGTGCCCCTGCGCGTCGATATCGGGGTGGGCGCCAACTGGCTCGAAGCGCACTGAAACGCGGACGAGCTATTCGGGCTCCGGCCCCGGATCGGAGGGTGCGGGCGGGGATGGCACCGGTTCGGGGAGGGACGCCTCCGGACTTGCCGGGAGTGATTCCACGGGCATGGGGATCGGGGACTCCGGGATCGGATGCATGATCAGCACGACCCGCCGGACATTCTTGCGCTCCTTGTCCCAGATGAGGGAGGTGTCGAGGTGGAAGTGCTGCTCCTCCTTCTCTTCCCCCTCTTCCCCCTTCCGGATCGGAAGGACGAGGTCCTGGTGCGCCTTCTCTTCCCGCTCGATGCTGCGCTGGAGTGCCTGGATCACGCTCTCGGGAAGCCGGGAACGTTCGATCGTCCTTCCGATGCACAGATCACTCGTCAGATCGAAGACCCGGTAGGCCTCATGGTTCATATAGATGATCTCGCGTGTCTGGGCATCGACGGTCAGGACCGGGTCGGTGATGAGGTTGGCGAGCGCCTCGATCGTCTCCTTGGCGAGATAGAGCTTCTCGGTCCGGAGTTTCTCGAAGACCTCCATATCCTTGAGAAAGGCGTTGAGTTCCTGGGCGATCTCGTTGAACTCCCGCTCCCCTTTGAAGGAGATGCGGGTGGCGAACTCGTTGGCCCGGGCCGTGCGGATCGCCCGCGCGAAGCGCCGGAGGGGGAAGACGGTGTAGCGGGGGGCGATCCAGCCGACGAGGAGCCCTCCGATCATCGTCAGGAGCATCACGATCATCAGGATGAACTTCGCCTGATGCTCGGCAACGGAGAGGAGATGTATCTGCACGACGAGGGGATGGTTGGGATCGTATTTCTCCGCCAGCGCGAGAAGGATCTGCGCCTCCCGCATCACCTCGTCGAGGAGATAGAAGGCAAAGGCTCCGATCGTGACGATGAAGGAGATCGCCACGAGGAAACTGAAGCGGATCCGCTGGCGCAGAGAGATCTCCCTGAGCTGGGTGAGTTGTTTCGCGATGGCGTTCATTCTTCTTCCGAGGTGAGGCGCTGAAGTTCCTGATCCGATCCGATCACGATGATCCGATCGTGCTCCCCGATCGTGTCCGAGGGACCGGGCAGATCGTTCATCTCTTCCTGGTAGCCGCGGGAGCCGTCCTCCTTGATGTAGGGGGTCCGTTTCTTGATCGCGATCACGTTGACGCCATATTTCCCCCGAAGATGGAGTGAACGCAAGGTCTTCCCGATGAATTTCTCCGGGGGACGCATCTCGATGACGCTGTGGCCGAGGGAGAGCGAGACGTAGTCCTGGATGCTGGGGGTCAGGATCGAACGGGCGATCTGTACGGCCATCATCTCCTCGAGCTGGACGACGCGGTCTGCTCCGATCTCGGAGAGGATCTCGGCATGGATCGGATTGATCGCGCGTGCGATGATCTTGCCCACGCCGATCCGTTTGAGGAGCGCCGTGGCCATGATGCTCGTCTCGATATTGTCCCCCATCGCCACGACACCGAAATCGACGTCGGAGACCTTGGCACGCAGCGTTTTTTCGTCGAGGGCGTTGAAGACGAGGGCTTCGGTGACCTGATTCTTGATTTCGTTGACCGGTTCTTCCTTGCGGTCGATCGCGATGACCTCGACGTCGTTCTCGAAGAGCGTGGTGGCGAGGGTCTTTCCGAATTTTCCCAGTCCGAGGATGGCCACTCTCATCGGAACCTTCCTTCGCGTTAGCCGACCATGATCCGCCCATAGGGGAGGTCATAGTCGAGGACGTTCTTTCGTTCTCCCACGGCGAACGCCAGCGTGAGGGGACCCACGCGTCCCACGAACATGAGGGCGGTGACGAGGAGCTTTCCCACCGTGGAGAGCTTGGCGGTCAACCCGAGAGAGAGGCCGACCGTGCCGAAGGCGGAGACCGCCTCGAAGAGGATCTCTTCGAAGGGAGCCGATTCCACCATGTAGAGGAGGCTGAGGAAGAGGGTCAGGAGCAATCCCGAGGTGATGAAGATCGCCAGCGCCTTGTTCACCACCGATGGAGGGATGGTCCGGTTACCGAAGAGGATGTTGCGTCGTCCTTGCAGGAGGGAACGGAGCACGAAGAGCGTCACCCCGAAGGTCGTCGTCTTGATCCCCCCCCCCGTCGAGCCGGGCGAGGCACCGATGAACATGAGGAGGAGCAGCAGCAGGATCGAACTGTTCGAGATCCGCGTCATGTCGATCGTGTTGAAGCCGGCGGTGCGGGCGGTGACCGAGAGGAAGAAGGCGGAGCGGAAGCGGTCGAAGAACGCGAAGCCCCGCATCGAGCCGTCATACTCGCTCAGGAAAAAGAAGAGGGTTCCTCCGCCCAAGAGGAGGAGCGTCATCAGGAGCACCATCCGCGAATGGAGATCGAGGTGGCGAACCTTTCCCCCCCCTTCCTCCTCCCATCCCTTCTCCAGGGGCACTCCGCTCCCCCCCCTTCGGCGTCGCCCGATCCGTTCCGGCAAGGCGAGGCGGTTGCGTAGCATCATCAGCACATGGAAGCCCAGCCCCCCCCCGATGATCAATGTGCAGACCACGGCATTGACGAGGGTACTCTCCCGGAACCGCACCAGACTGTCGGGAAAGAGCGAAAACCCGGCGTTACAAAACGCCGAGACCGCATGGAAGAACGCATAGTAGCACGCCGTGGAGAAATCGTGGAAGTAGGGATACCACGCGATCGTCAGGAAGAGCGTGCCGAGCAACTCGAAGAGGAGCGTGACGCTCAACATCCCTACGAGCATCTGCTGGATGTCGAGGGTATGGTAGACGTTGAGCAGGTCGCGCATCACCTTCCCCTCCCGGTGCTTGAGCCGGCGGCCGGTCAGCACGAAGAGGAATGCGGAGGAGGTCATCATCCCGAAGGCCCCGATCTGGATGAGCGCAAGGATGACGAGCTGTCCGAAAAGGGAAAAATCCCCCCCCGTGTCCCGGACCGTGAGGCCGGTGACGCAGATCGCCGAGGTCGCGGTGAACAACGCATCGATCAGCGATGCCCCCTGCCGGTCGTTCGTGGCGAAGGGGAGCATGAGCAGCAGCGTCCCCACGAAAATGAGGAGAAGGAAACTCATCGCCACGATCTGGGCGGCGTTGAGGTCCGTCTCGAGAAAGAGGGACCAGAGTTGCTGCTCCGTAAGTTCCCGCGTCACGAGGACCACGATCTCGTAGGCGATGATCACCGTTGCGCCAAACGCGAGATCGGGAAGCACCATCCCCACGCAGAGGAGCGCGACGAAATCGAGGTAGGGGTGATGAAGGCGCAAGCGTCGGTCCCGCGGGAAGAGGGATGCCACGAGCGCAGGGAACCAGCTACGCAGGAAAAAGAGGACCTCGTTGACGAGGAAGAGAAGAACCAGCGCACCGTAGACCCACGACGCCTCCAGATGGGTAAGCCGGCCGGTGGGCTCCGGGAGGAGGAGGAAAGAGAGGGAGAACGCCACCAGGCCGAGTTGCAGCCGGTCGAGGAGATCGTGGGGATCGCGCGCCCCCTTCCCCGGAAAATTCTCCGAACGCTTCGGCTTCATCGCCCACAGCGAAACTGCAACGGCGGGAGGATCATCGGAACGTCTCTTCCAACCGGATCCGGTTGTACCCCTTGATCGGCCGGGCCCCGGGCACGATGAGGACGGGATGGATCAACCGCCGGGTCCCCGCCAGCCGTTTCATCTCCTCTTGGACCTCGGGGTCGTCCTTGAGGCGTTTCTCGATGTAGTCGATCTGTTTCTCCTCCAGGAATTTGCGCATCCGTTGGCATTGATCGTCCGAACAGTCGGACCAGGTGTAGAGGATCACCGGCTTCGGGGGGCTCGTGGCCCGGTAGCGGCGCAGGGGGGGAAGGGGTGGAGG
>CAZTSL010000180.1:0-7143 GCA_964616915.1 uncultured bacterium
AAACAAGACAGTTAGAGAGTATAATAAATCAGTTGGTTCTCTAGAGAAGCGTCTATCACCTTCAGTTAGACGTTTTCGTGAGCTAGGAATTTCAACATCAGAACCAAATATACTGGAGACTATTGAAGAACAAGTAGAACTTCCGAAAATTATCGAAGATAGACCATCAGATGACACATGAACCATCATCGAATTAGATTTGAAGATCTGGGAATTCGAATGATGAGAATAGAAGAATCTTATCTTTCCGTATCAGGTTTCTTTGATCTTTGGGTGAGACTCATAGAGCTACGAACGAGAAAGATGGAGGTAAAAGATTCAAAGATCCAAGATTCAAGGATATTGATCATTTCTCCACCGACTGACAGAGGAATAAAGATTCTTAGCCAAGAGAATCAAAGAGGAGAATCATACCTCTTATGCTTTTCCGATACGTTAGGGAAAATCGCCAAAGAATATTCCCTTCGTCATGGAATAGAAAACCTGGAAATATGTGTGAAACCATTTTTCTCCGTACCCTTCGACGACAATTATTTCGATGTCGTCTTTGCCAATTGTTTTTTCGATTTTTTCCAGGAGAGCCGCTTCAACGATGTTATCGAAGAAATAAAGAGAACCTTGAAACCGCGTGGGCTTCTCTTCTCCGTATATATGGACATACCGAGAGACCTCATTGGCCGGATGTGGGCCAGTTTCTTTTCCAGATTCCCATCGCTCAGCCAGGGCTGCCGTCCCGTAGATATCGTACCCTTCTTGTCGAGATGGGACTTCGAATTGAAAAGGGATTTGACGATCAAGAGGTTGGGTTTTCCAATCAGGTATCTTATCGCGGAAAAATAAGCATCTTCGATCCTGGCCCTGTCCCAACCGGGAATTGACCGCAACGGTACGATCGCGCTAGGATGATTCCCGGGACGTGTTGATCGGAGCGGCAGGTGAGGCGGCAGGGTTTTTTCCGCCCTGGAAGGGAGGAGGTCACCCATGAAGACAGCGATGAAGCGCACCCGCTCGATGATTTTCCTGCTGACCGCGGTGGCGGCGGGATATGGATTCGGTGCCTTGACGCATTTGATCGAAGGGGAGGCGTACCTTGCGCGTGCCGTGGAATGGGAGGAGCCCCATCGTACGGACGCGTTGTTGATCACGAGCGATCCGGCCCTCGAGCGCTACTTTTTCCTCGGGACGACCTTCCCCGACATCCGTTCGTTGATCTCCGATCTCGGCTTCGACACCCACGATCCGGAGTTCGGCTTTGCCCTCGTGGCGGCGGGGGATGAAGCACGGGAGGCAACTCCCTGGAAGCTTGCCTTTGCCCGGGGCTATCTCCAGCACAGCGCTTCCGACATTTCGGAGCAGCTCTTCGTCTCCCCCTCCTTTGCGATCGAGTCGGGGGTGGGGGAGCCCGACATCTTCGACGGTCTGCTCGACGACGGCCCGGGAGGGGAGAATCAGCTCTTCGTAGAGATCGGAATCGATCTCTACCATGGCGATATCGGTCTCTTTCTCGACCTCCTCGATTTCTTCGTGATGGAGCGCCACGCGCAACGGCTTCTGGAGGTGGTCGATTTCTGGTACGAGACGGCGCAGGCCTTCTTCGGCGAGGGGATCATCGCTCGGGAAGCGCTCGATGCCGAAATTTCGGAATATCTTCGTGAGATTCGTGCGATGCGCCCCCTCTTGCGGGAGCCCCGCCTCGAGCGGATCTTGCGGCGCCTGCGCCGTCGCAGTCTCGGGGAGAACTTCCGGCGTTACCTCCCCCTCGTCGCCCGCTATCTCGAACGAACGGGAAATACGGATATCGCGATCGACTTCGCGGAACTCGAGCGACTCTCCGATACGCCGATTCTGGCGGACCGGGCGTATTTCGATCGCTACTTCGAGCGTTTTCGCTGGCTTGGCGCCACGATCCACCTCGAGTACGAGAAGCGCTGGCATGTGATGTGGCCGGTGTGGGACAAGACGGTCTTCCAGTCGGCGGCGATCGAGAGTCTGGCCCAGCTCCTTCCGACCCATTTCGATCCTTCGTGGGAGCGGATCGTCTTTCGGGCGGCCTTCTTCGATGCCGAGGGGGGAGAGCGGCTCGATGCGATCTCAGCGCAGGCGCCTCCCCGACAGCTACGGGTCTCGGTGGTTCTCTACGACACGGTCCCGGGGGCCGGTCCGGTGACCGTCCAGGTTCGCCGGGACCTGGCGGGGGGGTACGACGCCGATCCCCTCTGTCCGGGGGCGACCGCGACGGTGATCGATCCCGGAACCGATCCACTCGACTACGGCGAAGTGCCCCGGATGACGATCGAATTCACCTTCGATCCTGCGCCCTGCCTCGAAGGGGCGCAGGGGCTCTACCTCGAAGTCTCCGGGGAGGGGCGGCCCTTCTACACCGCTTCGTGGGAGGTTTTCGAGGAGATCCCTACCCGCGATCTCTCCCAGGCGCCCTATCAGCGCTTCTTCGCGCCTCCCATCGAGCGAACCGGCTACCTCTCGATCGAACGTTCTCCTGCCATCTCCGGCCTCGGAGGGCGCTCACGAAGGTGAGGCGAGATCTCCAAGGCCAGGAGGGCGACGAGCCCGAGGAGGGCAAGGAGGGAGAGGAGGGAGGCGATGGCCCGAAGGGGGGTGTTTCCGAAGCGGATCGTGACCTGGTGCACACCGGGGGGAACCTCGAAGCGCATGAGGCCGTAGGGGGGGATGTAGCGCCAGGAAAGGGGCTTCCCATCGAGGACGATCCGCCATCCGGGGAAGCCGTGGAGGGCGAGCCGCAGGGTCGCTTCGCTCCTGCTCTCCACCCATGCCACGATCCGCTCCGGACTGGCGCGTTCGGAGCGCAGACGGCTCACCCCCCCCCGTTCCACGGCGAGAAGGGCAGGAGAAGGGGGAGCCAGGACCTTCACGCGTCTTGGCTCGTACTCTCGCCGGGTCGTCACCGCGATCCCCCGCCGGGCGATCTCCGCGGGACGGTAGTTCGCCTCCACCACGCTGTGATACCCCTGCGGCCGCGCCCGGGGCACGCCGATCAGGAGGAGGAGGAGGAGAAGACCCCCCCCCCCAAGAAAACGGGGCGCTCCCGCCGGGAGGCGCGTCACGCATCCTCCCGTGAGGAAGGCCGCAGCAAAGACGACGAGGGTGAGCGTCCGCCAGGGAAACTCGACGTACTGCAGAAGGGGGAGACGATCCCAGATCGGCCGAGAGAGCGTGGAAGCAAAGAAGAGCCCGAACGCCACGACGAAGAGTGCATACCCCACCGATGGTGGCCACCTCCGCCGCAACCGGACGAGGCTCCAGAACGCCACGGCGCCGAGTTGCGGCCATCCCACCTCGAAGGAGAAGCCATCCTCCACGCCGGGGAGCGAAAGGCCATACCCCCACATCCCACGCAAGAACTGAGCCGGATGGACGAAGTGGTTCCCATAGTGGAGATACCCGACCAGGAGCCGATCGATGTGAATCAGCGATTTCCCGAAGAGCGCCGGGATCCAGAACCACCCGGCAAGGGCCACCCCGAGCACGATCCCGGAAAGGGGGGGCCATGGAAACGCCCGCCGCCACCCATACGCAAAGGGATAGAGGGCGAGCACCGGCAAGAAGAAGAGCGCCACGGGATTGCTCGAAAGGATCACCCCCGCCGTCGAAAGGGCCAGCCCCACGATCCATGCCCTCCTCCCCTTGGGACGAAGGCTCCGTTCCACGCAGAGAAAGGTGATCGGAAGCCAGAAGAATACGGCAAAGTCGGAGAAGGAGGCGCGCACATAGAGCACGACGAGGAAGTAGGGTGCAAAGAGATAGGCGATCGCAGAGATCATTCCTCCAAAACACCCCCAGTGCGCACGCGCCCACGCATACATCGAAGCGGCCGACAGAAGGAGGAGGAACGCCGCCGCCGCATGGATCGAAGCCACGAAGGGAAGCCCCGCGAGATGGAACCCTTCCGCGACGTAGTAGAAGAAGGGAGGATTGTAGAGAAAGAAGGGGTAGCCGTGACCGTTGCCGAGATCGGGCGCCCAACGTGGCAGCAAGATCCCTGCCGAGATATTCTCGTGGAACTCCACCTGCCGGGGGAGATACTCGAGCGCATCGTGCGCCACGATGAGGCGTGGCACGAGGATCCCACGGGCGCAGAGCCACACTCCGACAGAGAGGAGGAGGAGGGCGACGCCCTCCCGGAACTCAGGGGAGATGCTCCGGAATCCACCCCCTTCCCCTCCTGGAGGGGGGGAGGGGGTGGGCTTGGCGTCCAATTCGGATTGCAGGGGCATCCAGGCCTCTACCGGCTCAGAACCATTCCCTGGGATCGATCCGATCGGGGAAGGCGGGATCGAAGTAGAGCTGATCCATGATCTTCCGGCTCTCCTCGGGGGAGAGGGCGAAGAAGGTTCCCTCCCCCGTGGCGTAGGGAGTTCCCGCCATGTCGGTGATCTCCCCCTCTGCGATCGAGAAGATCTCGTTGCCCTTCTTGAACCTGCCCCATACCCGCATCTTCATGTTGCTCGCCACGGGGCGTTTGTATTCGACCTGGAGTCTTCCGGTGACGTAGCACTTCCGGCGATGCACCGCGGCAGCCCAACCGAGCGCTTCGTCGAGGAGGCTGCCGAGGATGCCTCCATGTACGATCCCGCGGTACCCTGCTTGCTGCTCCGTGAAGGTGATCTCCGTTTCCACGATGCCCGATTCCGTGACGAACCATCGGACTGCGAGCGCTGCGGGGTTGACGGATGCGTCGCCACAGACGACGCATCCGCGGTAGGTGGGGAGGCATTTTCGGCCGTGCATCGGTCGCTCCGAAGGGGAGCCGCGAAGGCTCAAGGTCGTTTGTAGGGGTTGAAGCCTGCCGGAATCTCGAAGAGGGCGTCGGTGTTCTCCTCGATGGCAAAGCCGCTGCGCTGGACGACGATCCGGAGGCTGCGTCCATGGGATGTGCCGTTTCGGTCCGCAAGACGCGTCTCGACCGCCTCCCGCGCCTTTGTTCGGGCCCTTCCCCGTCGTCGTGCCGGGTGCGTTTCGGGTCTCTTCGCCTCAAGCCGTTCCTTGACGGCCTCGCGCAGCACGCCGGGCGCCATCTCCCATGTGAGCGCGACCTCGATCGGGTAGCCTTCGAGTTGCCGGAGCGATTCCGCGCCGGTCAGGAGTTTGTTCTTCTCGCTGGCGATCACGTCTTTGAGCACCTCGCGAAGGAAAAACTGGAGCATGACGTCGGGGAGGTAGGCGAAGAGGGGGGATTTCTGCATGCCGACCCGCTTGAGGTAGGTCAAGAGGAAGGCATCCTCGATATCGGAGATCTCGGCGAGGAGTCCCTCCTTCGGTGCGGTCCAGATCTCCCCTCGCAAGGTTCCGGCGATCCGGATCCCCTCCTTCTCCAGGTCGATGCCCCAGACGAGGTCGAAGCGGTCACATTCGAACCCTCCGATTTTCTTTCGCACCCCTGGTTTCGTCACCGCGATATCGGAGCGGGTGATCGTCAAGTCGGGACGCTTTCGCTCGTTTCGCCCCGAAAGGGTGGGGATGGGGATCTCCTTCTCGACGAAACGGCGAGTCGCGGGATCGAGCACCCACAAGAGGTCCCGGTCGAGGCGCAGGATGAGGACACCGGGAGCTTCGAGCGACATCCAGGGGAAGGGACGGTCGGCTTCGAGACGCCGCCGATCCCGCCGGATCATGACCGAGATCTTCCCCCCCTGCTCGAGTTTGCCTCCGGCTCCGGAGATCGACACTCGCTCCTGGAAAACGGCGGTCTTCCCTGCTCCCTTCCGGCATGCCGGAAGAGGAAGGGTGAGCAGAAGGAGGAAGATCGGAAGGATCGTCCGGAGTTTCGAGCGCGTCATCGTCCACCTCGTCGGGTCGAGAGAGGGTGTTTCCCCTTCTTCGGCCATCGAGCCTTTCCGTCGAAATCGGGGGCTCCTCCGAAGGAGGGTGATCGAACGCCCTCCATGGTATCACCTCCGTTCGCGGCCGGTCAAGAAATCGATGGGGTATTCGACCGTGCGATCCGGACGTTGCGCTGGAAGCCCGCCCATTTCGTCCGTTTGACCGGAGATTTCCGGAAACGCGTCCGGAAGGCGGCCTCGTCGAGGTCGGCGAGTTCATCGAGTGGGGGGGAGACGTTGTCCGGCCGGGGGGCAAAGGCCGGTTCGCTGGAGGGGGTTTCGAAGCGGTTCCAGGGGCAGACCTCCTGGCAGACGTCACAGCCGAAGATCCAGTTCTCCATCCCCCTGGCCAGCTCGGGATCGATCTCGCCGCGGTGCTCGATCGTCAGGTAGGAGATGCATCGACGTGCGTCGAGGAGATAGGGGGCAGGAAGTGCCCCGGTGGGACAGGCTTCGAGACAGCGGGTACAGGTGCCGCAGTGATCGGGGAGGGGGGCATCGTAGGTAAGGACGACGGAGAGGAGGAGTTCTCCGAGGAAGAACCAGGATCCCTTGCGTGGAAGGATGAGGTTCGTGTGTTTGCCGAGCCATCCCAGGCCGGCCCGAACCCCCCACGCCTTCTCCATGATCGGCGCGCTGTCCACGCAGACCCGTCCCTTCACCCCCGGTGACCACGTTTCGACCCGTTCGAGGAGACGGTAGAGCCGTTCGCGGAGCACCTCGTGGTAGTCGTCTCCCCAGGCGTAGCGGGAGATCCGGCCGTGCTGCGGCGCCGGGGGGGAGGATTCGGGGAGAGGGTGATGGTAATTCATCGCCACGCAGACCACCGATTCCGCCTCGGGGAGAAGGGCACGGGGATCCCCCCGCAGCGCTTCGTGGCGTTCCATCCACGCCATCGTGCCGTGCATCCCTTCCGAGAGCCAGCGGGAAAGCCGCGCCCGCTCCAGGGAAAGGGGCTCGGCACGCGCCACGCCCACGGCGTCGAAACCGAGCGCGTACGCCGCTTCCTTGATCCGTTGTGTGAGCCTCTCTCGTTCCATCACGCGTCTCGGAGGTCCCTCGGCGGGGGCGGAGGGGGAGACAGATGTCCCCTCTGGGAGAGGGAGATCCCCCGGACGATTCCGGGGACTCCGCCCATCGGTGTAGGCGCCATTGGTCCGCACGACCCCTTCCTCGAGCACTTTCTGTCCCGCAGCATCGAACACCTGAAGCGTCATGCCGTCGATGTAAGTCGCGATGTCGATGTTGAAGGAGACGATCGTGGGGGCCAGATCATCGGAGAAGA
>CAZTSL010000181.1:0-1679 GCA_964616915.1 uncultured bacterium
CAGGCGTCGCCCACGCCGTCGGCGTCGGTGTCGGTCTGGGGATCCGTATCACTGTTGTTCGCCACGAAGGGGCAGTTGTCGCAGGCATCGCCGACCCCGTCGGAATCGTTGTCCATCTGGAGTTCGTTCGGTGTCTCGGGACAGTTGTCCACCTCGTTGTCGATTCCGTCGCCATCCATGTCGGCGGGGGAAGGGCAGCAGAAGGCCACGCCCGGCGGCTCGTCGAGCCCCACGGCCGGAAGGATGCTCACGATCCCGATCGAGTTGATCTCGTTGATCCGGCTGAAGGCGCGATCGACCGTGTAGAGCGGGAAATCGTGGTTCGTCCGGAAGGTGATGTCGAAGGGGTCCGAGATCCCCACGGCGAAGACCGTCGTCTCCCCGTCGGAGTTCGCCCGAAGTACGGTCTTCTTCTCCGTGGAGTCGTCGTTCACCGTGATGTAGAGGAAGCCGTCCTTCCCGAAAACGAGGCCCGCCGGCGTATCGAGGCCGCTGATGAAGGTCGTGCGCTCCTTCGTCTCGAGGTTGATCCGCGAGATCCGGTCTCGCTCTGCGACGTAGAGGTTGCGGGCGGTCAGATCGAGGGTGAGCCCGAGGAGGGGGGGGCGCAATCCGGTGAAGAAGGTCGTCACCCGGTCGAGATCGTCGAGGATCGAGACCTCGCCGTTGATGCTCTCGGCCACGTACACGACCCGGTTGCGGAAATCGAAGGCCACGCCGGTGGCCACCTTGATCTGCTGAGAGCCGACCACGTTGACCAGGCCGTCGTCCCGGATCTTGTAGACCCCTTCGTTCCCACCACCGCTGTAGAGCCAGAGGCGGTCGTTACCGTCGTAGGCGAAGGTCATGAAGGAGGGAAACGTCACGTTGTTCGCAAAGACCTGGGTTGCTCCGGTCTGGAGATCGACCTCGGTGATCTCCCCGGAACCGTTCTCCGAAACGTAGAGTTTTCCCTCGCTGAAGGCGGCCTCCCCTGCGGTCGCGCACGTCAGGAGGAGGGCGACGGCACCCAGAATCGTCATTCCTCTCGATTTCATCGTCATCGTCATACTCCTCGAAAGAGATTTCAGAAACCTCTCCGTCGATCCGATCGTCACGTCTCCTTCGGGATATCACTCAGACCCGAAGGATAGAGAGAATATACCACACTCCGTGGTTCCTTTCAATCCGATCGTTCGCGGGTGTCCCTCTCTTCGAGGGAGGCCTCCGATCTTTACCAATCGAGGCGTTTTCCCGGAACTTTTTCTCCCGACGATGCACTGTTACGACCAGATGGAATGCCCTGAAGGCTTCCGGACGGGAACGTCTCGGCCCCACATACGCTTTCGGAACGTTTCCGATCCATGACCTCACGACGTTTCGACGGAAAGGAGAAGACCCTCATGCATCCGATTGCCACCCCGCTTCGATCGCTCCTCCTCCTCTGTGTCGCTTCGGCCGCGATCTTCGCTGCTTCCTCCTTTGTCGCCTGTGGGGGTGACGACGAGGAGATCAGCGAGGAGGAAGCGATCGCGCTCTGCAAGGACTTTGCCGATATTTACTGCGAAAAGCTCTTCGGGTCGTGCGCCTCGACCACGGGATGCCCACTTCAGGCGGAGTTCTTCCAATCGGAGAGCGCCTGCAAGACGATCCTCGAGGACGGCTGTACCCCGGAGGGGGAGACGACGGGTGAAGGGACC
>CAZTSL010000181.1:1779-5181 GCA_964616915.1 uncultured bacterium
CAGGACGCCTCATCGGGGATCGCAGACATCCCCGCGGCCGTCTCCATCGCTGTCGCTCTGACCGGGATTGGCATCGCTCGGGCAGTTGTCGCAGGCATCCCCGACCCCGTCGGCGTCGCGATCCTCCTGGCCAGCGTTCGAACGGTCGGGGCAGTTGTCGAGATCGTTGCCGAAGCCGTCCCCATCCCGGTCTCCGGAAGGATCCCCCTCGGTGAAGACGATCGAGTCGGTACATCCGGAGGCGAAGGGCTCCGAAAAGTCGAAGTGGGTGAAACGCTCCGGGCGGGCGTTCTCGTCCCCCGAGGCATAGGCGCAGACCCAGACCGCATAGGTGTCCCCGGCGACCAGAGGATGAACGCTCCGGTCGGGGTAGGAGAGGGTGGTCCCCCGCGTATGCCCTCGCCAACGATGCTCGATCCGAAGCCGTCCCTCCACCTCCACGACCCGGCCGAGGACGACTTCGTAGAGGGAGACCTCGCCCCGCTGGGGCACCTCCCAGGCGAAGGTCGGGGTGGAGGAAACCGTGTCCGAGACCGTGAAACCGACCGGCTGGGAGAGGGGATAGGTGTGCATGATCCCCTCCTGCGAAAATGCCGTCTGCTCGACGATTCCACCCGGTTGAAGGGCGTTGCTCCCGAACCCCAGGATCGACATCACGTACCGCTTGTAGGCATTCCCCGCCACCGGGGTCCGCAAGGGGAAGCTCTTTCCCCCCTCCGGCAAGGGGGAGGATCCGGAAAGAGACCCGTAGAACGCAAAGGCATCGACGAAGACGAGGAAAGGCTCGACGTCGAAGAGGGAGAAGACGGTGACCTCATAGGCGCCGTCGTTCTGCCGGAGCGTGAAGTCGGTCCGCTGGAGTTCGGCCGTATCGAGGGAGACGCTCACGTTCGTCGCCTCCCCCGCCACGACCGTCAAGGGCGTTACGATCGCCAGCTTCTTGGGGAAGAAGCCGATCACGAAGAGGTCGTTCTCCCGCTCCTCGACGTTGAAATCGAACATCTGGGCAACGAGGGTCTCCCGTGCCGTCTCGTGGAGGTCGCCAAGGGAGAACGCCGTCTCACCAGGGGCGATCGTGGCGGAGGCCGCACTGTTGCCCAGAAGGAAGATATCGACGGGATCCTCCTCGCTGCGGGTCAGCGCCCCCTCGATGCCCCCCTGCCCCGAAGCGAAGCATCCCTCCGGATCGAAGGGACCATCTCCGATGTAGCGCACCGCGATCTCGTTTTGCTCCGTTTCGATCGTGAGGCTCTGGAAACAGTCGTATTCGAAATGGAGGCGAAACGGGGCTCCTGGGGGACGCTCGAAGGTGAAGGTTCCCGCAGGGTCGGTCACGGTCTCGCTCGATTCCCCGCCCCATTCGAGAAAGACCGGAAACCCGGAGAGGGGCATCGAGCGCCCGGAAACGCGGTCGAGGTACGCCACGCCCCCCGAGATCGTCTCGATCGAAGTCTGCGCGGTAAGGGCGCTCGATTCCCCGCCGGTGGAGATGGGGGTGCGTTCGCTCTGAACACTCGATTCCCCGCCGGTGGAGATGGGGGTGCGTTCGCTCTGAACGCTCGATTCCCCGCCGGTGGAGATGGGGGTGCGTTCGCTCTGAACACTCGATCCTCCCCCCGTGGTCGCTTCCGTCGAGCCACCGGTCGTCCTCCCCACGCTCTCTGTCCGGCTTCCTCCCGTGGCCGTGGCCGGGGGGGTGGAACCAGGAAGGGATGTCGTCGCCCCGCTGATCGATCCGGCCGTCGGTGGGGACGTGGTCCCGGAAGAACCGCATCCAGGAAAGAGGAGCGCGGCCAGGAGAAGGGGAAGGAGGAGGGAACGTTTCGCATCCATGCGCTTTCCTTTACGTCCTTCGGATCTTTCGGATTACGAGGACCGCTTCGACGATCACCCAGCATTCGAGGAGGAGGATCAGCGCGCCGATCACGATCGTCACGGCTGGCCCCTTCCCCCCGACGATCCAGGTGAAGAGGTTGTAGCCCATCGCCGCACTCGTCATCGTCAAGAGGAAGACCATCGGCAGGAGGTAGGAGAGGAGGGGACGGCGCGCAGCGAGGAGATAGACGACGAGGACGAGGAGCGTCACCCCCCCGATCAACTGATTCGTCGTGCCGAAAAGGAGCCACAGCGGCGCCCAGACCCGCTTTCCGGCAAGGACGAGGGGGATCGCCGGCCCCACGGCAAGGAGCGTGGCCAGATAGCGATTCCTCAAGATGCCGATACCGAATGCCTCCCCCAACTCCGTCACGATGAAACGCTGAATCCGGGCCCCGGTATCCATGCTCGTCGCCGCAAAGGAGATCGCCAGAACCGCGACCACGGCCTGAGCCCAATCCTCGTGGAGGCCGAGCGCCGTAAGGAAGGTCCCTGCGCCTCGCACGAAATTGGCGATCGCATGGATGCCGGAGGCGTCCCAACTCCGGTAGTGCGCCCCCCAGTCGGGGAGCCCTGCGGCAACCGCCAGCGTCGCGATCACCGCCAGGGTGCCCTCCCCGAGCATCCCCCCATACCCGATCGGCCGCGCATCGGTCATCCGGTCGAGTTGCTTCGAGGTCGTCCCGCTCGAAACCAGGCCATGGAACCCGGAGATCGAGCCACAGGCGATCGTGATGAAGATGATCGGAAAGAGGGGGGGGGCTCCCGCCGGATGGAGGTTCAGCGCCGGGGCGTTCATCGCGGGATGCAGCACGAGGAGCCCGAGAATCAACCCCAACAGCCCCACGATCAACTGGTGCGCGTTGATGTAATCGCGTGGTTGCAGCAGGACCCAGACCGGCAGCACACTGGCCACCGCCGCGTAGCAGAGGAGGAAGAGCGCCCAGGCCGTCACCGGATCCCCCGGGATCCATCCATCCGGCCCGATCACCCCGGAAAGGGAGAGGGGAACCCGGATCCCCACCGCTACCATCGCGTAGAGGAGCACGAGCGCAATGAGGGAGGGCACGAGAATCGGCGTCCCCCGCTTGTAGAAGAGGTAGCCGATCACCACCGCTACGACGATCTCGAAGTTGATCGGGATCACGGTCGCCGGATAGGTGTCGAAGAGGACCCCGATCGCAAAGGCGAAGACCGCCAGCACGATCCAGATCAGGAAGTAGATGATGATCTGGAAGAGGATGCGTACCCGCGGGTGGATGACGCTGCCGGCCAGATCCCCGATCGTTCTCCCCCCCTTGCGCGCGGAGAGGACGAGCGCGCCGAAATCATGCACCGCCCCGATGAAGATCGTCCCGACGACGACCCAGAAGAGCGCCGGAAGCCACCCCCAGATCACGGCCACCGCAGGCCCGATGATCGGCGCGGCCCCCGCGATCGATGCGTAGTGGTGCCCCCAGAGGATATGCCGGTTCGTGGGCACGTAATCGATCCCGTCGTGGAGCGTGGGGTCGTGCGCCGGGGTCC
>CAZTSL010000181.1:5281-7094 GCA_964616915.1 uncultured bacterium
TTCGTGGGCACGTAATCGATCCCGTCGTGGAGCGTGGGGTCGTGCGCCGGGGTCCGTTCCGTATCGGAAAGCCCGAAGACCCGATCCGCCAGCCGTTTCGCGTAACGGCGGTACCCCACGAAATAGAAGAGCCCGAATGCGACGAGCGCGATGAGTGCAGCCATCTTCCCTCCTCACTCCCGGGGTTCTCCGGAGACGGGAAATACCCGGAATCGTCCGGTGATGGAAAGCGTGGTTCCTCGATGTGCCCCTGCGGATCCAGGGGACTGCGCCTTCAGGTGATCGCCTCCTGTGTCGTGGTCCGGAAGGTGCGTTGGGGGAGTTCGGGGATCGCGCCGCGGTAGGCGACCCCGTCCTTGAGGACCTCCACGAGCGTCTCCCGGGCGAGGCGTTCCGGATCTTCGAGGACATTCTCCTTCCAGAGGAGGAGATCGGCACGCATGCCAGGGATGAGCCGTCCGGTATCCGTCTGGCCGATCTCCTCGGCGGCGAGCCCCGTGGCGCCATACCAGGCGGAAAGGGGGGAGAGCCCGTCGCGCACCAGGTGGACGATCTCCATGTAGTTCCTCCCATGCATCCCGGGGAGCACGGCATCGGTGCCCGCCAGGATCTTGAGCCCCCCCCTGGCGGCATACGCGACGGCACGGGCATGCACCTCGGCGACCTGCTTCACCTTCTCCCGCACGAAGGGGGAGAGCGAAGGATCCCGGGTCAGTTCGTCGATCACCCAGGATGTGGGGGTAACCGTGCATCCGCGGCGGTCGGCCGCCTCGACGAGCCGTTCGTCCATGAAGGAGATGTGCTGGATGTCGTGGACGCCATGCTCGATCGCAAGGGCGATTCCCCCCTTGCTGTGCGCGTGGGCGGCGACCTTGAGGCCGCGTGCCGCAGCCTCCGAGGTGATCGCCTCGATCTCCTCCGGGGAGAAGTCCTGGTGTTCCAGCCTGTCGGAGGGGGAGGCCACCCCCGGGCTCGTGCAGAGCTTGATGAGGTCGGCACCGCAGGCCGCGATCTCCCGGACGCGCTTGCGGCATTCCCACGGGCCATCGACGATGCTCGAGGGACGCCCAGGTCCTTGGGCGAAGAGTTTCGAGAGTTCCCCGTGACACCGGTCAGGTCCGCGGAAGTCGGCATGGCCCCCCGTCGTGGAGAGCATGCAGATCGCGATCTTGAGGCGAGGGCCGATCATCACCCCTTCATCGACGAGACGCTTCATGAGATGTGTGGCTCCCCCCACGTCCCGCATCGTGGTGACCCCCCCCTCCACGAGGGTCTTGTGGAGGATCTTCTCCACGTAGAGCATCGAGGCCGGCCCGTTCATCCGATCGATATCGGCACCATCGAGACCGAGGATCGTGACGTGTCCATGGCAGTCGATGATCCCCGGCGTTACGGTGTAGGGGGAGGCATCGATGCGGATCGTCCCCTCTCCCCCAGGAGGGGTCGGCGAATGGGGAGACACCTTCGTGATCTTTCCCCCCTCGATCCAGATATCGACGTCGTGGTGAAGTGCCGAACCATCGGGCCGGGTACCGTCGTAGAGCGTGGACGCATTCGAGAGCACGATCATCGCCGACTCCCCCTCTCATCGAAAAATCTTCGGAATGCCCGTCACGCAGCGCTGCGTCGCGCCACGGTGATCACCGGGGATCATACCACAATCCCGCTGTCGAGACCAGTCGGAGATTCTGCCCAAATCCACCACCCCCCATTGGTGATCGGGTGCTCGGCGCCGATGGAGGGGTTGGTTGAGCCGGGGAGAAGGGGGGAGAGGAGCTGGAAGGGGGCTGGGAGAGGCGATCAGGGCGGATGA
>CAZTSL010000182.1:0-6962 GCA_964616915.1 uncultured bacterium
GCGCTTCTGGGCCGCTCCCCGGACGTCCCCCCCCCCTCTCCGGACGAGGAGACCGAAACCTCGCGCCCCCCCCTCGAAAGGGGCCTTCGGACCTGCTGGCGGCGCTTCTCGTACTTCTCGTGATACGCCGCCAGACTCGGTGCCATCTCCGTAAGCTTGTGGATGACGGCGGGGGAGACGGCACGGTTGCGCAGCAGTCCCTGAAAGATCGCAGGCGCCCGCTGCATCCGGATGTGGTGTCCGCTCAAGAGATCAATGATGTAGGGGGATTCCGTCTCCGCGGCGATGAAGGCGATCGTCTTGTCGGAGACGAGCGGGTTGAGCACGACCGCCTCGAGGAAGGGGTCGAGCGCATGACTCCGCTCCGGCGTGGCAGCAAGCGCCTTCGAGCCTTCGAGCTTGCGGCGGACCAGGAAATCGAGCGCGGTGAATCCGCCGAGTGCCTCCGCCATCCTCCGCAGCATCGAAACCGGCAGGGAGAGGAGCGTCTCCTCCGCTCTCTCGGCGATCTCCGTCTCCGGATCGTGGAGGAGGTGGAAGAGGACCTGCAAGAGATCCCCACAACCGAGGGGGAAGCCCCCTCCCGCCAGGATGCGCCGGAATTTCCGGGAACCGAGCCGATCGGCTACTCCCTTGGGGAGCATCCGGGGGTTGGGGCGGAGCGTGGCGATCCGGTTCGTCACGAGCCCTGCTGCCATCAGGATCCGGTAGAGGGGAGGGGAACGGACGATGCGCGGCTTCTGGGCGGCGATCGCCTTGTGGATCGCAGGATGCGGGTACCTCGCCGCGATCGAGCGGGCGGTCAGGTCATAGCAGCGTTCATGCCGGAGGATCGCCAGGAGGAGTTCCTCCTCTTTGCGGGTCCGGGCCAGCGCGTCGAGGACCTGAGGCATCGTCCCCTCGAAACCGACGATCGTCTGGAGCGCGGCCGCGGGGATCCCTTCGAGTTCCCGCGCCGCTTCGCCCCGTACATCGGGGTTTTCGTCACCAAGGAGGGTGCAGAGGGCTTCGGCGTGGTCGTGGGCGCTCCATCCCCCCCCCTCACGAAGGAGGACGATGGCATCCCCCCCCGCCAGCGAACCGATCCGCTCCCGCAGGGGCGGGGAGAGTTGCTCCCGTGGAATCGAGAGGAAGGCCTCCTGCATCAATCCTCCTCGTCTTCCTCGACCTCCTTGCGGGCCTCCGCGATGATCTTCTCCTGGATCTGGGCGGGGACTTCCTCGTAGGCGGCGAGTTTGAGGGAGAAGTCTCCTCGTCCCCCCGTCATCGACTGGAGGTCGGAGGCGTACTGGAGGATTTCGGCCTGCGGGACCGTGGCCCGGATGACCTGGTAGCTCCCCCGCGACTCGGTCCCGAGGATCCGTCCCCGCCGGCTGCTCAGATCCCCCATGATGTCCCCCATGAACTCCTCGGGGACGACGACCTCCATCTCCATGATCGGCTCCAGAAGGGTGGGTTTGGCGGCAAGGAGGGCCTCCTTCATCGCCTTTCGTCCCGCAAGCTGGAAGGCGATATCCTTGGAATCGACGGGGTGTGACTTCCCGTCGTAGAGGGTGACCTTGACATCGACGACGGGGTAGCCGGCCAGCACGCCCTTCTTCATCTGGTCACGGACCCCCTTCTCCACGCTGGGGATGTACTGCCCCGGGATCACGCCGCCGACGATGTTGTTGACGAACTCGAAGCCGGCGCCGCGGTTCGGCTCGATCTTGATCGCGCACTCTCCGAACTGGCCGGCGCCGCCGGTCTGCTTCTTGTGGCGGTAGCGCTTGTCCGCCGTCCCCTTGATCGTCTCGAGGTAGGCGACCTTGGGTGCGGCCAGCTCGATGCCGACCTTGAACTTCCGCTCGAGACGTTTCGCCACGATCTCGATGTGTCCCTGCCCCATCCCGGAGAGGAGGAACTCTCCGGTCTGTTCATCCCGAGCGTAGCGCAGCGCGGTATCCTCCTCCATCAGCTTGCGCAGGGAGGCCGAGATCTTGTCCTGGTCCGCTTTCGAGCGGGGACGCACCGCAAAGGAAATGATCGCGGGGGGAACCGGAATCCGGGGATAGCGGATCGGAGACTTCTTGTCGCAGAGCGTATCGCCCGTAATCGTCTCCTTGAGCCGGGCCACGGCCACGATGTCGCCGGCACTCGCCTTTTCGATCTTGTGGCGTTCCTTGCCGAGGAGATGGAAGAGCTGTCCGAGCCGCTCATCGGTTCGCCGTTCCGGATTGAGGACCGTGGTATCGGGGACGGCGGAGCCGGAGATCACGCGAAAGACACTGAAACGGCCGATCTCATCGACGATGGTTTTGAAGACGAGAGCGGAGAAGGGCTCGGCGTCATCGAATTTCCGGGAGATCTCCTCGCCGGTGTCGGGGGTGGTCCCTTTTCGTTCCCCCTGGGGGGCGGGGAGATAGGCCGCCAGGAAGTCGAGCATCGGCCGGATGCCGACGTTCTTCGGGGCCGATCCGCAGAGCACCGGAACGATGGTGCCCTCTGCGATCGCCTTCTTGAGGCCGATTTCGAGTTCCTCCGGGCTCAGGTCGCCATTTTCGAGGTACTTCTCGATCAGCTCGTCGTCACTCTCCGATGCGGCCTCGACGAGGCGTTCCCGGGCCTCGGCCACCTGTTCGGTCATCTCGGCGGGGATCCCGGCCTCTTTGAACGTCCCCTTTCCCCCCTCGTCGAAGAGGAACGCTTTGCCCGCGAGGAGATCGACGATGCCGTGGAAGGCATCCTTGCTTCCGATCGGGAGGAAGACCGGAACGGCCTTGTTGCCGAAGAGGTCGGTGAGCGCCTTCATCGCCGTCTCGAACGCCCCCCGTTCCCGGTCGAGCTTGCTGACGTAGGCCACCCGGGTGAGACCGAGTTCCTCGGCGGCCCGGGCCATCTTCTCCGCCTGCACCCGGATGCCGTCCTCGGCGTCGGCGACCAGGACGACGCTGTCCACCGCGTAGAGGCAATTGCGGCCGTCGGCGACGAAGTTGGCGTCTCCGGGGGTATCGAT
Source organism: uncultured bacterium (assembly GCA_964616915.1). GTDB lineage: Bacteria > Myxococcota_A > CAZTSL01 > CAZTSL01 > CAZTSL01 > CAZTSL01. The sequence goes on from CAZTSL010000182.1 coordinate 2,996, forward strand.
CAGATTGATCTTGCACTTCGCCCATTCGAGGAAACCGATTCCCGAGGTGATCGAGCCGCGTCGCTCCTTCTCCTCCTCCTCGAAATCCATCACGGTGTTCCCTTCCTCGACCCGCCCCAGTCGCGTCGTCATGCCGGCGTCGTAGAGCATCGCCTCCGCCAGCGAGGTCTTTCCCGATCCGCCATGCCCGATCAGTGCAACGTTCCTCAGATCTCGTGTTTCATAGACTTTCATGCTTCTCCTCTACTCTACTTCCCGAACAGGTTCGAAGTTTAGCGCTCAGCCTTGATTCCGTTCGAAGAGGATCTTCAGGCCCTCGAGGGTGAGATGGGGATCGACCGTTTCGATCGTCTTCGATTCCGAACCGATCCGGTCGGCATATCCCCCGGTGGCGATGACATGGACGTGGGGGGCATCGACCTCCTCGATCATGCGGGTCACGATTTCATCGACGAGCCCTACGTAGCCGTAGTAGATCCCCGATTGCATGCTGTGGATCGTATCCTTCCCGATGACGCTCTTCGGTTTCGCGAACTCCACCCGTGGCAGTTTCGAGGCACGGTGGTAGAGGGCATCGAGGGAGATCATCATCCCGGGACAGATGACGCCCCCCATATATTCTCCTCGGCCGGAAACGAAGTCGAAGGTCGTGGCCGTGCCGAAATCGACGACGATCACCTCCTCGTGGTAGCGCTCGTAGGCCGCCACCGCATTGACGATCCGGTCGGCGCCCACCTCCCGGGGATTGCGGGCGAGGATCGGCATCCCCGTCCGGATCCCGGGCCCGACGACGAGGGGAGGAACCCTGAAGTAACGCTTGCAGGCATCCGTGAAGGGGGCCAGGAGAGGGGGAACGACGCACGAGAGGATGATCCCGGAGATCCCCGTCGGCCGGATCCCGGCGAAGCGGAAGAGTTCGAGGACGAGAATACCGATCTCGTCCGTGGTCCGGCGGCTCGTCGTCGTCAGCCGCCAGTCCCCCACGAGACGGTCGTCCTGGAAGACCCCCAGCACGGTCGTCGTGTTTCCGATGTCGATGACGAGAAGCATCGCGATGATCCTGGGCCGCCCGGCCGGTTTCGAGGAGATCTCGATTCGTTGTCGGGGTGATGCGCCGGCGAATGCCCTCGGGGCTTCCCGAAGGGCGACCGTCCTTCCCCAGCGTATGCGACTCGCCTCCTCACCCTGCCGGCGGAGGAGGCGGGCCCGGGTCGCGGGGGCGGGGCATGCGCCGGGAACTTCATCCGATCCCGGCCGGATCGCCGGTCACCTCACCGGAGTGGATCGTTTCGATCCCCCTTTCCGTCTCCACGACGAGCGCGCCATCTTCGGTGATCTTCCGGGCAATCCCGGAGATGGGAGGGGCTCCTGACCGGGAAAGCGTCACCACCCGGCCGAAGATATCGCTTCGGGAACGCCATGCCCGGGCGATCTTCTCCAACCCTCCGGCAACGAAGTGGTTATACCACATTTCCAGGAGTGGGTAAAGGACTTCGAGGAGGGCGATCCGGTCGAATTCCCGGCCGGCGGCCAGCCGCATCGAGGTCGCCGGGATCTCCGACGGAAAATTCGTCTCATTGACATCGATGCCGATCCCCACGACCACGAATTCGACCCTCCCACCGGTGATCGCGCTCTCCGTGAGGATCCCGGCCAGTTTCTTCCCGCCCCAGAAGAGATCGTTGGGCCATTCGAGGGTGGCGGGAGTGGGGAGGAAGGGGCTCACCGCCCCGGCGACGGCCACCCCCATCGTCATCGTGAGCGCACAGAGGTGCTTCGTGGTTGGGGGGCGCAGGATCACCGAGGTATAGATGTTTTTCCCCGGCGGCGAGAACCAGCTTCGTCCCATCCGCCCCCGCCCATGGGTCTGGGCATCGGCGAGGACCACGCTGCCGTGGGGGGCTCCCCCGCTGGCCAGGGCTTTGGCCCGTTCGTTCGTGGAATCGACCGTGGGGAGGTAGTCGATCTCTGCGCCGACCGTCGCACATCGCTCCCTCAGCATGGCCAGCGCGGCTTCGGTGTAATCGTTCGACATGCGTGTCTCCTCCCTTCCTTTCCGGCGGGTTCCCGGGGGGAGAGGCTCAGGACGCATCCCCCTTTCCGGTCGGTGGTGCCGGTGTGCGGCGCAGTCGCAGGGAGATGTCCACGGCCTCCACGGAGTGGGTGAGCGCCCCGACCGAGATGAAATCGACGCCGGTCGATGCGACCGCCCGCACCCGTTCGAGCGTGATCCCACCGGAGGCTTCCACGAGGGCGCGGCCACCGATCCGTTCGACCGCCCGTCTCATCTCCTCGAGCGTCATGTTGTCGAGGAGGATCAGATCGGCGCCGGCGGCGAGGGCCTCTTCCACCTCGGCGAGGGTCGTCACCTCGACCTCGATGCGCATCGTATGGGGCGCGCCTTCCCGGGCTCTGCGCACCGCCGCCCCCACCGAACCGACCGCATCCTTGTGGTTGTCCTTGATGAGGATCCCGTCGTTCAAGTTGAAACGATGGTTGAATCCCCCCCCGACGCGGACGGCCTCCTTCTCGAAGGCGCGCATGAGCGGCGTCGTCTTGCGCGTATCGACGATACGGGCGGAAAAATCGGCGACCTCTTCCACCATCCGGGCCGTCTTCGTGGCCACCCCGCTGAGGTGCTGGAGGTAGTTGAGCGCCACCCGTTCTGCGGCGAGGATCGATGCCAGGCGCCCCGAGATCGTTGCGATCTCGTCACCGGATCGGATCGGTGTGCCATCGGGGAAGTGGGGAGTGAAACGCAGCTCGGGGTCCACGAGGTGGAAGACCCGGCCGGCCACTTCGATCCCGGCAAGAAGGAAGGACGCCTTGGCCTCGATGCCCCCCTCCCCTTCGATCCCCGGGGGGAGGGTGACCCGGCTGGTGAGATCCCCGGGCCCCACGCCCACGCCGTCCTCCGCAAGGGCAAGTCTCAGGATTGCGTCGCGATCCATCTGCCGGTTCCTGGCCGGTGAAGAGGGGGTGGATCTCCCTCAGAGTTCCTTGCGGAGTTCCCGTTCCAGGATCGCCGTCTCCTGGCGGATCGCCTTCTCCGCCATCCGGGGAACCGTCTTCATGACGACCTTCTTGATGAGGAGGGCTGCGATCTTCTTCACCTGCTTCTCGATCATCTCGGTGGTCAGCGGCGTGACGGCCGCGGCCAGGGGCTTCAACTGCTCGGCGATCTTGCGGTCCACCCGTTCGGGGAGGTTGAGCGATCGTACCGCGGATTGCAGCAACATGGAGAGGTTCTGCTCGATGGCGCCGGAGAGGACGTTCTCGAACTGGCTCTGGATCAGCGGTTTCGACTCGTCGAGGATGCTCGAGAGCTGTTCCTCCAGCTTCGCCTCGAAGCCGGTGAATGCGTCGGTCATCCGCTCGTTGGCGACCTGGGCGAGCACTTCCGGGATCCGGCGGTCGAGCACCTCGTCGAGCCGCTGCAATTTCGCCTCGACCGCGGCCTGGACGATCGATTCGAGGCGGGCCGGGTCGGCCAGCCGTTTCTCCGCCTGCTCCGCGACGTGCCGGGCCACACGATCCTCGATCCGACCGAGGAGGGCTTCGACCGCTTCCGCCATCTTCGGCTCGATTCGATCGATGAGATCGGCCTCCATCTCGTCGCTCATGATGATCGGGGCCGAGGCGACCGGGGGCGCGGCCGTGCCGGCCGGCCGTCGAACGGCCGCTTCGCCGTGCGTCTCCTCGTCTCCGATGATCGAGTCGAGATGTTCGAGGGAGAGGGCCTCGCTGGCGTCGATCTCCTCACTGGAGAAGACCGAGATCTCGATCTCGTCCGTATCCCCGTAGCCCCCGCTTCCGATATCCTCGAGATCCTGTTCGATCTCCGCCTCGAGTTCCTGGAACTCGACACTTTCCGGGGCTTCTCTCCCTTCGGAGATTTCGGCCGATGGCGCTGCCGGGGCGGTTTCGGCCGGGGCGGTTTCGGCCGGGGCGGTTTCGGCCGGGGCGG
>CAZTSL010000183.1:0-6935 GCA_964616915.1 uncultured bacterium
CCGGGTCGATGTCGTGTTCGCTCCGTCCGGAAGGGAGGACGCCGAAACCACCGGGCAACAGCCTCAGGCCGGTTCCCTGATGAATTGCATCAGTCCTCCGCACTGTCAAGACTCTCGTCTGCCCGTTCTCCTCCTTCAATTCGGGTGCCAATCGTTCTGCATCGCATATTTTTTTCAAATCTCCCGGTGGCTGCGGAACTTCTCCTCCCACGGTCCGCAGCCGAACGATCGCAACGGGGTCGATGGGGGTTACATGTGTAAACGAAATTTTACAAAGTGTAAATATATTTTTACATATGCATTCTGTTCCCTCGCACGCCGGATGCTACGATGCCATGCGGATTCCGCGAATCGTGGGGATCCAAGATACGATCGCCCCGGGACGACAGGGAGGATGGAATTCGGGCGTCACATTGACGCTGCGTACTTCCTCCTGTAGAATCTCTCCGTCACAAACCCAGGGGATCCGAAAGACACACCCCGCAACGGCACCGGGATCCAGGGAAACGCCCCGCAATCGAATCGGGTAAGGAAGGAGACGCAGATGGGATACCTCAGCGGAGGCCAGATCGTGGCACGGATGCTGAAAAGAGAGGGGGTCACCCACATCTTCACGCTCTGCGGCGGCCACGTCTGGTCGATCTATGACGGATGCCTCGACGAAGGGATCCGCGTCGTCGATTTCCGGCACGAGCAGTCCGCGGCCCACGCGGCCGATGGCTGGGCACGCGCCACAGGGAAACCGGGCGTCGCGGTCGTCACCGCCGGACCCGGCGTGACCGACGCGGTGACCGGCGTCGCCAATGCGTGGCGCGCGGGCGTCCCGCTCCTCGTGATCGGGGGACAGGGGCCACGGATCTTCTCGGAGATGGGCTCCCTCCAGGAGATGAACCACGTGGAACTGATGCGGCCGATCACGAAGTGGGCCGCCTCCGTCCCCGAGGCCCGACGGATCGCCGACTATATCGCCATCGCGCTGCGCAAGGCCACGACAGGGGTTCCCGGCCCGGTCTTCCTCGAGATGCCCCTCGATCTCCTCTCCGAGATGGTCGATGAGGGGGAGGTGACCTTTCCGGAAAACTACCGGACGGAGGCAGCCACCTTCGGAGATCCCCAATACGTCGAGCGGGCCGCCCGCCTCCTCCTCGAGGCGGAACGTCCGGTCGCGCTCGTGGGGAGCCAACTCTGGTGGTCGGCCCGGCGGGAAGTGCTCCCCACCTTCATGGAGCGCTTCGCCCTCCCCACCTGCGTCAACGGGATGGCCCGTGGCGCCCTCACGCCGGGCAACCCCTACTACTTCGTGCGGGCGCGCAAGACCGCCCTCAAGGACGCCGATGTCGTGATCGTCTTCGGCACCCCCTTCGATTTCCGCCTCGGCTACGGCCAGCCCCCCAAGATCGCGGCGGAGGCCAAGGTGATCCAGGTCGATCTCGATCCTGCGGAGGTGGGGCGCAACCGCGCCGTGGACGCCGGGATCGTCGGAGATACCGGAGCGGTGATGACGCAGTTGATCGAAGCGGCCGGAAGCGATCACCCCCGCGCACGTGACGCATGGGTCGAGAAACTCCGGGCGAAAGAGGAGGCGGAACTCGAAAAGATCCGTCCGCAGCTCATCTCCGACGAGGTGCCGATCAACCCGCTTCGGCTCTGCGCCGACTTGAATACGTTCGTCGATGAGAAGACGATCGTGATCGGCGACGGCGGGGATATCGTGGGCACGGGCGCCAACATCATCACGGTCCACCGTCAGGGACAGTGGATGGACCCGGGTCCCCTCGGCACGCTGGGCGTCGGCCCCGGATATGCGATCGCGGCGAAGCTGGCCAGGCCCGACCACAAGGTCGTCATCCTCTACGGGGATGGCTCGTTCGGCCTCAACGCCATGGAGTTCGAAGCCGCGATCCGCCAGAAGATCCCGATCGTGGGCGTCATCGGCAACGACGCGGCCTGGATGCAGATCCGCCGGGGACAGATCGCCTTCTACGGCGAGGAGCGGGCCGTGGCCACCGCGCTCTCCTACACCCGCTACGACGAGGTCGTGGCTGCGATGGGAGGGCACGGGGAATACGTGGAACGCCCCGAGGAGATCAAGCCTGCGATCGCGCGCGCCCTCGAAGCGGGAAAACCCGCCCTCGTCAACGTCAAGATCGGCACGAGTTCCTTCCGTGCCAACTCGATCAGCGTGTGAGGTCCCGCCGATGGCCCCTCCCGTTCTCGTCGTCCATGGCGGCGCCTGGCCGATCCCCGACGACCAGGTCGAAGCCGCCACCCTTGGGTGTCGCAAGGCCGCCCTCGTGGGGTGGCGGGTGCTCACGGCCGGGGGGAGCGCCCTCGATGCCGTCGTCGCCGCCGTGGTCGCCCTCGAAGAGGATCCCACCTTCAACGCCGGGTACGGCGCCTCCCTGAATCGGGCGGGCGAAATCGAACTCGACGCCAGCCTGATGTCGGGGGAGGACCTGCGCGCCGGTGGCGTCTGTGCACTCCAGGGGGTGCGGAATCCGATCCTGCTCGCCCGGGCCGTGATGGAGCAGACCCCCCACGTCCTCCTCGCGGGGGAGGGGGCCCTGGCCTTCGCCCGGAAGATCGGCTTCGAGACGGTCGATCCCGGAACGCTCCAGATCCCCCGGCGGGTGGAGCGGTGGCGCGAGGCCGTCGAGCGCAATCTCCCCGCCGACACCGTGGGGGCCGTCGCCCTGGATGCCGCGGGCCATCTCGCCGCCGCGACCTCGACCGGCGGAACCCCGATGAAGATCCCCGGCCGTGTCGGCGATTCCCCCCTGATCGGATGCGGCACCTACGCCGACGACGAGACCGCCGCAGTCTCCGCCACCGGGTGGGGGGAGGCGATCATCCGCGTCGCCCTGGCCCGACGCTGCTGCGAAGGGATCGCAGCCGGCCTCGACGCCCAGAGCGCCGCATCGGCCGCGATCGAGACGCTGGAACGCCGCACGCGGTCCCAGGCGGGGGTCATCCTCGTCGATCGCTCCGGTAACATCGGGATCGCCTTCAACACTCCCCGGATGGCCTGCGCCTGGATCGAAGGGGGGATGGAGACACCCCGCGCCGGCTGCGATCCCCTTCCTTGAACGCCTCCCTCCCCTCTTCTTCCCCCTCCCGTGGGGTCTTGTACCCCCGTCTGCGGCGACCAAGGATTTCTTCCCCCACGGCGCGAAGGACCATCCAGAGTTCGAGGGGGAAGACGAGGAACATCGTGGGAAGCCAGAGGAGGGCGCGAAGGGGAGCCCGATCGCGCCGCAGGACCGACAGAATCTCGATGAGGGGCGCACCGAGGAAGAAACCCCACAGCCACCCCGGCAGTGGGAATGCGCCCGCCACCCCCGCAGCGTCGAGGACCCAGAGGAACGCGGCAAGGAGGAGGAGCACCCGATCGCCGTAGGCCGCAAGGAAGAAGAGTGCCTCCACCCGGCGAAGGAACCCGAGCGCGCGGTTCCTCAGGAGAGAACGTCCGTGGGTGGCGAGCATCTGGTAAAACCCCCGTGACCAGCTCGTGTGCTGCTCGAGATAGGCCGAGGCCGAAGAGGGAACCTCGTGGAGACTCACCCCCTCGGGCACGAAGGCGATCGTCCCCCCCCCCGCCGTGATCCGAAGCGTGAGATCGATGTCCTCGAGCAGCGCCTCCTCGCAGAATCCCCCCAGCCACTCGAGAACGTCCCGGCGAATCGCACAGTTCGAGCCAAGGAGCACCGGATTCAACCCCAAGCGGGCATTGGCGTTCAAGGTCGCCGCCTGATGGACGAGCCCTTCGATGTACTGGTAGAACGTGAGCGGATTGACGAAGGGATCGAAGGGACGAAGCACCCCACCGGCCGCCACGCAGGACGAATCGGAGAGGGGACGGAGAATCCGCTCGATGCAGCCGGGCAGCGGAGCATGATCCGCGTCGAAGAGGACGACGATCTCTCCGCGGGGGAATGTGGCCAGGGCGTCGTTGAGCGCGGCCGCCTTTCCCCGGATGCCCCGCCGCCCCCGACGTTCCAGAAGGTGGAGCCACTGCTGCGCACCGTGCGCCCGCCGGAAGCGTTCCACCACGCCCGCGGTGTCGTCCGTCGAGGCGTCGTCGATCACGACGACTTCCAGGGGAGACCCGCGCCGGCGCTCCCGCTGGAGGGCTTCCAGAAGCCGGGGGAGAACCCTCGCCTCGTTGTGGCAGGGCACGAGGACGAGAACCGATTCGGGGAGGGATGCACAGCGCAAAGCCTCCCCTTGCCCCTTCCCCGGAAAGAGCGCGATCAGGCCATAGAGAATCCGGCGAAGCGAGAAGAGGAGAAGGAGGGTTCCCGTCATCCCCCCTACCAGGGGAAGCCCCACCCCGGGGAAGCCAAGGACGAAGAGGAGGAGCAAAACGAAGGGGGAGAGACGGGCGATCCTCACCTTTCCCCTCGCGACCGCCCCTGCAGACGGATATTGTCGATGAGACGCGCCCCCTCGAAACGGACCGCCACCGCGATCAGGGCATCCTCCTCGATCCGGTCGAGCGGTTCGAGGCTCTCGGGATCGCAGATCTCCACGTAGTCGATCTCCCCGTAGGCTTGGGCCTCGAGGATCCCCTCGATGATCCCCCGGAGGGTCTGAGCGCTTCGTTCCCCGTCCAGGAAGCATTCCCTGGCCACCTCGAGGGCACGGGGGATCGCGGCCGCAGCGCTTCGCTGGGCCGGCGTCAGGTTGACGTTCCGCGAACTCATCGCCAGGCCATCGGCCTCCCGCACGGTGGGCATCCCCACGACCTCGACTGGAAAGTTGAGGTCCTCGACCATCCGCCGGATCGTCACGAGCTGCTGGTAGTCCTTCTCCCCGAAGAAGGCGAGATCGGGCTGCACGATGTGGAAGAGCTTGGCCACGATCGTCGTCACCCCCCGGAAGTGGGTCGGCCGGGAGCGCCCGCAGAGGCGTTGCGTGACCCGCTCCACCGTGACGTAGGTCTGGTACCCCTCGGGGTAGAGGTCGGCGGCCTCGGGGGCAAAGAGAAGATCGACCCCCCGCGCCTCCAGGAGGCTCCGGTCCCGTTCGAAATCGCGGGGATAGCGGTCGAGATCCTCGTTGGGCCCGAATTGGGTGGGGTTGACGAAGATGCTCACCACAACGAAGCTGCTGCGTTGGCGCGCCGCATCCACGAGACTGAGATGTCCCTCGTGGAGGTACCCCATCGTGGGGACGAACCCGATCCGTTCCCCCGCTCGTTTCAGCGTGAGCGCCCGCCGTTGCATCTCTGGGACGGTGCGAACGATCTCCACGGTGTTCTCCTCCAGCATTCCCCCTTGCCGGTTTCTCTTCTCCCCGAAACGGGGATGGGATGCGCCTTCTCCTTCGAAGATCGCACAAAATCGGGACGAGTTCAAGCCGGTGTGCACCGCGCCACGCCCTTCGTGATCACGCCCTTCGTGATCCTTCCGGCCACCTTTTCCCGGGATCGTAGCGCCGCTGGGCCCCTACCTCCGCTCCTCGACAGCTTCCAGTGCGCCTCTTCCCAGGATATCGAGCCCACCATGGGGACAGAGGGGTTCCGGTAATCGCGGGAAGAGACCCTTTTGCCAGAAACAGTGCGTCACGGAGGCGATGAGACCGGCATAGGTGACATGAACGAAGCCTTCGAGATCGGGGATCGCGCCCACCTCCACCGAATCGAGGAGATCGAACGTCTCCAGCAGCGTTCCATCCCGCGCGAGATGAGCGAGGAGGGAGCGAACGGGCCAGACCGGAAGTTCCTCCTCGGAGAGACGGTAGCCCACGAGGAAGGGAATCAGGATGCGATTGGGGCTCTGCACCGGGAGTCCGTCCGGCACCGCGACGATCTCGTAGCCCGGCACGGGTTCGATCCCCCGGGAGAGTTCCGCGCTGTAGTCGTGCCGCCACACGATCCTCCCCTCCGCTCCCGGGTCGAGGAGCAGGATCTCTTCGAGGGTCATCACGAGGAGTCCATGCTCGGGGTGATTCGCCGTCGGCCAGCTCGATCCGAGGGAACCGAAGACCTTCCCCACTTCCCTGGACCAGAGGTGCTCGCCCCCTTCCGCGTCGAAGGCATGCACGTTGCCAACGATGTCGGAGAGATAGACCGCGCTGCCGTCGAAGGCGACATCGGGACTGGAGGCCGTACCCTCCCCGCCCGGAATCAATCCCGCCTCCGGGTTCTCCCGCCACGCCTCCGCTTCCTCCAGGGTGTAGGTGGCCCCTTCCCCCCCCTCCCCTGGCCGAACGGTGAAATCGATGCGAAAGAGTTTGAGATCGTGCTTCCCCTCCCGCTCCTGTTCGAGGATGGCGGGCACATAGATCCGGGTGACGTGGGGATCCGGATCGGGGAAGACCGCGGGCTGGTTCGAGACGGGAACCTCCACCCCCTCCATGCCCGCCACGATCTGCTCCTGGATCGCGGGATCGACCATGTCTCCCCCATCGGCATCATGCCAGAGACATTCGGACAGATCGGCAGGCGCGAAGGCGAAGGCGGAGCGCAGGAAGCTCGCCGCAACGGCGGAACGTCCCACCGCGGCGAATCCTCCTTCCGTCTGCGGCCTCAGAATGCCGGGGATCCGAAAGGGTTGCGTCCTCGGTTCCCCATCCCTGCTGAAGATCAGGAGATTCCCCGAGGCGGTGACTCCCCCGACCGAGCCGTCCTGCGTGAAGAACGCCGAGATGAAAGGACGAATCCGTCCATCTTCGTCCCGGGGGAGGGGAGCGCTCCACCGTCGCTGCCCCTCGGGAGAAATCGCCCAGAAAAACCGGCAATCACTGATGTAGATCACGCCCTCTTCGTCGATCAGCGGGGAACTGATGAAGGCACAGGCGTCGATTCCTTGGCCATCCGGTCCCACGATCGAGGAAGCGTCCCAGACCGGATCCCCCACACGGTGCGCCCCCTCGGAGCGGCCGTAGAAGGCATGCAGGTTCCCCCCCCCGCCATCCCCGTCGTCACATAGAAC
>CAZTSL010000184.1:0-1295 GCA_964616915.1 uncultured bacterium
GCATGGAATGCCTCACAATGATTGACATGAATTTCCTGATCCGGGATTTGGGGGGAGCACTGGTTTTCAAGTAAGTGATCTATTGGTATACTCCTCCTGGAGGTACCAGAGGATGAATAGAGAATCTACCATAAGTTGTGTGGCCTGCCACTCCTGTGAGGTTGTGAAGACGAGCGGGACCGACGGATGCCTCGACCGGGATCTCGAGGCGGGATCCCGCCTCGCGAGGGGGAATGTCATGAAACGGCAATGCGAAGAAATTGCCCTCCTCTTCCTCATCACTGCCTGCTGGATCCTCCCCCCCCCTCTCCTCCTTGCCGCTGGTGGAGAGAAAGGGGGTGCCGCGAACGCGAAGATCACCCGGGAGATGATCGAAAGATGGCGGGCCACGACGCTCCCGGGAGCGCCCCACGCATGGCTGGGCGCCTTCGTGGGAGAGTGGCAGACCGTGATGAAGACGTGGTGGGGAGGACCGAGCGCACCACCGGTCGAAACGAAAGGGGAAGCGCAGATCGTCCCGATCCTGGGGGGACGCTTCATCCTGGAGCGCTACCGGGGGGAAGTCGCGCTCCCCGACGAAACGGGAAAGATCCAGCGCCTCCCCTTCGAGGGGATGGGAACGCTCGGCTACGACAACTTCCGCAACGTCTACGTCGGCACCTGGCAAGACACGATGGGAACCGCGATCTCCGTCATGCACGGCACCCGGATCCCAGGCTCGAACGAACTGCGCCTCTTCGGAGAGATGGACGAACCGATCCACCACGTCATGGGGCAGACCGTGAAATATCTCCGGAAAATCCTCGATCAGGACACCCATCGCCTGGAGATGTACGACCTCCATACGGCTGAGGAGCAGAAAGTCCTCGAAATCACTTACAAACGAAAAAAACCTCGAATTGCTCCTTGACGTTTTCCGGCGCCTTCACCTATAATCGTTCCGCCGTGGACGAGGAACGGGTCGAAACCGGACCACATGAGGGGTTCCGGAAGCGACTCAGCACACGATTCGAGATCCGGGGAGCGATCCCTCGTGGTGAAGGGGAGAGGATTCCCGCATCAATGAGGGACGCGGAGAACGGATCTTCCCCGATCGAAAGGAGGAGGCATGGTAAGGTTACGCTTTCCGGAGCAGAGATCGTGGACCCAGCGGGTGAGGCACCTGCCGCATTTTCTCGTGATCGCCCTGATCCTTCCCCTGGCGGCCGCCTGTGGCGGCGGCGGGGGCGGAGGAGAAGGGACCCAGCAACCTCAACAGACCACCGGCGTGGTCACCGGGCAGCCCACCGGCACGG